>NZ_DASWXE010000038.1:0-65953 GCF_036405635.1 Gemmatimonas sp. | reverse complement strand
CAGCACGCCGTACAGGAGGAGCTCCACCATGACACTGTCCACGACGCTCAACGCCACGGAAGCGTTCATCGCGCGCGAGGACCGGTGGGGTGCTCACAACTATCGCCCACTCAATCTGGTGATCGCATCCGCGCAGGGCGCATGGGTCACCGACTTGGACGGCAAACGATATCTCGACTGCCTCAGCGCGTACTCGGCCATCAATCATGGTCATGCCCACCCGCGCATTCTGCAGACGATGATCGAGCAGGCATCGCGCGTGACGCTGACGTCGCGGGCGTTCCGCAACGATCAGTTGGGTCCGTTCTGCGAGGAACTCGCGACCGTGTGTGGCATGGAGATGGTGCTGCCGATGAACACGGGCGCCGAAGCGGTGGAAACAGCGATCAAGGCGGCGCGTCGGTGGGGCTATCGCACCAAGGACATCCCCGACGGACGGGCCACCATCATCGCGTTCAACGGCAACTTTCACGGCCGCACCACCACCATCGTGGGCTTCTCGTCGGAGCCCTCGTACCGAGAGGGATTCGGCCCGTTCACCCCGGGATTTGTGCTGGCACCATTCGGTGATATCGACGCTGTGCGGGCGCTCATGAACCGAAACGTGTGCGCCGTACTGGTGGAGCCCATTCAATGCGAAGCCGGCGTGTTGATTCCGCCGCCAGGCTTCCTGCGTGCGCTGTCTGACCTGTGCCGCGAACACGACGTGCTGCTCATTGCCGACGAGATCCAGACGGGGCTTGGTCGCACCGGCGCGATGTTCGCCTCCGATCATGAAGGCGTGAAGCCGGACATGTTCGTACTCGGCAAGGCCCTGTCGGGCGGGTTCTATCCGGTATCCGCGGTGGTGTCGCGCCGCGATGTGCTGGAGGTGTTCGGACCGGGTTCCCACGGCAGCACATTCGGTGGCAATCCGCTGGGGTGTGCCGTGGCGCGTACCGCGTTGCGGGTATTGCAGGAGGAACAGCTGCCGGAGCGCAGTGCGCGGCTCGGGGCGTGGTTCCTGCAACAGGTGCAGTCGTTGTCACATCCGGACATCGTCGATGTGCGCGGTCGCGGCCTGTTGGTGGGCATCGAACTGCGTGGCTCGGCGCGGCCGTGGTGCGAAGCCCTCATGGCGCGCGGCATGTTGTGCAAGGAGACACACGACCATGTGATACGCCTGTCGCCTCCACTGGTGGTGAGCGAGGACGATTTGGCCTGGGCCGTGCAGCAGCTGCGCGAGGTGTTTGCTGCGCCGGCGGTTTGACCGCACGACAGGCCGCGCGGCCGACTACCTGACTAGGGAACGACCACCAGTCCCGCACGCGTCCCGAGATCGTCTTCCACGGACGCGAGGCCGAGCGGTGCCCGCCAAGCGCCGCCGTTGACGCGCACCGCGATGCGATGCGTGCCACTGGGCAACGTCTGACGGTGCAGGAAGGCATCGCCGTTGTGGGGCACGCGGGATGCCGTCCACCCACTCAGGCTGCTCGCCACTTCCACCACGGCGTCCGTGGGCGCGGCAATGCGCAGCTCGATGGTGCCACCGCTTTCCCCACGCACCAACAGCACTTCGGGGCCACGCAGTTCTGGCACCGCTGACGAGGTACTGGATGACGTCAGCGACATCCGCGGGCGCGACAGACGCGGCGTCCAGCGCAGTGCACCACCTGCGTAGCGAGCCTGCGGCACACCACGCACCACATCGGCCATCTGCTCACCGACTTGCGCAATCACCATGAGCTGCGACGTGAACTGCCAACCGGCACTCAGGGAATAGCTGCGCGCCGTGCCCTCGGTCTCGGCGAGTCCGCGGCGACGCCCCATGCTACCAGCCAGCAGCACGCGCGCAGAGCGATATGACAGGTCACCGGTCACGTCATGCAATGAGTAGCGCATGGCCTGACGGGACAGGAAGATCTTCGACGCTTCCATCAGCTGGTAGTCGTCGGTGTAGGAGCGCTGCACGGATACGCCGGCCTGCCATCCGCGCACCCCAGCGGTGACACCGCCCACCCACGCGTGACCCTTGCTTTGCAGCGCCATTCGCGAGGTGCGACCACCGCCGCCGCCGCCGTGCAAGCCGATGGGCCCCAGCTGCACCTGTTGCCGTGCATGAAAGCTGCGGTTGCCATTGGCTCCGGGCATCACCAGACCGATGGTGGTCGCGCTCACATCCACATCGGTGCGCGACCAGCGCATCCACGACGGCGCGAACGACGTGCGCAGTACCCATTGTGCGGCGGCCGCACTGTCGTCGGCAAAGGTCATGGCAGCATCACCACCAATGCCCAATGACCGGAACTGCTTCCAGATGCCACCACCCATGGAGGCTGCAGAACGCTGTGTGCTGAGCGGCTGCTGTACGCGCGCGCCGCCCAGGTCCACCCACACCAGCGGACCACTTTGAGCGCGCACAGTGCGAACGGCGCCCAGCCCCAGCATCAATGCCGAAACGATGCACGCGCGGAGCGCATGCATCGTCAGGGGGCCTGCAAAGGACGAACTACTTCTTTGGAGGCGGAGCGCCCGGTCGGATGGGAGCCGGCGTGGCGGGCACCATGCCGTTGAGAACCTGGGCCTGATAATTGAGCAAGGAAATGACACCCTTGGAGCGTAGCTCCATGGCGGCATCCGGCGCGAGTCCCGACGCAATATCGTTGCGGACATCCGTGCCCATCGAAGCAAACTGCGCCGACGTGGCGCCCTTGAGCAGCAGGTCGCGCACACGGCGCGTGGCGATGGACTGCGACACGCCGCTGGCGACCATTTCCGACAGCACGCCAAGGGGCACCGTCAGTGGCTTGCCGGGCCACAACTTGCGCATGTCACGCAGTGTGCTGGCCGGGACACCGGCCTGCAGCGCATCGGCGCCGGCCGCCAGTTCTTCGGCCGAGCGCGTGGGCGCCAGCGCGGCGGACGCCTTGGTCATGCGTTCGGCCAGCAACGACGTGGCATTGCGGATGCGATCGGGCGTGGCGCGCTTGGCGATGCCTTCGCGCACCTTGGTCACCAGGGGTGACGTCGGCAGTCCCTTGGCCGCGGCATCGGCGATCAGGGTGCGAATGGCGGCGCGGGCATCCACGTCGTCGATGGCTTCGTACGGCGCGGCGGCATCCTGCGCGGCCAGCGTGGTCGTGGCCGCGGCATCGAGGATCAGCACACCAACGGCGCCAACCAGCAGGGAGCGCAGTGTGCGGGGGAGAGTGGGGAGGTGCACCATGGTCGTCATCCTCACGGATTACGCACCAGGATGACCGACCCCGGGCGACCGAAGTCGGCGTCGGGGGCCTGCGGCGCGCGCGGGTCAGCGATCCAGCGTTTGCCATTCACCACGAAGGCGTAGACGTGGCGGCCGGGGGCCAGCGGCAGCGTCGTGCTCCAGACACCATTGTCGAGCGTGAGCGGCACCGCGTTCACGTCCCAGTCATTGAAGTCACCCACCAGGCTGACGGCGGTACCACCGGCCACGTCGCGGGCGTCGAGCATGAACTGCACCGGGATGGGCAGTGCCGCGACATCGGCCGCGCCTTCGACAGCGTGCAGCGTGGTGGTCTGCGGCATGGGGTTCACCGTCGGGCCATCGGCCTGCGGAGCCGCGACCCCCGTGGCGACCATGCTGCTGTCGGCGCGTCCGTCGATACGGGCATCGGGGCGCAGCAGGTACCCGCGGGCCACGAATCCAACGGTGAGGGCCAGCGCGGCCATGCCGCCGGCGCGAGCGAGGGGCGGCGTGGAGAACTGCCACCACTCACGGGCACTTTCGAGGCGACCGAGGAAGCGCTGCCAGGGCGTGCGCTTGCGGTCGGCCACCGCGGTGAGAATCTGGGCGATGGCCCGTCGATCGACGTCGGGCATCGGGGAGAGGGCGGCCCGCACCTGACGAAGCAGGCGATCGTCCTCGTGAAAGTCTGCCGAGGATGGCGCACCACCCTCGGAACGGAACCGGTCATTCATGGATCGCACCCTCCCGCAGCACGACACGCAGCGTGTCGATGGCGCGCTTGACGCGCATGCGGAGTGTGGAGCCCTTTGCACCCGTCACGATGGTCATCTCTTCGTAGTCCATGTCGTTCACGTGACGAAGCAGGAAGGCTTCACGTTGTTCTGATGGCAACTGCGCGAGTGCTTTGTGCACGTCGCGAACAAACCCTTCGTCGGGAATGTCTGTTTCGGCGTCGCTGGCGGCATCCACCGGCACGTCGCCGTATTCGAAGGTCTCATGGTGTCGCTTGCGCTTCGCCATGAGTGTGCGGCAACGGTTCCCGAGAATGCGGAAGAACCACGGATCGAACGGTGCATCCTCGCGGAACCGCGCCAGGTTGTCGTGGACACGGAGGAAGGCATCCTGCACGGCCTCCTCCGCGTCTTCACGGTGATGCAGCATCTGCAGGGCGAAGCGCAACGCGCGCGGGTAATAGTGTTCCACCAGCCTGGCGAAGCTTGCGCGATCGCCATGCCGTGCCTGTTGCAGCACAAGGTGAAGTGTTCCTGCGTCGAGCGATTGCACGTCCCGTGGTACCCGAATCAGATGCGGTCTTGCGAAAGAACTGCGTTGATGAAGCGGCTGACGCCGTACGTGGCGCCTACAGCGTCACGCGCGACGACTGCACACCACCGTCCGGCTGCAACGTACCGTCCGCGCCGCGACGGTACGTCCACCACATGACGATTGCTGCCTTCGAAGCGTTGGTGTAGCCCGCGATGGCGGTATAGGGCACGGTGGCCGAAGCCCCCTGCACAATCTGCGGGCATCGCTGGTCGCATGGCGGAAAGAGGGCCACCGTGGCCATCTCACTGTCCACGACCATGTAGCCCACCACGGTCTCGGTGGTGTTACGCAGCGTGAGGTTCGGACGGGTCGCCTTGACCTCCACCGAGCCGGCAACGATCTGACCGTTGCCGTTCGGAGAGTTCTTGGTCCCGTCAGCGAGGCTGTCCGTCGCCGTGGAGCCAGCACACGCGGTCAGCGCGGCCGCGGCCAGGGAAAGGGACAGGAAGTACCGGGTGTTCATGGAATTCCGGGCTGAGGGTTGTTTCGATCCGTCAGCCCGCCATACCCGGGGCCCATCATGCCTGTCACCGGGACCAAATCCCGGGGTGAGCTGAAGCTCATCTGTTACTTCGGCCCCCCTCCCCCGTCTGCACAGCAAGGCGGGCAACCCGGGCGATGCCGTCCGACGCCTCGCCGTCGACCTGTCTTGCCACACATGATCCACGCTATCGAACAGTTCACCGACGCCCTTGGGGAGCCGCTCCGCGAATACAGCCGCGGGCGCCTGGCAGCACTCTTTGCCGACCCCCGTGCGTCCACCTGGGAAGATGCCCATGGTGTGGTGGTGAATGCCCGCGGCCTGACCCTCTGGCAGGCGTGGATTGCGGTCGACCCCGAGGCGCCAATCGCCAGCCGCCATGTCACGCTCGACCCGTTCGACCGGATCGTGGTGCTGCGGGAATGGGAACGGGTGCCCGATACGGCCACCATCGAGCGCATTGTGCGCTTCGCCCTCGAAGACGCCTTGGAGTTCGACCGGCGCTGAGGCGCTGGGTTCCGACAGCTCAGGCTCGCTGACGCGAAATGCGATACGGATCACAACGTGCCGCATAGTGGATTCGGCCATTCGCGGTAGCTTTGTGCATGGTCAAGTCGCTCCGCATCACCGTATTGCTCGGCGGTGTCTCCGCCGAACGTGACGTCTCGCTGTCCTCCGGGCTCCGGATTGCCATGGCACTCCGGGAGAAGGGGCACGAAGTCATTTGCCTCGACCCGGCCGAAGGGGTTCTGACGCGCGAAACCGAGCGGTCGCTGCTGGCGGCCGGTGTCGGCAGTGCGCCCCCGTCGCTCGAGGCGCTGGCCGGGCTCGAATCCCGGTCGCTGTCGCCCGTGCTGGGCACCCTGCCCGAGCTGACCGAGGCCGACTGCATCTTCCTGGCGCTACACGGCGGTCAGGGCGAAGACGGCACCATTCAGGCGCTGCTCGACATGGTGGGCGTACCCTATACCGGCAGCGGACATCTCGCGAGCGCGCTCGCCATGGACAAGCACCTGAGCAAGGTGGTGCTGCGTTCTGCCGGCGTGGCCACCGCCAACTGGATCATGGCGCCGGCTCCCGGTTCCGATGAGGTGCTGGACGCGGAAGACGTGGGCCGACACCTCGACTGGCCGGTGGTGGTGAAGCCGTCCAAGCAGGGGAGCACGGTGGGGCTGTCCATCGTGCGTGCGCCGGGCGAGCTGGCGGCCGCAGTGACGGAGGCGTTCCGCTACGACGACGAGGTGATGATCGAGCGCTTCGTGCCCGGTCAGGAGCTCACGGTGGGCATCCTCGGCGACGACGTGCTGCCGACCATCGAGATCCAACCGGTGAAGGAGCTGTACGACTACGAGTGCAAGTACACCCCGGGGATGGCCAAGGAGTTCGTGGCCGAACTGTCGCCCGAAGCGCAGTCCAAGCTGGCGGATCAGGCCCGGCGGGCGTTTCTGGCGCTCAAGCTGCGGGGATATGCCCGCATCGATTTCCGGCTGGACCCCCAGGGGCAGCCGTGGTGTCTGGAAGCCAACACGTTGCCGGGAATGACGCCGACGAGTCTCATTCCACAGGCGGCTGCCGCGGCGGGCGTCTTGTTTCCCGATCTGTGTGAACGCATCGTGCAATTGGCGCTCGCAGGGCGCTGAGACGTAGCAGAGACGCAAGAGACCCCGTCCCCTCCCATGGCGTACGCGACCTACGACGAATTCGAGTCCACGCGCAATCCGAGTGCCGTTTACTGGCTGATCGGGCTCTGCGTGGGCGTGTATTTCGTGCAGGCCACGCTGGTCGGCGATGCCAACATGGCGCGCTGGTTTGGCTACTCGGCCGGTGATCTCGCGTCGCGGTCGTTGTGGACGGTGGGCACCTACATGTTCGTGCACGGTGGCCTGATGCACCTGTTGCTGAACATGTGGACGCTGTGGCTGTTCGGTCCGCGTGTGGAGCGCGCCTGGGGGCCGAGCACCTTCACCTGGTACTACCTGTGGTGCGGGCTCGGTGGCTGGGCCTTCCACTACCTGTTCCAGAGCAACGGCGGCACGCTGGTGGGTGCGTCGGCGGCCATTCTCGGTGTGGCCGTAGCCTATGCGTCGCGTTGGCCCGACGACGAAGTGCTGTTCTTCGGCGTGGTGCCCATGAAGGTGCGCTGGCTGGTGGTGTTCATGGCGCTGATCAACATCACGATGGCTGTGGTGGACGCGGGCAGTCTGGGTGGCACCGCGTACGCGGCGCATATCGGCGGCATGGTGGCGGGCTGGATTTATCTGCGCGCGCCGAGTGCCGGGAGTCTCGACCGGTTCCGCCGCGGGATCGCGCCAGCACCCGATTACGGCGACGAAACACCGCGTGCCGTGCCCAAGTCGAGCAATCGTCCGCGTGAGCGCGACCGCGATATCGACGACATCGTCGCGCAGAGCAAGGCCGCCGTGGCCCGCGTGCGCCCCACCGCTCCGGCCCGGCCTTCGCCCGCCGCGGTCTCATCGCCTGCGTCACAGACGGCCTTTGACGACGTGCTCGACAAGATTGCCGCTGAGGGCATCGACAGCCTGACCGCAGAAGAGCGGACACTGCTGGACGAGTGGTCGCGGAAACTGCGGAACGAACAGTAAGAGGGTGTTCCGCAGGACTCCGGTTTCAGAAGTCTGAGATCTGATTTCAGAGCTCCGAGACCTGACGGATATAGATGGTGAGAGACCAGACCATCCTAGATGGTGAGAGATCTGAGCACTTCGTCCGCGGGGGAAGTGGCGCTCTCGACAGGCACCGAGGGCTTCGGTAGCGTCTCCCCGTCGTTCTGAGCAGGCAGGCACTCGCCCCGTGCACTCAGACCTCTGATTTCTGAACTCTGTCCTTGCTTGCTACATTTGGCATATGCCCAAGCCTGAACTGCTGGAGAAGTTTCCGAATCCCTATGCCGACCGGGATTACGAGATCTACATGGAGACCGACGAGTTCACGTCGCTGTGTCCACTCGGCGGTGTCGAAACGGACGCGATCGAACTCAAGTTGCTCGAGGGTGGCGCGCCGGACTTTGCCACCATCCGCATCACGTACACGCCTGATGTGCATTGCATCGAGCTCAAGAGTCTCAAGCTCTATTTCTGGAGCTTCCGCAATGACGGCATCTTTTACGAGCGTGTCGTCAATCGCATTCTCGATGATCTCGTCGAAGCGGTGTCGCCGCGCGCGATGACTGTCGTGGGTGACTTCAAAGTGCGTGGTGGCCTCAAGAGCATCATCACCGCGAAGCACGTGAAGGCCAAGTAGGTCGCTCAATGAACGACGCCGCGCGCGGGTTGCGATATGTCGAGACACCACCGGGTGCCGACGCGCAGCCCGTGGCGGCGGCATACTGGGGGTTCGATGTGTTCGAGCTCCCCACCAATCCGTTTGTGCACCGCGTGTGGCCGCATGGCTGCGTGACGCTGGTGTTCGTGTGCCAGGGCACCACGCTGATCACGGCGCGTGTGCATGCCGGCATGCTCGAGCCGTACGAAGTGCCGCTGCGGGAAGGCGTGCGCTCGCGTGGCGTACGGTTCCGTCCCGAGTGCGGCGCGGCGTTTCTGGATGTGGCCCCATCACTGCTGTGCGATCGCAATCTCGACGCACGGGATGTGCTGGGCGACGACGCGTACGCGCTGGGTGCGCAGGTGGCTGCGTGTGCCGATGAAGACGCGGTGCACCGTTGCTACGATGCATGGATCGCCGCGCGTCTCGCCGAACGGGCCACGCGCGCGCAGGACGTGTTGCGCTCGGCCATGGCGCAGGCGGTGCGTCAGGCAGTCGATTTGTTGGTGACGAGCAATGGGCAGCAGCGCATGTCGGAGGTGGCGGCGGCGGTGGGTGTGCATCCGCGCACGCTGCAGCGGCATTTCGTGACGCTGGTGGGAATCACGCCCAAACAGTTCGCGCAGGTGCGACGCGGACGTGGTATGCTGCGCCGCGTGGTCGAAGAGCAGCTCACCGAGCGCATGGGCTGGTCAGGCGTGGCCGCCGAATCGGGGTACAGTGACCAGGCCCACCTGTCACGCGAAGTGACACGACTGACGAAGTTCTCGCCCAAGCGCCTCAAGGATCGCCTGGACACCATCGAACACGGCGGGCTGGTCGACTGACGCGTGGTGCGACGAAACAGGTCGCACCACACGGCCCGCGATGGCGTTCAGTGCTTGATCACGAAGTAGCGGAAGTTGTTCTGCCGCCCTGAAGGACCGAACGATTTTGTGTCCACCAGTCGCGCACTGTTCGCCGCAATCGTGCGCTCCACTACGCAGCGTGGGATGTAGTGCATTTCGTAGGGCGGCTTGCCACGCACGATTTTCCACGCGCGCCGAAAATACTGACGGCGCAGTTTGTAGAACGTCTCCTGCCATGAGCCATCGCGTATCTCGCGGCCATTGGGCACCTGAAACACCGCCACGCCACCGGGACGCAGGATACGCAGGAACTCCTCGACATACCGCACGTTGGACGGCGGTGGCACATGCTGCAGCGTGATGCTGCTGTACACGAAGTCGAATGAGCGATCGTCGAGGAACCGCAGGTTGTCCACCGCGTTCGCGAAGTACTCCACCCGCCCACCATGCTGGTTCAACTCGCGCGCCTTGGCGGCCATTGATTCGGCGATGTCCACACCCGTCACGCGGTCAAAGCGCGTGGCCAGCGCCTGGGTGAGCCGACCCACGCCACAGCCAAAATCGAGCGCCCGGCCGCGCGGCACCACGAGCTCCGTCTGCCGGATGTACTCGAACACCTCGGCCACTTCCCGCTCTCCCGTCGCAAAAAACTCGGGCACATCCCAGCGATTGTGGCGGAAGCGCTCATCCGTCAGGACGGCATAGAACGGGTCTTCGCGACCCAGCTTCTCGTAGGTCTTTTGCGTGTGCTCGAGACTCAAAAATTGATCCGATCGTGGTCACTGAAGACCGATTGAGGCGCACTGTGCGAGCGGCGGGTCGCTCGACGCCGCTAAGTGGCCATGGATTCCGTATTTCGGCAAGAGCGAAAGGACCGCTTTCTGTCGCCGTCGGTGACCTGGACCGCCATTGTCGGATTTCTACAAGACGGAATTCGCGTCTCGAGCGAAGATGAGGCGTTGGCCGGCGCGCCTGGGTGTCATGACGCCGCTTGCCGTTCCCCTACCTCTGTCCTGGTCATTCCGTGCGCCTCTTTCAGTCCATTCTTCCGCGTTCGCGCCGAACCCTGATGCTGGCCGGCGGGCTGCTGGTGGCCGGTCTCGGGCTCTTTTCGTCCTCGTCAGCGGCCCAGACACCGGAGCAGCGGGCGGCTACCCTCCGCACAGCGCAGGAGGCCATGGCCCGGTTCGCGTGGCTCGAGGGCGAGTGGGAAGGGCCCGCCACCGCCATCAATGGTGGCCGCAGCTTCACGCTCACCCAGCGCGAAACCGTGCAGCGGGCGGCGATGAACACCGCGCTGATGATTCAGGGTCGCGGCTCCATGAAGACCGCCTCCGACCAGCCCGAGCGGCTGGTGTTCAATGCCGCCGGCATGTTCGCCTACGATGGCATCACCGGTCGCTACACATTCTTCTCGGCGTCCGGCTCTGGGCAGGCACAGTCGTTCACTGCCGAACTGGTAGGTGCGGACGGGTTCATCTGGGGGTATGCCGGAGCCGACGGACACCGCACCCGCTACACCATCACCAAGACACCGGCCGACGAGTGGCATGAGATCGGACACACGTCCACCGATGACGGCAAGACATGGACGCGGATGTTCGAGATGACCCTCAAGCGGAAGCCGTAGTCTGGCCAGCTCCATCCGGTAGCGTGGACTGGACAGGACCACCTGAAAATCGTCAGTTGAAGGGCGCGGTGTGCTCGGCCAGATCCGGGTGCCCAGCGCCCTTTGTGGTTATGCAGCCTGGCTTTCCAGGTTCTTCGCCGAGGAACGCGTCATGGAGTTTCGGATGAAAGGCATGCAGCCCGTGTTCGTCGCCGGGGTGCTGTCCGTCATGTGTGCCGTTTCGCTGGCCGCGCAGCAGGGTGCGCAATCGGGCACGCAGAAGTCTCAGCCGCAGCACCTCACGGGTGGTAACGAAGGGAAACGGCCCATCGGCTGGCAGGTGCGATATGACGGCGGCGCGGCGCACGCCGGCCATGGCGCCGGCGGAGCGGCGGGCGCCGACACGGTGGCCTTCGCGCAGATGACGCCGGGCTTTCACGTGACCACCGGTGGCGCGGCGGCGCTGCTCTGGCACCCCGACAGCAGTGCCCGCGGCAACTTCGTGGTGGAGAGCTCGATCTTTCTGTTTCCCACCAAGGGGCGCGACCACGAGGGGTACGGACTGGTCATGGGTGGCAGCGATCTGGGCGGGGCTGCGCAGCGCTACACGTATTTCCTGCTCCGCAACGACGGCCGGTTTCTGGTGAAGCAGCGACAGGGCGACAAGCTCACCACGCTCACCGACTGGACGGCCTCGCCGGCGATCAAACTGCAGGCCGGCGGCGACGCCATGAAGAACGATCTGCGTGTGGAAGTGCGAGGCGAGACCGTGCGGTTCCTCGTGAACGGCACGGCGGTGACGTCGCTGCCGCGCGCCCGCGTGAACCCGGACGGCGTGTTCGGGCTGCGCATCAACCACGGCGTGAATGCACACGTGGTGAGTGTGGGTCGGCCCAAGGCGGGTTGAGTGTGGGGGCGGTTCCCTTTGCGGCGCGCCCTGATATATTCGAAGGCTCCCGGTACATGGCGACCATGTACCGGTTTGGCTAGGTAGCTCAGTTGGTAGAGCAGCGGACTGAAAATCCGCGTGTCGGGGGTTCGATTCCCTCCCTAGCCACTACACAAACAGAACGGCCCGACGTGATCACTCACGCCGGGCCGTTTGTTTTGGCCACCTGCTTGTCCGTCAGGCGTCGTGTTGGTCGGCATGTCCTGCCGAAGACGGCCATCGGCCCTCAACCAGCAGGTACATCATCGGCAGCACCAGCAATGTGAGCATGGTGCTGGTGACCAGCCCGCCGATGACCACCGTGGCGAGCGGTCGCTGCACTTCGGCGCCGGCGCCGCTGGAGATGGCCATGGGAATGAATCCGAGGCTGGCCACCAGTGCGGTCATGAGCACGGGCCGCAGTCGCATCATGCCGCCTTCGCGAACCGCCACCGCAAGTGCCCGACCCTCCGTGCGCAGATCGTTCATGCACGACACCATCACCACGCCATTCAGCACGGCGATGCCGAACAGCGCGATGAAGCCCACGCCGGCGGAGATGCTGAACGGCATGCCGCGCAGGAACAGCGCAAGCACACCACCCACGGTGGCGAGCGGGATGCCCGTGAACACCAGCGCGGCCTGCCGCACCGACTGAAACGTGGCGAACAGCAGCACGAAGATCAGCAGCAACGAAAGTGGTACCACCAGCGCCAGGCGCGCCGACGCGCGCTCCAGATTCTCGAACTGCCCGCCGAACTCGGGGCGGTAGCCCGGTGGGAGGCGAATCGTGCCGTCATCAAAGAGCGCACGCACATCCGCCACAAATCCACCGATGTCACGTCCGCGCACATTGCCTTCGATGATCACCAGACGCGATCCGTTCTCGTGACTCACTTCGGCAGGTCCGTTCACGACTTCCACGCGGGCCAGTGTGGCGACCGGCACTCGCTCACCACCCGGCGCACTCACCAGCAGTGCCCCCACCGACGCAGGACTCACACGCGCAGACGCCGGAAAGCGTACCACCAGGTCGAATCGTCGCTGGCCCTCCAGCACCTGTGACACCGGCACACCACCGATCGCTTCCACGGACTGCATCACGTCCGCGGCGTTGATGCCATGTCGTGCGAGCTGTTCGGGAATGACCGCGATCTGCAGCTGCGGCAATCCGTCCAGTTGCTGGGCCTTGAAACCGGCGGCACCCGGAAGCTTCGAGACTGATGCGACGACACGATCGGCAATCTGACCCAGCTGCTGCAGATCGTCTCCGTAGATCTTGATGGCCAGGTCGGAGCGCACCCCGGCAATGAGCTCGTTCACCCGCAGTTCGATAGGCTGACTGAAGCTGAACACCAGACCGGGAATCTCGGACAGCGCAGCGCTCATCTTCGATTCCAGCTCTGCTTTGTTCTTCGCCGCCTTCCAGCGTTCCTCCGGGTGCAGCATCACGAAGATGTCGGAGATGTTCACGCCCATCGGATCGGTGGCGATCTCCGGACGGCCCGTCTTGGCCACGATGTCCTGCACCTCATCGGGGAACTGCTTGAGCAACACCTGTTCGAGTTGCGTGGTCTGTCGCACGGACTCCTCCAGCGACACACTGGGCAATCGCAACACCTGCAGCGCAAACGCACCTTCATCGAGACGCGGAATGAACTCGGCACCAAGGAACGGCGTGGCCGCCAGTGCCAGCAGCACGGCCACACCGGAACCCGCCAACACGCGCCGCTGTCGTGCGAGCGCCCACTCCAGCGCGGGTTCGTAAATCGCTTTCGCGCGGCGAATGAACCACACGTCTTTCTCTTCCACCTTGCCGCGCAACAGCGTCGACACCAGCACCGGTGTCACGAGAAAGGTGATGAGCAGAGAGCCGAGCAGCGCAAACACCACCGTCAGTGCCATCGGGCGGAACATCTTCCCCTCCACACCCTCCAGCGTGAGGATGGGCAAGTACACCACGATGATGATGCCGACGCCGAACAACACCGGGCGTCCCACTTCCACGCAGGCGTCGAGCACGGTGCGTGCAAAAGACTCACCCTCCTTGCGATGCCCGAGTCTTCGCATGGAGTTCTCCACCATCACCACCGACCCATCCACCACCAGGCCAAAGTCGATCGCGCCCAGGCTCATGAGACTGCCCGCGATGCCCATCTTCACCATGAGACTCACGGCAAAGAGCATCGAAAGCGGAATGGCCAGTGCGACAATGATGGCGGCCCGCAGATTCCCCAGCAGCAGGAACAACACCGCCACGACAAGCACGGCGCCTTCCACCAGGTTACGCTCCACCGTGCCGATGGTGCGCTCGATCAGCGCGGTGCGATCGTAGAACGGAATCAGTTCCACGCCACTCGGCAGGCTGCGGGCTGCTGCAGCGAAGCGCTCTTTCACATCTGCCACCACGGTGCGTGCGTTGGCGCCCATCCGCATCATGACGATGCCCGTCACCACTTCGCCGCCACCGTTCTTGGTCACCGCGCCCTGGCGGATGGCAGAGCCGATCTCCACGTCGGCGATGTCACCAATGCGGACAGGTGTACCATCGCGACTGGTGACCACGATGCCACGAATCTGGTCGAGACTCTGCACCTGTCCCACGCCGCGGATGACCAGCTGCTCGGCGCCCTGCGTGAGGTAGCCACCACCAGCGTTCTGGTTGTTGGCCGACACCGCATCGAGCACCTGCCGCAGTGTGAGTCCGTACTGCAGCAACGCTTCGGGGCGCACCAGCACCTCGTACTGTTTGGTGTAGCCACCGAAGCTGTTCACTTCCGCCACGCCGGGAACGCTGCGTAGCTGCGTGGCCACCACCCAGTCCTGTAAGGTGCGTAGCTCGATCGCGTCATGTTGCACACGGTCAGAGGCGACGATGGCGTACTGAAATACCTCGCCCAGCCCGCTGGAGATCGGACCCATCTCGGGTTGCCCGATCGTGGACGGAATGTCTTCGCGCGCCTGCTGCAGGCGTTCCTGCACCTGCTGGCGCGCAAAGTAGATGTCTGTGCCTTCCTGAAAGACGACCGTCACCTGCGAGAGGCCGAACTTGGAGATGGACCGGATCTCTTCGAGTGCCGGCAAGCCAAACATCGACAGCTCCACGGGCAGGGTGATCTGCCGCTCGACTTCGAGCGGAGACAGCGCCGCGGCGTTCGTGTTGATTTGCACCTGCACGTTGGTCACATCGGGCACCGCGTCGATCGGCAATCGCAGTGTGGACCACACCCCAACACCAACGAGCAACACGACGAGGAATGCCACCAGGAGCCGTTGCTTGAGCACGGCTGAAAGGAGTGTGCGCATGGAATCTCCTAGTGTCCGTGCTCGCCGATCTCGCCCTTGGCGAGTTCGGAGCGCAACACGAAGGCACCGCGCACCACTACGGGCGCCCCAGCAGCAAGACCACTGCGGATGATCACCCGGCCACCGTCCACGGTGTCGCCCACCTCGACCGGCTGCGGAACGAACTGACCGGCGCGCGCACCTGGCACGAACACCACCTTGCGGCCGTCCATGTCCTGCACCGCATCGACCGGCACCACCACCACCGGTGTGCCACCGGTGCCCACGAGGATATTGGCATCGGCAAACATGCCGGGCTTGAGTGCCCCATCGCGGTTGGGCAACTCGATGCGTGCCCGCACTGTGCGCCGCGTGACATCGAGTATGGGACCGACGTACACAATGCGCCCTTCGAACGTGCGATCGGGATATGCCGTGGTGCGCACGATGACACGTTGCGATTCGCGCACCCGGGCGAGGTCACGCTCGAAGATGTCGAGTTCGATCCACACGCGTCCAAGGTCGGCGATGGTGAATAGCGTGTCCTGCGGTGTGGCCATCTCGCCGAGGCTGGCATCGCGTGACACCACGACCCCGTCGAACGGCGCGGTCACCGCAAACTGTCCATCGCTGCCATGACCGGCGCCGAGCACGGTGAGCCGCGATTCCGCACTGCGCAGCCGCGCCTGCTGGCGACGCAGCTCGGCTTCAGCGTCGAGCAGTTCCTTGCGACTGGAGATGCCTTGCGCGGCGAGCCGCTGTTCACGCGCGAAGTTTTCGCCGGCGATCTTCACCAGCTCCTGCGCTTCAGTCTCCTCGGAACGGATCTGCCCCACTTCGGGGCTTTCAAGAATCGCCAATGCCTGGCCGCGACTCACGCGCGCGCCGAGGTCCACGCGCAACGTGACAACGCGGCCGCCGGTGCGTGAACCGACATGACTGACACGATTGGCGTCGTATCCGATCGCACCGGTGACGGGCAGCGAGCTCGCGGTGATCGACGGCGCTGGCTCCACCGCGATGCCGCCAAGGCGCACCTGTGTGGAGTCGAGTTGGACGCTCTCCGGTGCGGAGGCCTCTTCGGCCTCGGCGGTGGTGGAGTCAGTCGCAGAACTGTTTGAGCCACCGCACGACACGAGCAGTGCAAGCATCAATGCACTCGCGATGAGGGGCACGCCGAGTCGACGACGTGGCGAGGTGTATGACATCATCGACGTGGGTCCTGAGACGTAGTGGAAAGAGGCTGCACATCGGCGTCGTCGACCGGACGACCACCGAGTGCGGATTCGAGGTCGATGCGTGCGCGTTGACGCGTGAGCCACGCGTCCCAGTAACCCAGCTCGGCGTCGAGCAGTTGGTTGCGCAGCAACAGGAGCGTGGGCAGCGGCAGTTTGCCGGCGCGATAGGCGGTCTCGAGCAGCGCACTGTTGGTGCGGGCCGGCTGCAACACGGTGCGCGCGTACACGGCCACTTCGCTGGCCGCGCCGGCGTAGTTGTTGGCTGCCGCCACGATCTCAGCACGGGCACGCAGCACAGCAGCGCGTCGTTCCTGCTCCACCTGACGACGGCGTGCGGTGAGCATGTCGGTGGTGCCCTGGTTGCGATTCCAGAGCGGAATGCCAAACCCGATGGACGGACCGTAGCGCAGCCCGGCTTCACCGGGCATCTGCTCCACGTACAAGCCCAGTCGCAGATTGGGTAGCGCTTCGCGCCTGGCGAACTGGGCGCGTAGAACGGTCTCCCCAACCAATGCATCGAGCGCGCGGATATCAGCGCGCTGTACGATGGCTGCGCTCACCAGCGAATCGGGCAATGACGGTGCGATGGAATCGGCATCGGTTGTCGATGGCTCGATCATCACCACCGCATCGGGTGAAAGCCCGAGGGCGCGCTTGAGCTCCACCTGACGCGCGACGAGCAGTCGTTGCTCGCTGATGACGCGAGCCTGCGCACGACCCGCTTCGATTTCGGCGAGATTGGCTTCGAGCGCACTGATCTCCCCTTCACGCAGCTGCAGATGCACAGCCTCCAGCAACCGTCGCCCCAACTCGGCGCTGGCCCGCATGACATCGAGTCGGCGCGCCGAGGCTTCAGCGGCAAAAAAGCCGCCGGAGGCCTCGGCGAAACGCTCGCGGGCGGAATTGCCCACGGAGGCGCGTGCGCCGGTGAGTGCCGCGTTGGCGGCGCGACGCCGCAGGCCACGTTGGCCGGCCCATTCGATTTCCTGGCTGAGCGTGACTTCGAGAGGATTGCGGGGTGCTGTGGGCCCCGTGCCCGGTGCGGCGAGTGAGAGGTCGGGATTGAAGGGCAGGATGGACGCCTGCCTGAGGGCGCCACGGGCGATCGCGGTTTCCTCGCGCGCGGCGAGGTATCCTGGATCGCTGGTGAGCACGAGTTGGCGGACACGATCAAGCGTGAGCCGCACGGTGTCTGGCGCGGCAACGGCAAGGCCGGGTTGCGCCGAGGCGCGGGTGGCGCCCAGCAGCAGCAACAGGAGTGTGGCAACGGTGATGCGTACGGCGGGCAGCATGGCCGTGCACGGGATGACCGTGCGGGGCATGGCTGCGCGCCGTCGCATCGCCACGGAATGGCGAACGAACGACATGTGAGAACGGCAGGCCGGTCCCGTCGCTGGCGTGCGCCAGCGTACATGGCGGTGCGCGTGAGGCCATGCACGAAATCGTGCACGCGCACGCAGCACGCCAATGCATCAGGCGGGCTTCGACGAGTACCAGGTTGTGATGGAGTGCGCGGTGATCAGCACCGCGCGCGAGCAAGGCCCTGTGCGCTGCGGAGGCTCACGCAACGGACGGTTCGTCCAACGTCAGCCGACGATCGGCGGACGGAGCTGTGGCTCGAGACGGGTGCTCGCGGGAATCCGCGTCAGGCGGACGATGGGGGCGGTGGGGACGACCGCACCGGGTTCGATGTCTCCCAGCGGGAGAATGTCGGCGGCCCCATGGGCATGCTGACAGTGGCAGGCATGCTGTTCGTGCACCGGATCGTTCACCGGCACGGGCGCCGTGCTCCCCAGGGCGGACATCACCGCCACGCCGGCCGGCCGCGCATCGCCATCATGGGCGTCCGCAATGAGTCCCTCGCCGGAATACACGGCGAGGCAGCACATGACGAGAAACGCGATGAGACGGCGCCAGCGATTCAACTGAGTGTCGTTGAAGGGGATACTGGACCGTAGTGGTTACCGGAAGGTGTGGCAAGTGGAACCGCTCCTCCATGACGCAGGAAGATCGCGAAATCCTCGGGGAGCCCTGCGTTTCGGATCGTCTGCATGTCGGAGATCAGTGCATGGCGCATGCGATGTGCATCGGCTTGGACGCCCGCACGAAGGCGGCCATGATCTTGTCTTCCATCGCCGCGAGATTCGAGGTATCGAGTCCGGCCTCCACGAGAAACTGCTTCGCATCTTCGGTGCGATAGATGCGTGTGGGTTCGATATCGGTCTTCACGAAGCCCGCCGATTGCAGCAGTTGGTGGAATTCCGATTCCTCGAGCGCGCCCGCCACACAGCCCACCCACAGTTCCATGTTGCGCCGCACATCGTCGGGGACGGTGCCGCGCACCACCACATCACTCACCGCGAACCGTCCGCCGGGCTTGAGCACACGGAACGCTTCGGCGATCACGCGCTGTTTGTCGCCCGACAGGTTGATCACGCAGTTGGAGATGATGACATCCACCGAGGCATCGGGGAGTGGGATGGCTTCGATCTGCCCCTTCAGAAACTCGACATTCTGCACACCCGCTTCGGCGGCATTGCGTCGTGCGAGTTCGAGCATGTCGTCGGTCATGTCGAGTCCGTAGGCTTTACCGGTGGGCCCGACGCGCCGCGCTGACAGGATCACATCGATCCCGCCGCCGGAGCCGAGGTCGAGCACGGTCTGTCCGGCTTCGAGTGCAGCGAGGGCGGTGGGATTGCCGCAGCCGAGTGAGGCGAGAACGGCAGCGGAGGGGAGTTCGGCGGTTTCGCCGTTTACGTACAGGTTGGACGTGATGGGATCGACGCTGCCGTTGAAGGCAGCGGCTCCGCAGCATGAGCTGGTGGGGCCGCAGCTGGCGGCGTCCTCGGCGTTCAAGACGCGACGTGCGGCCTCGCCGTACTTCGCACGCACGATGCTGGTGAGGTTTTCAGCCGGAGCGGTCATAGGAACTCCATCAAAAAATGTTGATGTATAGAATGCGACGATACAGGACAGATGCGGCGGACTATCCGCAGCAGTTGGCGGACGGGAGTCGGCGGCCGAACGAGGGGCGCAGTGCGGTCACCGCATCGTGCAGTTCGGTGAGGGCGTCCGGCAGGATGCTGTAGTACGACCAGCGGCCTTCCTTGCGATCGGCGACCAGTCCGGCCTCGCGCAGCACGCGCAGATGGAACGAGAGGCGCGACTGGGCGGCGTCGAGTTCATCCTGGAGTTCGCACACACAGCGTTCCCCGTCTCGCAGCATCTCGAGGATGGCGAGCCGAGTGGGATCGGAGAGGGCGTGGAAGAGGGTGACCGCACGCGTGGCAGTAGGGGCCGTGAGGGGCATGTTCAATTATATCAACAAATGTTGATATGTAAAGACGACTGCGGCGGCGATGGGATGCTGGTGGTACTGCGCAAATGTGCGCCCTCGAATGACGGTCCAATGACACCGCGGCGACACCATGACGGCGCACCTCACCCGCCGCCGCGCCGCACCACATGGCCGCGAACGCCCGTGCACCTACCACACTCAATGGGAGCGCCCCATGACCGATATGCTCATTCGTGCCTGGAAAGATCAGCACTTCCGCGACAGCCTGCCCCACGATACCCTCGCCGCACTCCCAGCCAACCCGGCCGGTCACATCGAGAACGTCGACCCACAGGTCGGCGCAGCCGTCGGTGGCGAAGCACGCACCGAATACCTGCTCAGTCTCGGTTGCTGCCATGGATTCACCAATGCCTGTGGCGGGTTCACCGAGAGCGCGCCCATCTGCACCTCCGTGTGCATGAGCGTCTGGATGACCACCGACATGGTGTGCGCTCTGAAATAGTCGCGGACATCGATCCGAAGGTGCGGCCCGCGGCACCACCACCCCGGGCCCACCTCCGGAGATCCGTTCCTCTTCGACCAGGTCTCACGATGCTCACCGACAACGCCTTCCGGCGCGCCCTGACACTGCGCGAACGCGCGGCCGTCATGCATGGCCACCTGCGGCCCATGACCGATCACCCCGGTCTGATCTCCTCAACACCCGATGCGAAAGCGCTGACGTCCGAAACAAGCGCGGAGCCCACGCATGCCCAACGCCGCGCATCCCGCTGGCAACAACAGTGTGGCGCCGGCAATGCCGAACGCTTCGCCCAACGCCTGGCCGCCGAACAGCTCTCCCTCGACGACCTGCCGCTGCTGCTCGATCCGGACGCGCTACCATCGGACCAGACCGCAGCATCCACCACGCCGTCATGGTGGCGCGGCACATCCACGTCCGCGCTGCCTCCCCTGCCCGATCGCACCGCGCCGCCGCACCGCTCCCAACAGCAACGGGCGTTCTTCGGGTTTCTCGCAATCGCTGCGCCCCAACTGCGGCGCGCCCACGCCCAGCTCCTGCGCGCCCTCCGCGTGCTACCGGGACTACGCCCACTCTGCGCGTCCCCCGAGCATCTCACCGATCTCGCCACCTCGGCGCTCGCCTCCGACATCGCAGAATGCGTCGCCAAGGTCCTCGTCCTCGAGCTCAACGTTATGCGGCTGCGAGGAGGTCTCGTCGGCAACACCGGCGACGAACGTTTCCAGCACTTCTTGCGCACCCTCGACGACGATGCCACTCGGCAGGCGCTCTTCAACGAATACCCGGTCTTGCTGCGCACCATCGAGCTTCGTGTGCAACACTGGTATCGGCACACCATCGAGCTGCTTCAGAGACTCACCAACGATCGCCACGCCATCGAGACACGACTGCTCGATGGCGTCACACTCGGCAAGCTCACCGACATCGCCTACGGCGCCGGCGACAAGCACCGCGGTGGCCGCTGTGTCACCATCCTCACATTCGATAACGGTCAGCGCATCGTCTACAAACCACGATCACTTGCCGTCGATTTGGCGTTCCAGCAGCTCGTGGCCTGGTCCGCAACGGGCACCGGCGACAACACGCTCAGGCAGCCCGCGCACCTCCCTTGCGGCGCCTACGGCTGGAGCGCCTTCGTCGAACACCTCCCAGGCGCCGACACCGAAGCCATAAAGACGTTCTATCGACGGATGGGTGCACAGCTCGCGCTGCTCTTCATTCTGGATGCGACGGACATGCATCTCGAAAACGTCATCGCACACGGTGACACGCCGGTGCTCGTCGATCTCGAGGCTCTCTTCCACCCGCGACTCGACTCTGTCGTTCGCTCTGCAGACGCCCGCACCGCTGCTCCAGATGAAGGCTGGAGCGCGTACAACGAATCCGTCATGCGCGTCGGGCTCCTGCCAAGCTGGAGCTATCACAACGCCGACGGCGAAGGCATCGAGCTCAGCGGAATCGGAGGCGCTGCCGATCAGCTCCTCCCCGACGAACAGCAGATCTTCTCCGCCATCGGACAGGACACGATGTGCATCGTGCGCCAGCGTGTCCGACTGCCGAACGGCAAGAACCAGCCACATCTCGACAATCAACGCATCGATCCGGCGGCCTACGCCAATGCCATCGTCGACGGATTTCGCGCCACCTATCTGCATCTCGTCGAACATCGGGACTACCTGCTGAGCAACAGCGGGCCGCTGACGGCATTTCGAAACGCCGATGTGCGCGCGGTCTTTCGCCACACCAAGGCCTACGCCACACTGCTCCGCGATGCGCACCATCCTGACCTCCTGCGCGATGCCATCGATCGTGACATCCACTTCGATGCCCTCTGGCGCGCTGTGGAGACAAGGCCGTGGTTCGCGCAACTTGTTCCCCACGAACTGGAAGACCTGCAGGTTGGCGACGTGCCCCATTTCACGACCCGCCCAGCCAGTACTTCGGTCTGGACGGCCAATGGCACAGAATTGCCCAACTTCTTCTCGGAAGACGCATTCAGTCGTGTTCAGCATCGCATACAGGCCCTCGATCCGACTGACTGCGAACGCCAATGCTGGTTCATCCAGGCCGCACTTGCCGTACTGGCGACCGATACACACATCACTCCAACACCGGCCACCGACTCGGCACCGGCAACAGCGGACCAGGACACCCCGCGCAATATCGAACCCCGCGACATCGAAGTCCGCGCTCGCGACATGGCTCGGCAAGTTGCCGATCGCCTCGTCCATCTGGCCCTGCAGCGCAACGAAGCGGTCAACTGGCTTGGTGTGTCCCTCGTCAATGACAAACACTGGTCACTCCAGCCACTTGGCGATGATCTCTACAACGGCCGACTTGGCGTCGCACTGTTTCTATTGGAATGCGACCGCGTGCTTGGGCACCCGGAAGCCCGCGCCCTTGCCCGCAGGACACTGGACTCCTGCGTTGGGCGCCTCGCTTCGTTGGTCGATGGCAAGCCCGCCTCGGCCGAACACCGCTCGACCATGTTCCGCGGCAGCGCCTTCCACGGAAACGCGGGGGAAGCCTTCGTGCTCGCCCACGCAGCACGCACCTGGAACCTGCCACACTACGCGACCCTCGCGTGGTCGCTGCTCGAGCGTTCCGCTGAAGGCATCGCCTACGACGATCAACTCGATGTGATTGGTGGCGTGGCAGGCTGCGCCCTCGTTGCCGGCACCCTGATCGAGTTTGCGCCGCCACCAAAGAATGCGGCGAGTATCGCTGCACTGATCGAACAAGCCGGCCTACGCCTCCTCGCAAAAGCGGAACAGCATGGAGACGGGTTGGCCTGGACGACGCGCATCGATGCCGCACTGCCGCTCACGGGACTCTCGCATGGTGCATCCGGTATCGCGCTCGCCCTCCACAGAGCTGGGCGAGTGCTCGGACGCTCCGACTTTCTCGAGACCGCACGCCAGGCCGTCCTCTATGAACGCCACGCGCATGCCACTGCCGAAGGACGCTGGCCCGACTATCGGCGCATTGCGGTGCGGCCGCCAGAAGGGGGCTGGTCATCGATGAACGCCTGGTGCCATGGGGCTTCGGGCATCGGCCTCGTGCGTCTCGAAATGCTTGCCAGCCAGTCGAGCACGCATGCCATATCCGGATTGCAACGCGACCTCGAGTTCGCCGTCCGCGATACGCTGCTGCATGGATTCTCGGGCAATCATTCCCTCTGTCATGGCATGCTGGGCAACTACGCGCTGTTGCACGACGCTGCCCGCATCACCGACAGCACCGCCGCACGCCAGCAAAGCGATACCATCGCTCGAGGCATTCTCGACTCCATCGATCGGGTCGGCGTACAGTGTGGCATCCCCCGCGGCATCGAGACGCCAGGTCTCATGACTGGCCTGGCCGGCGTCGGCCTGGGGCTGCTCAAGATGGGCGGCGCCAATGTGGCCGATGTGCTCACGATGAAGCTGCCGAGCGTGGGATGAGCGACAGTCGACGCCTTGCGGTGATCAGGCAGCTTTCGGATACCGAGTGTGGTCCGGCGTGCCTTGCCATGCTGCTCACCTGGTTCGGTCGCAGCACATCGCTGCAACAGTTGCGGGATTACCTGCAAGCCGGCCGCGACGGACTCTCGATCGCCACCCTCGTGGAGTGCGCTCAGCAGGAAGGGTTGCTGACGAACGGACGGCGAGTCGCCGCGGACGACCTGGCCACTCTGAAAACACCCGCTCTGTTGCACTGGCGCGAACGCCATTTTGTACTGCTCGAGTCGGTCACGCCGACGCACGCGATCATCGTCGATCCCGCGCGCGGGCGCCAGCGTGTGGCGCTGAACACGATCAATGAAAATCTGTCGGGTCCTGCGGTGGAGTTCAGAGCCGGTCCGGACTTCCAGCAGAGAACGCCTGTCGATGCGCGCCCGGTGATACGCTATGTGCAATGGCTGTTCGAGCCCACCGTTGCAAGGCAGTACCTCGTTGTGGCGATCATCGTCTCGCTCGCGCTACAGCTCTTCGCGCTCCTGGTACCCGCTGCCACGGCCGTCCTGGTGGATTCCACGATACCATGGGCTAGCTATGGCGCCGGGCCGCTTGTGGCGGCGATCGCGTGCATGGTGATCGCCCGTGTCGGCGTTTCCTTGCTGCGTGGACAGGTCATCGCGCGGTTGCAGCGTGCGATAGACGGCCATGTCTCGGTGCAGTTCTTCGATCATCTGCTGCGATTGCCTCATCAATTCTTCCTGCAACGCACCACCGGCGACCTGCTGCAGCGCGTGAACGGCAATGCCGCCATTCGCGACCTCTTCACCACGCAGCTCATCGGCGCCAGTCTTGACGCACCCATGGCGGTGGGATTCCTCGCGATCCTGTTCGCCGTGTCACCGCTACTGGCCATCATCGCATTGGTGTCAGCTGCCGCACAGGTGGGGATTCTCCTGCTGGCCATGCAACGCCAGCGTGATCTGGCGGTACGCGTGCTCGCGGCACGGGCGGAAGAACAGGGACGTACTATCGAGACATTGGCCGGTATTGCCTTCGTGAAGGCCGTCGCCGCGGAATCACGCATGCACGCCAGGTGGCAGCAGGCGTTTCAGCGTCATCAGGCAACGCTTTTCGAAACCACTGTGCTGGCCACTGGCATCGAGGCGATGCTCGGGGGACTACGGCTGGCGACACCCTTGATCGGGCTCGTCGTGGGCATGATGGCGGTCAACAACGGCTCGCTCAGCCTCGGGCAGATGCTCGCCGGCACTACACTGGTCGCCTCGTTCATCCAGCCTGTCCTCGCGCTCATACAGGCCGCACAACAGCTGCAGACAGCCGGTGCCTACATCGAGCGTGTGGTCGATGTCCTCGACACCACACCGGAAACATCACCCCACGAGAGAAACGAGACGCATCCCGAACTGGCGTTCGCCACGACCACTGCGATGAGCCGACCAGGCAGGCGACTCACCTGCCACGCGCTGGAGTTTCGTTTCGGCAGTGGATCACCACCGACGTTCAGCGATGTGTCCATCGATATCGCTCCCGGACAGGCACTCGGCATCATCGGTCCGACTGGGTCCGGCAAGAGCACTCTGGCAAAGGTGCTGATGGGGTTGTGGCCCCCGACCGCAGGGCAGCTGCTGCACGACGGTGAGCACTTCGGCATGCACCGCCAACGTCTTCGGTCCCGGACTGGCGCCGTGCTTCAGGAGTTCGAGGTGTTCAGTGGAACCGTGATGGAAAACATCGCGCTGGGGATGCCCGATGCCAGCCTCGAGATGGTACGGCGCGCCGCAACGATGGCCTGCCTCGACGGTGACATCACAGGGATGCCAATGGGCTATCACACCCAAATCGGTGACCGCGGCATCGCCTTGTCTGGCGGGCAACGTCAACGGTTGGCGCTCGCACGCGCGCTGCTTCACACGCCGGACCTGCTGGTGCTCGACGAAGCCACCAGCCAGCTCGATGAACAGACGGAGCATGTCATCAACAACCGCGTAGCAACACTTGGCGCCACCCGCATCATCGTTTCTCACCGGCTGAGTGCCGTGCGGGACGTGAACTGGCTTCTGGTCTTGCAGGCCGGTCGCGTGGTGGCGGCTGGTGCGCCAGAAGATGTGTTGCGTGAGCTGAGGTCTCCAATGACAAGCGCATCGTTGGCGCACGTGCAACGCAAAGCGGGTTGAAAGGACCTGCAGCGCTGGGCGGGGGGAGCCGACACCCCGTTCTTCAACACGCCGCAGTCGGCAGATGTGTCGCGGCGTCAATCAATGGAGGTACGATGTCACCTGACTTTGCAGTGCGGGCCTGGAAGGATCCGCACTTTCGTGAAGGACTTTCGGACGATGCACGTGCAGAACTGCCTGATCATCCCGCCGGCTCAACGGAGAACGCCGACGCCGCACTGCGCGACCTCTCGGGTCGCGGTGGCGAAGCCTCGATCACCGGAGGGGCCTGTTGGGATCAGGTGACCAAGATGCTGAGCTGTGTCGGATGTGATCACACGCTCTGGCATGGCTCGTGTTGGGCGTCCACGCTGGGGTGCTGCCCCAACGCCACCTGAACGTCGTTGACTCTCGCGCCTGTCCCCCTCCATCAGGGACAGGCGCAGGAGTCTGCACCCAACCTGCGGATCAGGCGGAGGCCGCATGCAAGTCAGCGAACAGGCGGTGAGTGAACCAATCCATGTCACTGAGCGCCCACGCGTCACGGTCGCGCGAAGTGTGAGCGCAGTGATGGACATACTGGTGAGCCCGCGATCCGCGTTTGCGGAACTGACGATTGGCATTCATGTCTGGGTGCCGTTGCTGCTGATTTCGATCTACCGGGTGAGTTGGTTGGCGATTCAGTACCCAGCGGGTCGTCGTATGGATCGCGTGGTGCTCAACCTTGGTGTGCAGTCTTTCATGGTCGGCGCCGAGTATGCGCTGCTCCTGCTACCGCTGCTGCTACTGTTCTGGCTTCAAGGAGCACGATTCGCTGTGTGGTCATTGTTTGCATTGGTGTTGATGGCCGCATCTGTGTCGGAGCTCGGGTCCCTGCTGGCCGCACTCGTTGGCTGGGTGTTCTTCGACTTCAACACTGATCCCTCTACGCAGCTGCTCACCAATCTCGGGTGGATGGTGTCAGTCGATCGGCAACGCGCGCTGCATCATCTGCTCTCACATCTCGATGCGTTTGAACTGTACGCCACCATGCTGGTGGCGTGGGGTGCTGACGTCGTGGTGCAGGGGCTATCCCCCCAGCAGATCTGGCGAACGGTCGCCGTTGTGTGGGTCGGACTCGTGTTTGTCACCACGCTGCTCAAATGGTACGTCAGCTGAGCCAGTGAACGACGCGCGTTCGTGGTTGGTCATTGATGGACCATTCAACCTTCCGGGAGATCGTCATGCACAAGGAACGCCGGTATGTGCGCAGGACCGCCATTGCCACAGTGCTTTTCGGGCTCGGGCTCATGGTGTCCGCGTTGCATTCAATGGGAATCGGATACGTCGTGCCGGATGGCAACCTGACCCCACGCATTGTGTTCGTCGTGGCCATGCTGGCCATTGGCCGCTGGGCCCAGTTGCAATGGAGGCACGTGGCGCAGCGCGAGCTGTTCTTCCGGACGCCGTCGCAGGCGACGCGCCAGAAGTGCTTGATCGGAGGATTCTGGATCCTGCTCTTTGCTGGCAATCTCATCGCCGAACACATGCCTGGCGGCATCTCCGCCGCCGCCCTGATGGCGCTTGGCGTCTACACGATCTGGGTTGGTGCAGCAGAGGCCCTGCAAGACGGTGACCTACAGCAGGAGGCCACCGCCAACACCACCTGAACCACCGTGGTCTATCGCGTCGGTTGATGCTTCCACACCACGCGCGCACCCGTCGCCGGGTCCAGCCCCGGCGTCAGCTTGCTCGTGGCCGTTGTGGTGATCACCGTGACATCGCGCCCCAGCTCCGTGTAGTAGCGCGCCGATGCCAGGTCGGTCACCGCCGCCACACCGGGTTCCGCACTCGTAATGGTCACCGCCCCACGCGCCGGCAGCGCCACCTGCATCCACGTCTTCGTGCGGTCCATGGTCTGCTGTACGCCCGTGCCGCCAGCCGCCGCCACATAGGCGGCATCACCACCGATCACCATGCTGCCCGCCCGCGTGGCGCGCGGAATCACCCACGCCTCGTGTGCGCCGCTCGCCACCGTCACCGGCACCACCGTGAACGGACGCTTGAGCTTCGCCCACACAGGCGCGACCAGCTTGTTTGCATCACGCGCCAGCTTGGCACGCGACAGAATGGCTGCGGTATCGAGCAGGCCCGTGTACTTGGGGCGATCACCGTCCAATCGCACCGCCGACAGCTGACGGGCGGTCTTGAACGCGCTGTCCACATCGAACACCCCACCAATCGGCACACCCTCCGCGTCGCGCTCGCAGAAGATCACTCGCGGGGCACGCGCCGCCGCGCCGAATCGGGCCGACGAACGCAATCGCGCCACCGTGGGCACACACTGCTGGTAGAACGCGATCGCCCGCGCGCGCAGGTCAGCCGCCGCAAACGCTTCGGAGAACGCCGGTGTCATGCCGTCGTTCGAAACCGGCGTCTCGGGCTCGGGCGGTGCCATCTGCACCGGCGAAGACGGGACCTCAGCGGGTGGCTTGGGCGCCGATGCGCACGCCGACATCACCACCGCAGCACCCAACAGCAGCGGAAACACCAACGCCCGCCGTGTGCACGTGCGGGCGTGGGAGGCGTTCGGGGAAGTGCGGAAGATCACGGCTCTTTGCATAGCGTTTTCGCGGCGTTGTCGATGGCGGCCTTCATGGCCTCGTACGCCGATCCGATCTCGGTGGCGTTGGTGCCCTCGCCGAGCCCGCGGGTGATCGCGTCGGCGCTGAGCTTGAGCGTCTCCTCGGATGATCGCACACCGGCGCACTCACGGGAACGGCTGGCCGTCACCAATTGCGTGCGCGAGGCCTGCAGTGACGCCGCCGCCACGTAGGCGCGGGAGTCTTCCCGCGAGTCGATGCTGTCGGCCAGCACCAGCATGCGCACCGCGACCTGCTGTGTGGCCGGTGCGGTGTCGCCCGCCGTGCGCAGCAATGTCACACCACGGGCGATCACGTAGGTGCGCAGCATCTCGGCCTGCTCGCCACGCCGCGGTGCACGCAGCAGCGTGAACAGGGCGCTGTCGGCGCGTTGCTCGTCGAAGTAGCCATCGGCGAGTTGCAGGTATTGCGGGGTGAGTGATGAATCCTTGCGGATGGCCTCGCGCGTGGCGCGCATGGCTGCGCCGCGGTTGCCGGTGCGCCGCGCCGCGTTGGCAGCGAGCACGTTCAGTGTGGAGACATCTGGGAACCGTTCGAGCCCACGCTGCAACGCCACGGTGTTTTCGCTGCCCAGCAATTGCAGGTACTGCAGGTACAGGCGTGAATCGCCGGGAAAACGCCGCACATTGCGCACCGCCGTCTCCAGAGCGGCCAGCGAGTCACCCGAGAGACGCAGCGCCTCCACATGGCGGGTGGCGTAGTTGGAGTCGGCGCGGAAGATGCTGTCGGAGAGGGCGAGTGAGTCGCCAAGCAGCGCTGCCGCTTTCCACTGTGCCATGGCCAACTGCGAACGGAACGACAGGCGTTGCAGTTCGGCGTTGCTGCCAAAGTGCGCGATCAGGGCCTGGGCGTTGAACAGCGCGCTGTCGGGCTGCTGCAGCCGCAGGCGGGCTTCCACCACGATCGCCCCCAGCTCGAGCGAGTCGGTGTGTGCGGCGTAGACGCGCCCCCACTGCACGAGGGCATCGTTGCGGCGGTTCAGGGTTTCGAGCGCATTGGCGCGTGCCACACCGGCAAAGGTGTTGGTGCTGTCGATGCGCAGGGCGTCATTGGCCACGGTGAGCACGGAGTCGGCGCTGGTGTGTCCATCGAACAGCGCCGAGAGCAGGCAATCGCGCGCGATCACCGCCGTGGGATAGGCCTGAATGGCGCGTGTGGCCTCGCGAGCGGCAGTGGCTTTGTCGCGTGCCACCAGCGCGTTCTCGCAGCGCCTGAGTCCCGGCAACTGTGCGCGGGCCTTGGCCACCTCTTCTGCCAGGCGCTCGGCCAACTGCCCCACGTTGGGCGCGCGCACCACGGGCAGCGGCTGTTGCATGTCCCAGTTGCGCAGGCGGGCCACGCGACCCGCCACCACGTAGTTGGCCCCTTGGCGGGAGACGCGTCCGAACACGACTTCATCGGCGCGGATCTTCTTGGCCATCAGCCGCAGTTCGATGTCGCCGAGGATGGCGTTGCGGTCATAGCCCGACTCGAGGAGGACATTCTTGAGGCGGAATGTCTCGAGGAGCTGGGTTTCGCGTTTGTCGATGTGCCGGTCCAGCCGTCCGTTCAGGGCATCGGCCAGTTCACGCGACGCATTGGCGAGGGCGGGCGTGTTGGTGTCCGGGCGGAAGGGCGCCACCAGCAGCGCCTGCCGCACGAACTCGGGGCCGGCGGGGGCCACGCGCACCCCCGTGGGTGGCGCGGTCTGCGCAGTCGCGGAGGAGGCCAGGCCAGCCAGCAACAGGAGGCTAGCCGGGACTACACGAAGCAGCGTGGGGGCGAACACGGGCACGGACGGGTGGAGCGGGCAGTCGCGCCTGCGCGCGAGGATACCGGATGATACATGAAATCGGCTAGCTTTGACGGATGACGAACGTGGTGGAGATCCACAAACAGTTCACGGTCGAGGCCGCCCACCGGTTGCCGCATGTGCCGGAAGGGCACAAGTGCGCCCGTCTGCACGGGCATTCGTTCGGGATCGAACTGCGTGTGCGGGGGCCGCTCGACCCCACGCTGGGGTGGGTGATGGACTTTGCGGACATCAAGGCCGCATTCAAGCCGATCTACGACCGGTTGGATCATCACTACCTCAATGACATTCCGGGGCTCGAGAATCCCACCAGCGAGCGGTTGGCGGTGTGGATCTGGGAGCAGCTGACCCCGTCATTGCCCGCGCTGTCGGCGGTGATTGTGCGCGAGACGTGCACGTCGGGGTGCGAGTACCGCGGACCGGCGGCCGCAGGGGGCTGAAACGCCAGATGCCCGGTCCGATTGGGCCGGGCATCTACGAATGCTGTGCAGGTGCTGTTCGGGTTGTGGCGCTGACCTGCTGACTAGCCACCGATCATCACGGTGGGCGCTCCCATCGTGATGGTCCCACCGTGCGCGGTGTTGTCGCCGATGCGAGCCGCAGGCAAGCCGCTGAGCAGTACCGTGACTGAGCCCTTGATCACGGTCGATGGCGGTCCGACGCAGAAGCACATGCTGGTGACCGTGGCCGCCGGCATCATGAGGATCATGACCGTGGGCGCGCCCGGCACGAGGATGGGGCCACCCACGTGGGGAATGGGCGGCACGCCGGGTGTCATCATCGGACAGACGTGCAGGTCCATGATGCGTGAGGCAGGAGGCATGGTCTACCTCGCCGGCGGAGCGGGCGCTGTGGCACGGGTGTATTCGTGCTGCAGACGCTGGTGGGTGTCATAGGCGAGCTGCGCGGCGGGGTCCCATCCGCCGAGTCGCTTGACGATCTCGAGACCCTGCGCCGCGAAGGCGGACATGGTCGGCATGATCTGCTCGGCCTTCTGGTTGGACGCAGCGGACAACATGATGGCGCCGGCCACGAGCGGCATGGCCGCACCCGGTGGCGGCGGTACCGGTGGGACATGGGGGGGAGCCACCGAGTTGCCGCTGAGGAACACGGCCGCAGCGATCATGCCCACCGGCGTGTCCATGCCGGCCGCCGTACCGGCGTCCCACGCTGCGCGGCGCGCTTCGTCATCGGGGCGCACGATCCACTGCTCGATGCTGGTCAGCGTTTTGTGGACCTCGGCGCTGGCTGGCTTGCCGCCCGCCACCTGCGTGGCGTGCCGTGCGGACACCCAGGCCCACCACACGCTTTCGCGCGCGGGCAACACCGCGGCAATGAGCCGAAGTGCCGCAGGAAAAAGTTCTTTTGCGATCCAGGCGTTGTACAGCGCCTCGATCGGTTGACGCGCATCGAGCAAGGCGAGTGCGTCGTCATCAGGCGCACTGCGTTCCAGCAGCCAGCGCGCCGGAGGCGCGTAGGCGGCGAACGGGTCGGGGGCGATCACGGGAGGTGTCGTCATCGCATGCTCAATTGATCATGGTGATGCCGCCCTTCATCATGAGCATGCCATCGCCGTTGACCTGCGTCATCGGGGCCTTCACCTGCGCCATGGCCGTGCCTTCGACCTTCACCATGATGCCCTTGATGGTGACGCCCGCTGGACTGATCTGGATGGAATTGGGACCGACCTTGAGCTCGATCATCTGCAATGCTTCGAGCGTGATCTTTCCCAGCGACGCCTTGGTTTCGATGTTCCCGACGTCCGCCTTGGTGGCGATGTTGCCGAGATCGGCCTTCGTGCTGATGTTGCCGAGCTTCACCTGCAGCGACTGATCGCCCTGCTCGATGGTGATGGATTCGTTGCCGGTGATGCTGATGGTCTGCTTGCCAGTGACCGTCACTTCATCGTTGCCCGAGATGGCGTGTGACTGATTGCCCTTCACGGTGCCATCCCGATTGCCATCCACCGTGAAGGCCTCATTGCCCTTCACCTTGATGGTGTGGTCCTTGCCGACTTCGAGCGAGCGATTGTTGTCCTTGACGACGATGGTCTGTGTGCCTTTCTCGATGGTGGTGAGCTCGTTGCCCTCCGTCACCGACTTCGTTTCGTCGTTCTTGATCGTCGTGGTGCGGTCGTGATTCACTGTGCGCCGCTCGTCGTTCTTGACGAGCGTATGCAGATCCTTCTCTGCCTGCACGTTGATCAGTTCCGAGCCCTTCTTGTCTTCGAACTGCAACTCGTTGTAGTTGTCCGAGCCGCCATTGAGGGTGCTGTGGGTGCGCACACCGCTCTGGGTCTTGTTGTCGGGCAATTTCCACGGCGGCAGATTCGCGCTGTTGTAGAGACTGCCCACAATCACCGGATTGTCGGGATTGCCGTCGAGAAAATCGACGATCACTTCGTGTCCGATGCGTGGCAGGAACACCGCGCCGAAGCCCTGACCGGCAAAGGGCTGCGACACACGCACCCAGCATGAGCGCTCGAGCTTGGTGCTGTTGCCGACATCCCACTTGAACACCACCTGTACGCGCCCATGCTTGTCGGTGAAGATCTCTTCACCGGCCGGGCCCACCACTGTGCCGACATGCGATCCGGCGACGCGCGGCCACGGCGTGGTGCGCGGTGGACGGTAGTGGATGTTGTAGGGAATTGCCTCGAATGCGTTCTCGTAGGTTCCGGTCGGGCCGTCAGTTTCGTAGGACCCGTTGGAGCCACTGTGCTGCACCTTCGTGATGAACACGAACTGGTTGAGCACGTAGTTGTCCACCGACCCGGCAATCTTGGTCTTGGCGCCCGACTCCAGACCTACATACCGCGAGCGTCCGATCACGAGCTGCGCGCCGGCCTCCGAGCGCTCCTGACCCAAGCGCGAATACTGCTTGATGTCGGGCTGAAACTTGCTGACGTCCGCCGCCGTTTCGGCGCCACCGTGTCCAAAGCCTGAATGGTGCGAGGCGACCTGTTGGTCATACTCGTACCATTCCATCTCGGCTGGTGGGGTGGACACGCTCAACGCGCTGCCCGTTTCGCCGAGCAGGTTGTTGGAAGGCAGGAACTCCGTCGCGGTACGCACCAGCGTCTTGGCGAGGTGCGGAACGGTTTCGGTGTTGAGATCAAAAAGGCGGGGTGTCTGGAATGAGAGCCCCGACGCGTTGGGATCGTACAACATCTCCTTGACGCCCCAGGCTTCCGGGGCCGAGGTGGAGTTGTCACCCAGCACGAGTTTGGCTTCGCCGCCCTTGTGGTCGAAGCGGTACCACACGCCTTCCTGCTCGAGCAGGCGCGACATGCACGCCCAACGGCTCTCGCGATAGCGGAAGCAGTAGGGACGCGGGTCGAGCGTGCGCACCATCTTCCACTCATGCGGCACGCCCGTGAGCAGGCTGTCGCACACTTCGCGAGCCGTCTTGTTCTGATAAATGTCGAAACTGCTGTCCTGCGTGAGCACCCAGTGTGGTGGTGTGATCTCGAGGAGGTAGCTCGTGTACCCCGTTGTCGAGGTACCGCCGCGGGCAAACCGCCGCACCACCCCATGGATGGTGCGGTAGCTGCCCGGGTCGATCTCCAACTCCAATGTCACGGCCTTCAGCAGCAGGTCGACGGGCTTGATATCGCTCCGCGGGCTCGCCACCACCACCTTGAAGTGGAAGAGTGAGGACACCGACTCCTCACCCTCCCATGACACCAGGAGCAGGACATCCTCACCCAGTGGGCTCTTGATACGGAACGGCCGGTTGGCCTGTGACCATGCCATTCAGCATGTCCTCGGTGAAGGTCCGTGCTGGTGATCGTGCATCACGACGTGAGGATCACGCCGTGGCAGCGACCACCGCTTCATACGTGAAGTCACCGTCTTCGCCAACGCCCACCTTGAGCGCGCTCGGACGCTGGCCTTCGGCCATCGACGCGAGCAGCATGCGCGAAATTTCCGGCAACAGCGTGTTGCTGAGGATGTTGTCCACGTTGCGTGCGCCGCTCTCCACTTCCGTGCAGCGCGCTGCCACCTGGCTGATGAGTGTCTCGTCGTGCTGCAGCGCGAGCTTGTGCACTTCGCGCAGGCGGCGGGCGATCTTGCCGATCTTGAGACGCACGATCTGCTTGAGGTTTTCGTCACGCACCGGGTAATACGGCACGATGACCATGCGGCCGAGGAAGGCCGGCTTGAACACCGCGTCGAGTTCCGGCTTGAGCGCCTTGGCCATCGCATCCGGGAACGGCAGTGTTTCCGGGTCGGCCGTCAGCTTCATGATCGTGTCGGTGCCGGCGTTCGTCGTGAGGATGATGATCGTGTTCTTGAAATCGATCTGACGGCCTTCGCCGTCTTCCATCACGCCCTTGTCGAACACCTGGAAGAACAGTTCGAGCACGTCCGGGTGTGCCTTCTCGACTTCGTCGAGCAGCACCACACTGTACGGACGACGACGCACGGCTTCTGTCAGCACACCACCTTCGCCGTAACCCACGTAGCCCGGGGGCGAACCCTTGAGCGTGGACACGGTGTGTGCTTCCTGGAACTCCGACATGTTGATGGTGATGATGTTGCGCTCACCACCGAAGAGCATGTCGGACAGCGCCAGCGCCGTTTCCGTCTTGCCCACACCGGACGGGCCGACGAGCATGAACACGCCCTTCGGCTTGTTCGGATCTTCGATGCCGGCCTTGCTCGTGCGCACGCGGCGCGAGATGTCCACCAGCGCATGGTCCTGACCGATGACGCGCGCACCGAGGTGCTTCTCGAGCTCGAGCATGGTGCCGAGTTCGTCGCTCATCATCTTGCCGACCGGAATGCCGGTCCAGCCGGAGATCACTTCACCAACGATCGACGCGTCGACGAACGGACGCACCAGCGGATCTTCACCCTGCAGCGTCTCGAGATCGCCCATCGCCTGCGTGTATTCACCACGCAGCGCATCGGCGGCCGTCTGATCGGCGTTGCCGCCTTCGGCCACCAGCTTGGCGCGCACGTCGAGGATCTTCGCGACGATGTCCTTTTCCTTGAGCCAGCGTCCCTCGAGATCGGCCAGCTGCGCTTCCACCTGCGTGCGTCGCTCGGCGATACCGGCCAGACGCTCACGGTGATCGGCACCGGCGGTCTGTTCGCGATTGAGCACGCGATCCTGCAGCGCGAGGTCATCGAGAATGCGCTTGCAATCTTCGACCGGGCCCGGCGTGGCGCTCTGACCCAGTGCGAGACGGGCGCACGCGGTATCGAGCACGCTGACGGCCTTGTCGGGCAGCTGACGATCGGCGAGGTAGCGATGCGAGAGACGCACCGCCGCTTCCATGCCGCTGTCGAGGATATGCACGGTGTGGTGCTTCTCGAGCGACGGCACGACGGCGCGCATCATGATGCAGCACACGTCTTCCGTGGGCTCTTCCACCTTCACGAGCTGGAAGCGACGCGACAGCGCCGGGTCCTTTTCGAAGAACTTCTTGTATTCGCTCCACGTGGTGGCGGCGATGGTGCGCAGCTCGCCGCGCGCGAGGGCCGGCTTGAGCAGATTGGCCGCGTCGTTCTGGCCTGCGGCGCCGCCGGCTCCGATCATCGTGTGTGCTTCGTCGATGAACAGAATGATCGGCGTCGGCGAGTTCTTCACTTCCTCGATGAGACCCTTGAGGCGGTTCTCGAACTCACCCTTCACGCCTGCGCCGGCCTGCAGCATGGCCAGGTCGAGCGAGAGCAGGCGCACGTTGCGCAGCGGGGGCGGCACGTCTCCGTCCACGATGCGGCGCGCAAAGCCTTCCACGACGGCCGTCTTACCCACGCCCGCTTCACCAACCAGGATGGGGTTGTTCTGGCGACGACGCGTGAGGATGTCGACCACCTGACGCACTTCGAAGTCGCGGCCGAGCACCTGATCGATCTTGCCGCTCTTGGCGTTCGCCGTGAGATCGACCGTGTAGGAATCGAGATTCGGCGTGCGGCCGCCGGCCTTGGGAGCGCCACCGGCGCTACCCGACGCGCTCGCGCCCGCTGCCACCGAGTCGATGCTGCCGATTTCCGCCGTGGCTTCCGCCGACGAAGCGGTGATCGTCACGAAATCCTTCTTGAGTACATCCGCCGGAATCTTCTCGAATTCCTTCGTGAAGTCGGCCGTCATGCGCTGCAGCTCCACCACCGAGAGCAGGGCGAGCATGACATGACCCGAACGCACGCGGGGCGCGCCGTATTCCACCGAGCCCAACACCCACGCCTCGCGCAGCACGTTTACCACGGACGGGCTGATGGACGGCGTGCGGGCGTTGCCGGTCTTGAGCTTGTCGAGCGCGCGCGCGAGATCATCGGCCAGGCGCGAGCGGTTGACGCCGAAGTGCTTGAGGATGGCCGCCAGGTCACTGTCGGTGGCATCGAGCAGCTTCACGAGCAGGTGCTCGATTTCGACGTCGTAATTGGTGCGCGAGAGGCACAGTCCCGCGGCCGCTTCGACGGCACTGCGGGTAGGCGCGTTGAGCTTGGCAATCAGGCCACGAAGATTCACCGACATGACGACTCCATCAGCAGAAGGTCGGGGAGAGGGTGCAACCGGGGGAGGAGGAGCAACAGGAAAATCAATTCATGCGATGTGATGGACGGCACGTCGGCCAGACCACCATCAACACAGGCGCAGCACTACATCGTCAGGGTCGCGCACGGGAGCGCGGGAACGCAGCCAGGTACCAAACCCGAGACGCGGAGAGGACGCCGTGCCCAGTGCGGCAGCGGGCACCTCGTCGCGGGCCAGCACCAACTGCACATCCACGCCCACTTCATCGTCGGCATAGAACTTCGCCAGGGACTTCAGCACCTTGTGATTGTGGCCCTGCGGAAGAAACGTGTCGAACTGTGTGCGTGAGAGCGGACCGAGGCGCAGCATGACACGGGAATGCGGATCGTACACGGCGCCGCCGATGACCGCCTGTCCAAGCATGCCATCGGCGTCATCGTCACCCAGGCACACCTGACCGCCATCCGGTAACGCACGCCATTCGCCGACAAACTGCTCGACCGTGGCCGCCACGTCGAAATAGTCCGAGACCAGCTGCGCGAGCCCGAGCGCCGGGCGCGAGCGGATTGAGAGCAGACCGGCATAGAACGCCAGAGTATCGGGCGGCAGGACACTCCGTTGCTGACCGAGCGGATTGCCGGCGCCCACCAGGTCGAGCAGGTGCGCATGAATCCGGTCCTCGTCGCCACGCTCTCTGGCCACCGCCGTGTGATGGCGTTCCCAGGCACGGTAGAAAAGCGACAGGGCCCGGTGGTGGAACAGATCGAGGAAGTCCCGCAGGCCCGTGTCGCGCACACGCGTCCGCGCGGCAGCGTATTCGGTATAGCCGTGTGGCAGGACACCCTGTGGTCCGGTGAGACCGAAGAACCGCACGCCGATGCGCGCCGGGTCATTCGCGTTGCGCTTGCGCCGCGGCCCGGACTCGGTGATTTCGACGCTGGAAATCTCGCTGGGCGGAAAGGCGAGCGTCGGCACCACATGCATGCGCGCCACTTCGCTGCGGGGATCCGTCCACCCACCCACGGGATCGCGATCCGGGTGCATGCGCTGCAACATCCGCATGATCTGCACGAACTCGAAGCCGGTGCCCTCGCGCTCGAGAACCGCTTCCAGTCGACGGCGTGCCTGTTCGCGCGCCGGTGTTTCGAGAAAGGTCGTCGTGAATCCCGACGACCTTCCCGACTCATCCGACAGAGTGGCCGGTCCCTCGGCCAGCGGCATCTCTGGCGACTCGGTCACAGCAAAGCTCGCCAGCCAGCACGTGGAGGCCACTCCACCACTTGGCGCCGCCGCTGCTTGGATCGCACCGCGACGCGCGTGAAGCTGTTCATTGAGGCATACAGCGCAAAGAACCGTTCCAGCACGCTGGCGAGCAGATACATGCCACCGCCCGGAAACAGATCTTCGTCGAAGTCGAGTTCGATGCGGCGACCGCGGGCGAACGTCATCCCATGCGCCGCTGTGACGCGCGCAAAGGACGGCTCCGTCCGCACCCCGATGATGCCATCGATCTGTCGTTCGAAACTCAGGCTGTTGGTGACATTGTGCAGGCGCAACAGCTCCCGCAGCGAGTCTCCGCCTTCATCGGCGAGCGAGAGATGATTGAGCGACAGGGAGGAGATGAGGCGCCACAGCAGCGACTTGCCCAGTTTGGGCTGAATGGCGCGGGTCGGGTTCACGATGGCCGAAATCCGCTGGATCGGTCCACCGCTCACCAGTTCGAAGTCGCCGCGCTCATCCGTGCCAAAGGGCAGGCGACTGGGCATGTCGCCATTCGAGCAGGTGACATGCACGGAGGCCACGTCCTGATCGGGCATCCGCAGTTGCCCGGACAGATCTGAAAAGCTCAGATGCACATCGGTGCCGCGATCGGTGCGCCATCCCGATGTGCGCCGTATGCTCTGCCAGAAGAGCTCACCGCCTTCGGCGCTGTCCGGTCCGAGGCCGTGGCGATGCGAATAGAGCGGGGCCACCTGCCGGGTCTGGCGGGCCGTGTGCTCGATGATCTGCACGCTGTCCACCGACCAGACTTCCACCTCGAGACGCCGCCGCGCATCGGGGACCACCAGATGCTCGTAGCTGCGCTCACTCAGCAGAATCGGCTCGGCCGATTGTGAGAACAGGTTCACGACCGGGGTGCAGCCCAAGCGGAACGTGCGCGCCGAGACGCCGAGTTCGAGTGCCTGACGCCGTTCGGTACGTTCGAAGCTGCCGATCAGCAGTCCGATTTCGGCGCGTTCCGTGGCGCCCAGTCTGCGCAGCGCATCACCCACTCCCACAATGTCGAGGAAGTGAAATTTCTCGGGAAACGTGAACAGCTCCTGCAGCAACGAGTAGCCGGCAAAGCTGCGATTGGCCTGTGGCAGCATGGCCTCGTCGGGTCCAAATCCCACGGGCTGAATCGACCGCGAACCCAGCACAATCGGAGGTGCGCTGGGGCGGTCCGGATTGCGAACCACGACCTGCACGCAGTTGTTGGCCAGCAGTTCGTACAGCGTGTCTGCGACACTGCTGTCGGCGGAGATGTGCACGCGCAGGGCGTCCATCTTCAGCGATTCGAGCGTGACGCCGTTGAAGGCCTGCAGGTTCAGGCGGACGGCGGCGACGGCCTCGCGGCCATGCGCCCCGGCGCCGGCGCGATCGGGTGTCGTCCATTCCGCGCCCGCGATGCGGAGTGGGTAGAGCGTCGTGTCGTAGTTCGTGCGGAAGACGCACGGCACGCCGTTGACCGGCTTCGTGTGCAACACACTGCCGCGTGGGACCTGAAACCCTTCGGGTGCGCGACCCTGCGCCGGATCGAGGGCGATCTCGACGATGGCCATCGACGGCAACGGCCGCACGAGTTGCGGGTGCAGCATCTCGAGCAGGCTTTCGCTGATTTCAGGGAAATCGTCGTCGAGCCGCCGGTGGATACGGGCTGCGAGGAAGGCGAAGCCCTCGAGCAAACGCTCGACATGGGGATCTTCGCACCGGTTGGCCTCGAGTTGCAGGCGCGAGGCCACCTTGGGGTACTGCTGTGCGAATTCCGCTCCGAGTTTGCGGAGATACGTGAGTTCGCGCTCGTAGTACAACAGCAGGTCGTCCTGCATCACCGTCCGTCCTTCACAGGACCCTCACCACAGACATGATCGATGCGCGCGATGGGCAAGCCAGGGCGCGGCACCTACGGCTTGTCCTGCACGTCGATCGCACCGGTCGACATGTCGAGCACGGTGTCGAACACGATCTGCTCGGGCGTCGGGTCCATGCGCAATGTTGCAGACACGACGAAGCGCACCTGCGGGGTCTTGATGCGATCACTCTCGCCGAGTTTCACGACCACATTGGCGAGTCGGGGTTCGAAGCGCAGGATGGTGTCCCGGACGTCATCAGTGAGTCGCTGCCGTCCCTCAGGCGTGCCCGGAGAAATGCCCGTGGTATCCGGCAGTCCGAATTCGTGCACGGAGTGACGCACTTCCCTGAACATGCTGTCGACCGGAACGATCGAACGCCGGGTGTTCAGCAGCAGCTCCACATCGCGTTGTACGGAGATGCGGAAGAGTCGGGCCGATTCTTCGTGGGTTTTTGGCGCGTCGGCACCATCGAGCGGCGACTCGTCGATGAGACGGTCGAGCAGCGAGGGCTGTACGTTGCGATCGAGTTCTGTGCGGGCCATGGCGTACGGCGGGCGTGCGGCGCCCGTCAGGGCGCCTGGAGCGACATGGCCTGCAGCGGATCGAGACGGCAGATGCGCAGGTACAGCTGATACCGTTCGCCGCCGTCACCGTCGGTGTGAACGAGCACACGATAGAGCAGGGCCATCGGCTGCGCCACGAGAGGACCGGACTCCCACTGCTCCAGGGAACGCTCGTCGATGATCTCCACCAGCTTCTGGAGGAGGGGCTGCGCGACGGCATACAGCCCCGCTTCGACCATCACATAGGCGATCTGGGTCTGCCGGACGAAGCGGCCACGCGGCGACGGATCCCGCGCCAGTTCGGCGGTCAGGAGCTCGATGGCGCGATTGGGACGCCCGGCGGCGAGCTCGCTGCGCGCGACGTCGAACGGATCGCGCGCACGGACGGGTCGTGCCCGGCGCACCTGACGGGCAAAGCCCCCTTGATGCGACGTGCTCTGATCATCCTCGATGGCGTCCTGCGTGACGTCTGCCCCGTCGGTCAGCTCGGTGTCGGCGCCTTCCTCGACTTCCGTGGAGACGTCTTCCTCGCTCGCTGTCGGTTCCTCGGCCAACGCGTCGCCCTCGAGCCATTCGCGGGTTTCGTCGTTGGCGGTCGGCGTGTCGTCCATGAGCGTCATCCGGGGAAGCGTCGGTACCGCCTTGAGGAGCGTGCGCAGTTCACTGCGGATCGTCGCCGCGACCGCATCGTGACTGGTCCCGAGATTGGCGCACGCCGTGAGCACGTAGCGCTGCAGGTCGAGCCATCCGCGACCGGAGGGCGTGGCCATGAGCGCTTCCGAGGCTTCCAGCAGTTCGGGCCACTTGGCGTCGAGCAGGAGCGTCTTGAGCCGGGACCGGATCGCGGTTGCCGGGGCTTCCAGCAGTTTCGGATCGATATCCGGTGCCGTAGCCCGCAGTTCTCCCCACCGGAAGCCACGGACCAGCGCATACGGGGCCGGATTAGTGGGGTCCTGCTGGCGGAACCAGCGCGCCACCACGGCGATGCGCTGTGAGGCATCCTGCCGATTGACGGGTTCAGGCGTCTGGGGCCCATCGGCATCCACTGCGGCACTCGCTTCCCCTTCCTCGGCCATGACATCGACCGGATCGGGATCGGCTTCGAGCTTGCGGGCGAGCGTGGTGGCCACCAGGCGACGCACTTCCTCGACGATGTTGCGCAGGCCGTTGAAGGACGGCGCGTCGCGTCCGAACCGTTCGTCGGCCAGCTTGTCGAGGGCGTTGATCGAGGCCAGTGTTGCATCGATGTCGGCGAGCAGCGGCTTGTAGAACACCTTGGTGGTGTTCTCGAAGGCCGTGTCCACTTCTTCCGGCATCCGCTTGCCGAACGACTCCGCTTCGGAGCGCGTGTTGCGCATGCCCGGCTGATCGTCGTACGGCGCTTCGTTGATCGCGCTTTCGAGCGGGATGATGCGCGACTGGGTGTAGTCGAGGAACGACACGCCGCCCGATGCCACCACCACCTGCTGGACGCCGTAGGTCAGCTTGCTGCCGACCCATTCCAACGGGCCGACGCGCAGCTCGAGGTCGTCGTCCTCAATTTCCGGGTACAGCGTGTCCCAGTACTGCTCCAGCAAGCCCCGCAGTGTTTCGATACCGGTATTCAGCCCGGAGAAACCGTTGCGGCGCAGCAGCGCCTCGGTCATCCAGGCGCCGAGCTGCAGGTCCTTGGTCTGCTTGCCCAGCAAGTCCGTGCCCAGCGCGACCACGCGATTCCAGTCGGCGGTCTTGCGATCGCCGTCGTCACTGCCCGGAATGACCACGTCTTCACGACGCTCTTCCTTGAACGCGTCATACGCCGGGTCATAGCGCAGGTCGCGACCCGAGGGATTGTCTCCCTCGATGGGTGTGAGCAGCGTAGCTAGCAGTTCGGAATTGACAGGCATGCCGGAGAGAAATGAGGCGAGACCGCGCGACAGCACTCGCCACCCACCCTGCGATCAGGGCGGACGGCGAGCGGGGTCACGAGTTGATCAGGAGTTCCCGAATGTCGACGAGCGGAATGAGGCGCTCGTCCACACGGAGCATCTTCTGACCGATGGGCGCGAAATCGCCTGACGGCAGCTCTTCCCAGTCCGCAGCACGACCGAGTCGCAGCTCATCGTCATCGAGACGTCCGGCACCGGGCGAGAGCGCCGGCAGCAGGACTTCTCCGAGTTCGAGATCGCGAACGGAGGGACCGGTGCGCAGATGGGCAGAAGGCCAGTGCAGATCACGCAGGCGCGTCGGCGCCTGCATCCCGATGCTGGCGATGTGCGCGAAGGGGATCCAGAGGTAGCGGCCCCCGGCGATCACTTCCAGTCGTGCTCCGACCCGGGGATCGGCATCCTCGATCGAGGAGAACGCTTCGCCGTTGAGCGTGCCGCTCACCGGGGAAGGCGCCGCATCCGTGGGGAAGTCACCACTTTCGAACATGTGTTCACGGACTCGCTCAGCCTCGATGGCCGAGCGGTAGAGCATCGTGCCCGCTTCGGCCATGTGGCCGTTCTTGGCGAGCACGTCGAGCTGCTTCTCGGCCCGGACCCAGTCGCCGGTGAACGTGAGCAGTTCAAAAAGGAACGTACGCCGCTGGGCGTCGGCCGGATTGCTCCGGAGTTCGACGCCCAGCGTTTCGATTGCCGCGCCAAGCTGGCCGGCCGCGTAAAGGGTTTGCGCAGTAGCCATGGCGCGGCCCGTACTCAGCTCGCGACCTTCGTGAGATCCCAGGACGCCTGGCCGGCGACCTTCATGCCGCCCTTATCGTCCTGCGTCTTGTATTCGACTTCGACCTTCGCGAAGGCGATCGAGACCGATTCCGTCGGCGTGTCGTCGCCGCCTGACGAGCCGGACCACTGCACGCTTTCGATCATCACATCCGTGAACGTGTACTTCAGGAAATCCTGCTGGCCACCCTTGCCGGTCGCCTTGCGCATGGTGACGACCGCGTTCGCGAAGTGCGAGCCGTTGCAGCACGCCTGGAACAGCTTGGTCGACGAGGCCTCGGTCTTCTTCATGATGTTGAACGACGAGATCGAGACCTTACCGGCCGAGAGGCCGTCCTTGCCCGAGCTCACGGTCGTCGGGTTCGACGCACCCCAGCTGAACGAGAAGATTTCAATGGCCTTCTCCATGCCCGTTGCAGTTGATTCGCCATCGACCGTCGCGATCTTGATAAAAGTATCAAACGCCATCTGTGCGGTTCTCCAGTGAGAAATTGTGTGATTGACGAAACTACGGGACTGCGAGGCGAGACTTTACTTGGCCGGCTGCGGAAGTTCCGCCACGAGGCGCATGGACACGGCGAGTTCGTCGAGCTGGTAGTGCGGCTTCATGAACGCCACCGCACGATAGGCTCCCGGCTTGCCGGGGATTTCCACGACGTCGACGCGGGCTTCGGACAGCGGCTTCTTCGCCTTGATCGAGGCTCCGGCATCTTCGAGCGCGATGTAGTTCTGGATCCAGCGATTCAGGAACGTCGAGATCTCGTCGCGCGACGTGTAACCACCGATCTTGTCGCGCATCATCACCTTGAGGTAATGCGCGAACCGCGAGGTGGCGAAGATGTACGGCAACTGAGCCGAGAGACGCGCGGCTGCCGACGCCTTCGGGTCGTCGTACGTCTTGGGCTTCTGCGCCGACTGCACTGAGAAGAAGGCGGCATTGGCCGTGCCCTTCTGGTGGACCAGCGGGGCGAAGCCGAGATCGGCGAGTTCCTTTTCGCGACGATCGGTAATCTGTACTTCAGTCGGACACTTCATGGCGATTTCACCCGACTCGGTGCGGAAGTTGTGCACCGGCAGGCCTTCCACGAGTCCACCGCTCTCGACGCCACGGATGGATGCGCACCAGCCGTACATGGCGAAGGCCTTGTTGATGTTCGCCGCCATGGCGAACGCCGCATTGCCCCAGCAGTAGTGGCCGTGGTTCGTGCCATCGACGCGCTCTTCGTAGTTGAACGCCTCGACCGGCACCGTGGAGGCACCGTAGGGCTCACGCACGAGGATGCGCGGCGCGGTCAGCGCCACGTAACGGGCGTCTTCACTGTTGCGGAAGGTCTTCCAGCGGGCGTACTCGGTGCTGTCGAACACCTTCGCCAGATCGCGCGGCGTGTCGAGGTCGGCCCAACTTTCGAGGTTGAACATGTCGTTCGACGCGGCGCTGATGAACGGCGCATGCGCGGCGGCGGCCACGTTCGAGACCTTCTCGAGCAATTCGATGTCCTGACCGCTCTTGTCGAAGTAGTAGTCACCGACCAGCGCGCCAAAGGGCGTGCCACCGAAGACACCATACTCTTCCTCGTAGACCTTCTTGAACAAGGCGCTCTGGTCGAACTCAGGCGCACGCTGCAGATCGCGCAGCAGGTCCTTCTTGGAGACGTTGAGCACCTTCACCTTCAACATCGTGCCCGTCTCGGAGTTCTTGATGAGATACTGCAGCCCGCGCCACGACGCCTCGAGGCGCTGGAACTCGGGGTGGTGCAGGATCTCGTTGAGCTGCAGCGACAGGAGATGATCGATCTGCGCGATACGCGCATTGATCATCGTTTCGGTGTCGCGATTGATGGTGATGGAACCTTCGAGCACTTCGCTGACGAAGCGCTTGACGAGGTCCTTGCCCTTGCTCTTGGCGTCGGCGTCCTTGCCGAGACGACCCTGCTCGACGATCTGGTCGAGGAGCGAGAGTTCCGCATCGGTGGTGACGGATTGCGCGGCGGCTTGTGTCGGATCGGCCATGATCAGCTCTCCAGACCGAGTTCGGACTTCAGCTTGGCCATCTTGTCGGCGTCGCCCAAGGTGTTCTGCAGGACTTCGTCGAGCTTCTCGTTGGTCTGCAGATTCGCGCGGAGATTGGAGAGTTCCGTGCGCAGCTCGAGCAGCTCACGGAGCGGCTTCACCTGCTTTGCCACGTTCTCCGGGTTGAAGTCGTCCATGCTGCGGAAGTTCAGCTCGACGCCGAGCTTCGGCGCATTCTCGTCGTCGGAGAGCTTGTTCTCGACGGCGATCTGCAGACGCGGCTTCATGCTGGCAAGCGTGTCGTCGAAATTGTCGGGATTGATTTCGACAAACTTGCGGTCCTTGAGTCGCGGCAGCGGCTCGGAAGGGTTGCCGCTGAAATCGCCCATGACGCCCATGAGGAACGGGAGCTCCTTCATTTCAATGGCGCCACCCGTTTCAACCTCGTACGAGATCTGAATCCGGGGGGGACGAACGCGCTCCAGTTTCTTCTGGGTACTGTCGGCCATGCGATACTCCGGCGCGATGAGCCAATGGTGGAACTACAGGGAGGAATAAGGGGCTGCCAAGTGTTCTCCGCGCGCGACACAATGTCAAGCGGAAGCAACGTGCCAGTGACGCCACAGTCGTCTGCTGTTACAGCATCGTCGGTGGGGGCAACGGCAGGAGTGTGCTTCAGGCACGCGGATGAGGTCGTTCACGCGTGCAATGCCGTCCAGGGGCAGGCCATCGTCGGCGCATGAGCAATCTATCCTCGTAGACAGAAGCTGCACTGCCCTGACGACCAACTCGCCGCGCGGATACGTTAGGGCATGCGCCACTTGCCACCAGTTCTCTGGACGAAGGGTGTCCTGCTCACGCCGCAGCATCTGCAGGCGCAGGATCGTCACCATGAAGAAGCGCTCGCGTTCCAGGTGAGTGCTCTGTCGTTCTGCCCATGGGGTGTCTCGCAGGTTGCGTTCGACCAAGCAGCCCTCGCCGGCGGCACGCTGGTCGTGAATGCGGTCTCCGGGCGTTTCCCGGATGGGCTGCTGTTCGACGCACCACTCACGGGCCCCACGCCACCTCCCAAAGTGGTTTCCTCGGCCTTCGGCCCTGATCAGCGCTCACTGCTGGTCTATCTCGCGGTGCCGGAATACCGGCCTGGTGCCCGCAACGTGGCGCGGCTGGGCGATGCGGTGCTCACCCGCTGGCACTCCGACGAGCAACTCACCCGCGATGAGACCACGGGGCTCACCGAGCGCCCGATCCAGGTAGCGCCGCCCACCCTGCGCCTGCTGCTGGAGGGCGAAAGTCTCGAGGGCTACACGGCGTTGCCGATCGCCCGCCTGTTGCAGGGGCAGGCTGGAGACATCGGATTCGATCATGCGTTCGTGCCGCCGCTGCTGGATGTGGCAGCCAGCGACACGATCACGGCCATGATGCGGCGCCTCGTGGAGCGGCTGTCGGCCCGCAGTGCGTCGCTCGCCGGCAGCCGTCGGCAGCGCAACACCGACCTCGCGGACTTCTCGGTGGCCGACGTCGGCAGTTTCTGGTTGCTGTATACCGTGAACACGCACCTGCCCGCCCTGCGCCATCTGCAGGAAGTGCGTCGAGGGCATCCTTCGACACTCTGGGAGAGCATGCTGGCGCTGGTGGGCGCGTTGTCCGCGTTCGCCACCACGGCCGATGCGCGCACGTTGCCGGCGTATGATCACCTGCGACTTGGTGAGTGCTTCGCGGAGCTGGAACGTCGGCTCTTCGAACTGCTGGATGGAGCGGTGGTGGACTCCGCCGTATCGCTGCCGCTCAAGGCGGTGCGTCCGACGCTGCACGCCGTGGCGGTGGAGCAGGCGGCCTGGCTCGATGCGCCGCAATGGTTCCTGGCGGTGAGCGCGCCGCTGCGTCAGCAGGACCTCATCACGAAGGTCATGCAGGGGTGCAAGGTGGGTTCGGCGGACGTGGTCGACACGCTGATCCGTCAGGCGCTGCCCGGTATCGAGCTGGCGCACGTGTCGGCGCCGCCACCGGCGGTGCCGGTGAAGCTCGACTTCCAGTACTTCGCGATCCGAAAGGCGGGTGGCGCGTGGGACGCGATATCCCGTGCCCGGAATCTGGCGGTGTATGTGCCGGCCGAGCTGGTGGACGCGCGCTTCGAGCTGGTGATCGTACTCAAATAGAGAGGCGGTCAGGATCGGGATGTCCGCACAACACAAACGCCCGCCGCATTGCTGCGTCGGGCGTTTGTTGTGTTTGGTGACGCCGGGATCGGCGACCCGGTCTGTTCAGCGTACGGCGGGTGGCGTCACGGTTGGTGCGGTGACGGCGGGCGCGGTCACCTTGGGTGCGGTGACGGTTGGTACGGTGGGGCGGCGCATGACGACAAAGCCGATCAGTCCGAGCGCGATGAGGATGACCACGTTGATCACCACGATGAGTCCCGTCGGGATGGACTTCTTCTTGGCGGCGGCCGGTGTCGCGGCCGGGGCGGGAGTTGCCGGTGCGGGAGGCGCGGCCACGACGGGCGCCGGCGCCTTGCTGATCATGCGGGTGAAATCGCTCGGGCCCGATGAAGCACCGGCGTGGGGGGACTGTGCGCCGCCCAACGGCGAGAGCGGGGTGCTGCCACCGGCTGCAAAGATGGGCGGCGGCAGGATGCCGGGCGCGCCACCCAATGGAGCGCCACCGCCGAGTGGGGATGGGGCGGCCGCGGGTGTCGGAGCGCCCGCCGTGGGGAACGGCGGCGCGATGGGGGCTGGCGGCACAAAGGGTGATGCGGGCGAGGACTGGGCCTGCGGCTGGGCGCCAAACGCGGATGGTGCGCTACCGAACAATGGGGTTGAGCCCATCGATGGGGGTGGCGCGGATGGGGTCGCGGCGACGGGCGGCCAGGCTGGCGGGGGCGCTGCCGGTGCCACCGGAGAAGCCGGAGTGACCTGGGGGAGTGGAGCGGCGGTGGCCGGCGCCGAGAACATCCGCGTGAAATCGCCAGGGCCCTGCTTGGCAGGAGCAGGAGAAACTGGATGTTGTGACCCGAAAATGCTCTGATTCTGGTTTTGTTGTGGCGCAGAAGCAGGTGCCGCTTGTGGGGGTGGTGTCGGCGGCACGCTGGGCGCGCTGAACATCTGCGTGAACGCGCCAGGCGCCTTGGGTGGCTCGGCGATCGGGGCCGGCTGGGCAGCTGGTGCGGACGGCGCGGCGACCTCCAGTGGCGTCATCATCGGCGGTTCCAGCACCGGTGGCATGGCGGCGGGTGCGCTGATGACCGGAGGGGGCGCCTGGGGCTGCGGTGGTCCCGCGGGCGGGGCGACCGGCGCTGCGACAACAGGCGCCGCGGCCTGGGGTGCCACCGGAACACTGGGGGCACTGAACATCTGTGTGAACGCGCCCGGCGTCTTGGCCGGTTCGGGCGGCGGCGTGACGGGGGCCGGGACTGGAGCCGCCGCTACAGGCGTCGCCACCACAGGCGCTGATGGCGCCGGTGCGGCGACTGGAGTGGCTGCTGGTGCCGCCACAGGCGGTGCGGCCGGCATGCTGGGCGCTCCAAACATCTGCGTGAACGCGCCTGGTGCCTTGGCCGGTTCGGGCGGCGCCACCGGCGCAGGAACAGGTTCCGGAGCAACCGGAGGAGGCGCGACGGGTGCCGGGGGGGGAGCCATCGTCTCGGCAGTGGCCGGCGACACGATCGGCTCGGCCGGCGGCGCCATCGATGCCACGAAGGCGTCGGTTGACATCACCTGCGTCAGCGGCGCTTCCGGCTCCGAGGGGAGTGCCGCGTGCGTGGGTCCACCAGATGCCGCGTCACCGACCAACGTGGCAATGGTGTCTCCGGTGGGAGCTGTCGGAGCGGCTGCCGGTGCGCTGGCCGCGGCACGCTGGGCGAGCCACACCGGGAACGAACCCAGGCCGGTCAGGAATTCGGAGACAATCGCAAAACCCGACGGCAGTGTGGCCGTCTCGAGAATGCGATTCTTGTCGCCGCCGACGAGACGGCCGATCAGGCCGCGCAGGCGATCGACCTCTTCAGGTCCCGCCGCATCGGCGAGGTGCACCATGACCACGCGCCCGGTGGCCAGTTCCTGCGCGTTGTGGGTGCGGATGCCGTCGTCCACCGCCACGCACTTGAGCAGGCGGTAGCGGGAGTTGAAGTCGTCGCTCATGTCACGAAGTGCCAGATGTGGTGCGCACGGTACTGCCGCAGCTCGCCACAGGACGACGCGACATCCGGAACGCCGGTGTATTCTTCAATTGTTCACGCGCTGCCGTTCATCCGCAATCGCGCCGCTCCTACCTGCGCAGCCTCGACTCCGTTTCGATCTCGCATGCGATTCACCCGCCTTTCCAGTCTGCAGAGGTCGCACCCGTGCACCTGACGTCGCCGCCGTCACGCCGCGTGGTGTGGGAAGACGGCATGCACCTGACACCGCAACACTTCCAGGCGCAGCGCCGCTATCACGAAGAACAGACGGCCCGCACGCTCGGCTTCATGATGCCGTTTGCGTTCGGCCTGTCCGCCATCACGGTGGACGAGGACGGTCTGCGCAATGGCACGTTTGCCCTGGTGCAGGCGCGTGGTGTGCTGCCTGATGGTACGGTGTTTCACCTGCCCGATGCGGACGAGGCACCGGATCCGATCGCTGTGGCGGAGCGGTTCTCGCCCACCCGCGACGCCCACGTCGTGTATCTCGCGTTGGCACCGTGGCGACCGGACGCGGCCAACGTACAGACCTCGCCACTCGATGCGCCAGCGCGATTTCGCGCGCGCGAAGAAGTGGTCAGCGACGAATCCACCGGGTCGGACCCGTTGGCCATCCAGTTTGCGGCGCGCAACCTGCGCTTGCTGTTTGACGAGGAGATCAGCGACGATCTCGTGGCGATGCCGGTCGCGCGCATCCGCCGCGATGGGCGCGGACAGTTCCAGATCGACCAGGACTTCGTCCCGCCGTGCGTGCAGTTGGCAGCCAGTGAACGGCTGCTGACCCTTACGCGCGAAATCGTGGGGTTGCTCGAAGCCAAGGGCAGCGCGCTCGTCGCCACGCTGTCGCAGGCGCCGGGTGCGGCAGCCGGTGGCAGCGCGGCGTACATGGGTAACGAGCTCGCCACTCGTTGGCTGCTGCATGCGGTGCGCTCGGCCGATGCGCCGCTGCGCCACCTGCTGCTGACGCGACGCGCGCACCCGGAACGACTGTATGGTGAGCTGGCTCGTCTTGCCGGTGCGTTGTGCACGTTCTCGATGACCAGCCATCCGCGGGATGTGCCGCTCTATGATCATCTCGCGCCAACGGATACTTTCGACGCGCTCGAGCGTCTGTTGCGGGCACATCTCGACGTGGTGATCTCGGCCCGGGCACTGGTCATTGCCCTGCAACAGAGCAATGAGCTGCTGCATGTGGGCGTGATCAGTGATCCGCGGTGCTTCGAGCCGGGCGTGCGCTGGTTCCTCGGCGTGCGGGCCGACCTCGGACAGGCCGATCTCATCGATCGCATGCAGCGATTGACGAAGACCTGCGCGAGCAGGTTTGTCCTCGAGCTGGTGCGGCGTGCGTTCAATGGATTGGCCACGGAGCACATTCCGTCGCCGCCATCGGGCTTGGCGCCGAAGCCCGATCTTACGTATTTCGAACTGACGATGGCCGGACCGTGTGCGGTGTCGTTGCAGGAGGGCCGCGAAATCGGGGTGTATGTGCCCGAAGCGTTGCCCGGTGCGTACATCGAACTCGCGGTGTTGTTGCCTCCTTCCTGATGTTTGTGCGGTGGCCGATGTCGGCAGGCCGGGTCTTCTGCCGAAGGGGTCACCGAATTCCTTCCGAGGATCTGCTGTGACCGTATCGACGACCACCGCGCCGGGGCGGCTGGCGACTTCCCTGCAGGAAGCACTCACCGCGGTGGTGCGCCTGCGTGCCGACCGGCAACCGGTGCCTGATGCCGCGGCCTTTCGTGCCCAGATCGTGCAAATGCTGGCGCGCGCCGAGCAGGAAGCGCTGCAGATGGGATACAGCACGCAGGATGCACGACTCGCGATCTTCGCGATCGTGGCGTTCCTCGACGAGTCGGTGCTGAACACGCGCGTACCGGCGCTGGCCGAGTGGGCGCGGCGTCCGTTGCAGGATGAACTGTTCGGCGGCCACATGGGCGGCGAATGGTTCTTCCAGCACATCGATCAGCTGCTGGCCCGTCCCGACAGTGTGGAGCTCGCTGAATTGCTCGAAGTGTACCAGTTGTGTCTGTTGCTGGGCTTCCGCGGCAAGTTCGGTGCGGGTGACAACGGCCAGCTGCATGCGACGACCACGAAGGTGGCCGAGCGTTTGAGCCGCCTGCGTCGTGTGGGCGGTGATCTCGCCCCGCACTGGCAGCCGCCAGCGGACAAGGTTGATGCGCGCGACCCGTGGCTGCGTCCCCTGGCCATTGGGGCGATCGGTACGGTGATCCTGCTGTTCGTGTTGTGGGGCACGTATGCGTTCACGCTGCGCGGCGATACCGACGCTGTGCGCGCGCTGGCCCCTGCCTCTTCCTCGACGACGGCTGCGACGACTTCGGTCGCCCGCTGAGTCCCGCTCTCACCGTCACCCCTCCGCGCGTCCCATGGCGTCTCGCAAGCCTATCATCCGGTGGCTGATCGCTGCTGCGGTCCTGCTGCTGTTCATCGTCATTCTCGTCGTGCTCGAACGCACGATGACCCTCGACACCGTGGCCCTCTGGGTGCTGCGGGTAGGCCTGGTGCTGCTTGGCCTTATCGCGGCCGGCGCCATTCTCTGGTTCCTGCGGCCACAGGATCAGGAGCCGGTGCTCGATACGGGTGACGACGTGCTGCTGGCCATCGGTGCCGCCCGCGGGCGCCTGCCCCGTGGCAGTTTTGCTTCGCGGGCACTCGTGTTGCTGCTTGGCCCCGAGGGCAGCGCCAAGACCACGCTGGTCTCACGCTCCGGTGGTGATCCGCAGTTGCTGGCGGGTGACGCTCCGTCGGGTGCGAACGATGTGCCACCGTCCACGAAGACGGCCAATGTGTGGGCGATGCAGAACGCGGTGGTGGCCGAACTCGCCAGCGGACTGCTCACCGATGCACCGCGCTTTGCGAAGGTGGTGCGTGCGCTGCGGGCGCCGCGTGTTGCGGCAGCCATGGGGCAGGGGGAAGCGGCGCCGCGTGCGGCGGTGATCTGCGTGCCGTCGGATCTGTTTTATGCCGGTGGCAACGGCGAGCAGCTGCAGCAGCTTGCCCAGTCGATGCGCCAGCGTCTGGCCGAAGCGGCCCGTGAGCTTGGGCTCGCGCTGCCGGTGTACGTGATGTTCACGAAGATGGACCGCGTGCCGCATTTCGAGCCGTGGGTGAGCGTTTTCACGAAGGATGAACTGCGCGCGCCTCTCGGTGCCACGCTGGCCTTCGATGCGGCGTCCAACACGGGCAACTACGCGGAGCGTCTGGCGCCGCGTCTCGATGCGGCATTCGCCGAGATCGCGCAGTCGGTGGGTTCGCGTCGCGTGGACCTGCTGGGCCGCGAGACGCAGCTCGATCGTCGGTATGCCTCGTACGAACTGCCGCGTGAATTGCGCAAGCTGCAGGCGTCCGCCACGCAGTTCCTCGTGGAGCTGTGCCGCCCCACACAGTTGGGGTCGAGCCCGCAGCTGCGCGGCTTCTACTTCACGGGCGCGCGTCCAGTGGTGGTGACCGATGTGGGGGCCGCCGTAGCCGCATCGACACCGGAGCATGCCGCTGGTGCAACCGGTGTGTTCCGTCGGCCGGAGATGCCAACGGCGGCGGCTGCGGCCGTGCCGGTGACGCGCAAGGTGCCGGAGTGGGTGTTCCTCGATCGCTTCCTGCGTGAAGTGGTTGTTGCCGATACCGGCGCCGCGTCGGTGGCGCGTGGTGGTGTGAGCGTGCAGCGCACGCGACGCGTGCTGTTGGGCACGGCGATCGCCGCCACCATGTTGGTGCTGCTTGGCGTGACCGCGTCGTGGCTGGGCAATCGCTCGCTGCAGGGACGGGTGGCCAGCGCCGCGAGTGCGGTGGCTGCACTGCCCGTGGTGCAGGCGTCGCCGGGTACGATCGCATTCCCGAGTGCCGAGGCGCTCACGCGTCTCGATGCGCTGCGCGCGCAGCTGGATACGCTGCAGCAGTACGAACAGGACGGTCCGCCGCTGCGCATGCGTTTTGGACTGTGGCGCGGCACGGCACTGCTCGAAGCGGCGCGGCCGGTGTGGTTCGATGGGTTCCGCAAGCAGTTGTTCGCCGATGCCTGGGGTGCGCTCAATGATTCGCTCAAGACGCTGCCCGACATCCCGACGGTGTCGAACGACTACGGTGTCACGTATGGCTGGCTCAAGGGCTACCTGATCACGACGACCACGCCGGACAGCAGCACGTCGGAGTTCCTGACGCCGGTGCTGCTCACCAGCTGGCAGCGTGGCATGCAGACCGATGCCGACATCACGGCGCTCGCCCGTCGGCAGTTCGAGTACTACGCGACGGTGCTGCCGAAGACGAATCCTTATCCGCGCGCGGCGGATGCGGCGGTCGTGAGCCATGCCCGCGATTTCCTGTCGCGCTTCACGGGTGCCGAGCAGATCTATCTCAACATGATCGGCGCGGCCAACAAGCAGGCACCGCCGGTGGCCATCCCGCAGGCGCCGGGCATTCTCACGGCCACGCAGGAAGTGCAGGGCGCCTTCAGTACGAAGGGCGCCTCGTTCATGAGCGACGCGTTCCGCAATGCCGACCGCTACTTCCAGGGCGAGACGTGGGTGGTGGGTGATGCCACCGCATCCAAGTCGGTGAATCGCGATTCGGTGGTGACGGCACTGCGTGGCCGCTATGCCGATGACTATGTGCGCACGTGGCGTCAGGTGGTGCAGAGTGCCACGGTGGTGCGCCCGTCCACGGTGAAGGACGCAGCGGACAAGCTCGACAAGCTGGCCGGTGTGCAGTCGCCACTGCTGCAGGTGCTGCGCACGGTGGCGGTGAACACCGCCGTCGACTCGGCGATGCGCATGGCGTTCCAGCCGGTGCACGCGGTGACGCCGCCGGAGATCACCGACAAGTTTGTCTCCGAAAAGAATCAGCCGTACATGGATGGTCTGCTTGGTCTGCAGGGTGCGTTGTTGCAGGTGTCGAACATGCCACCCGCGGTGGATACGCCGAGCACACAAGCGCTGGTGATGGCGGCGCAGATGGCGGCCGGTGATGTGACGAAGGCGCGTGTGTCGGCCAAGCGGGTGTCGCAGGGTTTCGATGTGAGCAACGTGGGTGGTGCGCTGGCCTCGCCGGTGGAGCAGTTGCTGTTGGCGCCGATCACCGGTGCGGAAGCGGTGCTCAAGACGGCCGCGTCACAGCGTCCGCCGGCCCGTCGTGTGGTGGCTGCGGCACCAGCAGCGCCTGCCGCACCAGCCGGCGGTGGTGGTGGTGCGCCGAGCAACGCGCCGGAAATCGCGGCGCTCAACGAGCGTGGTCGTGCGCTGTGCACGCGCATCGATCAACTCACGTCACGCTTCCCGTTCAATCCCGATGCCACGGCCGATGCGAGCGTGGCCGACGTGAAGGCGATTCTCGCGCCGAACACGGGCGAGTTGTGGGTGTTCCAGCAGGAACGTCTCGCTGCGTATCTCGAGAAGAGCGGCAACACCTGGGCGATCAAGCCGGGCGGCAAGATCGAGTTGTCGAAGAGCTTTGTGGACTTCTTCAATCGTGCGGCCGAAGTATCAGGCGCGCTCTTTGCTGAAGATCCCACCACGCCGATGGTGCGTTGGCTCGCCAGTGGTGTGATCACGCCCAACGTGCCGCTGCTGACGCTCAAGAACAACGGCAAGGAAGCGCGCTTCGATCAGCGCTCGTTCAAGAACGAAGTGATCTGGCCGGCCACGAACGGTCGCGAAGCCGAGCTGCTGGCGCAGTTCAAGAAGAACAAGCCGCTCACGGTGCGAAAGGCAAACGGTGACTGGGCGATCTTCCGCCTGGTGGCGACGGCCGATGCGTTCGAAGGTCAGAACGTGACGTGGAACGCGACGGGCAAGGACGCCGAGCCGGTGATGGTGAAGTTCGAAGCGCTGCGCCGTGAAGCCTCGTCGGTGCTGACGCGCGGCTGGCTGGGTCGCATGAGCTGCGTGGCACAGGTGACGAAGTAGCGGTTGCGGGTCGCGAGGGCGCGGGTTTCGGGGTGAACCGCCGGGTTACGAGAAACGGGTCATGAGCTGCGAGTTACTCGCCACTCATGACCCGTTTCTCTGTTGTTCACGCCAAACCCGCGCCCTCGCGACCGGCAACCGCCTTACTGTCCACAGCCCAACTGGCCCGTGTAGCGATTGATGACTTCGGCCTGTGCCATGGAGCGCGCCACGGTTCGCGCAGAGCGCAGCGCAGTGCATGCCGGCTTCACTTCGTCCATGAGCAGGTGTGCTTCCGCGATGCGGATGTAGGCCCAGGTGCTGTCAGTGCCTGTTGGCAGTCGTGCAATGATCGATTGCAGCATCGGCACAGCGGCGCGTGCCGCGGCTTCGTCGGCGGACGACGGATCGAGCGCCTTGGTGATGCTGTCGAGCGTGTTGAGCGCGTGCGTGGCCATCGGTGAGCGTGCACCAGGCTCCGCGCTCGGCGCTGCCGGTGCTGGGCGCGTACCTGTCGTCGCACCAGCGCCGGCGGGAGGCGTGGTGGTGGATGGCGTGTTGGCTGACGGCAGGTTGCTCGTGGCGTTCTGCGCCGCATTGGCGGCACTCTGTGCAGCCCCTTGAGCGCCATCAACCAGGCGACCGGCCGTGTTGGTGGCCGAGTTCACCAATCGATCAATATCCCGGACATTCGGCGCGCGCTGCTTGGTGTACCACCACCAGCCGCCAGCGAGCACGATGATGAGCGAGAGGCTGGGCAACGGCAGACGGAAACGCGGTACGCGACGCGTGGCGGTCTGCCGATCGATGGTGGCGTTCGACTGCGATGGGGTCGGCGCTGGTGCCTGCGCGCGCTGCGGCGGTGGCGTGGGAATGCGCGGCTTGGCGCCCGACTTGCTGAGCTCCCGCTTGAGCGCCTCCTTGTCCACCGTCGTGATGACGCGGGCGGCACCTGGTGTATCCACCTGCGTGGCAGCGGGTGCTGCGGCCGGCGGACCACTGGGCGCCGGCGCGACCGGTGCCGGTGCAGGAACCGGGCGTGGCGCGGGTGCCTTGAGTGCGGCCTCGAACGCCTTCGCAAATGCGCCAGCCGAAGCCGTACGCTTGGTGGGGTCGCGATCGAGTGCCTGATCGAACACTGATTGCAGCGCAGCGGGCCACTGCATGTCGGCGCGCACCACGCTGAGCTTGCGCGGTTCGGCAACCAGACGCGCGGTCATGCCGCGGTCGGGCGTGTTGCCGTCAAACGGCAGGTCGAGCGTGAGACACTGGTACGCGACCAACGCGAGGGCGTACACGTCGCTGCGATGATCGATCACGGCGCCCAGCAACTGCTCGGGACTCATGAACTCCGGCGTGCCGACCACGAAGCCGGTGCGGGTCAGGCCCGATTCCTTTTCGTTGCTGCCGATCGCTTTGGCGATGCCGAAGTCCACGACCTTGCACTTGTCACCACCCTCGTCGTCTTTCTGCACGAGGATGTTGTCGGGCTTGAGGTCGCGGTGCACGATACCCATGCGATGCGCGGCGTCGAGACCGTCGGCGACCTGACGCACGATGACCGACGTGCGCTGTGCGTTGAGCGGTCCTTCCTGCGCCAACAGGCTCTTGAGCGTGGGCCCGTTGACGTACTCCATCGCGAGATACACGAGTCCGTCGGCTGTCTCGCCGAAGTCGAAGACACGTGCGACACGCTCGTGTTCAATGCTGCTGGCGTTGGCCGCTTCGCGATTGAAGCGTGCGACCGATGCCGGATCGCGCAGCAATTCGGGACGCAGCACCTTGATGGCGGCCTGCAGTGGCAGGCGCACGTGCCGGGCGAGATACACCTTGCCCATGCCGCCCTCACCCAGCAGGTCCGTCACCAGGTAACGGTCTGCGACTACCGAGCCGATCAGGTCACCGTCAGCATCGGCTGCCCGCAGCGTGGAGCCGTCCGCGGGGCAGAAGATGTTCGTGTCAGCGTAATTGGTGCCGCAGACGGGACAGACTTTGGGCATCAGCTCAGAACAGGGAACCGGGGGCGGTGCGGGAGTGCCCGATTGGGGATGTCCCCCTCTGGGCGCAGCAAGCGAGACGGGTGGTGCCAACCACGACACTGAACGAATACGCCATTTGGCGGTATGTTCTCCCCGAAACTTACACTTGGGAGAATACCCGCATGTCTGCCGCTTCGCTCGTTCGACGTTCCCGCCGTGCCCTCGCCGTCACACTGGCCGGCGCGGCCGCCCTGACCGGCATGGGGACCACTGCCGGTGCTCAGGGGGCCGCCTCCAAGCCGACCGTGGCGGTCATGTACTTCACCAATGGCGCCATCGGCAACAACGCCGAATACGCCCCCTTGAGCAAAGGGTTGGCCGAAATGCTGATCACCGAGATGGCCGGCAACGAGAACATCCGGGTCGTAGAACGCGACCGGCTCCAGAGCCTGCTCGATGAACAGAACCTCGGCGCCAGCGGCCGGGTGGAGAAGGAAACGGCCGCCAAGATCGGCAAGACCCTCGGCGCCCTGCACATGCTGATGGGGAGCTTCGTGATTGATCCGAAGGGCACCATGCGCATGGATGTCCGGGCCATCAACACGGAGACGTCGGAGCTCGAATACGCCACCTCGGTCACCGGGAAGGCGGACCGGATGCTGGAGTTGCTCGGCCAGATCGGTACCAAGCTGAATGCGGGACTCAAGCTGCCCAGCGTCCAGCGCGGGTTCGAAGAGGGCAAGACGGTCGGCGCCAAGGGCCCCAACCAGCTCAAGTCGATGATGCTCCTGAGCCGGGCGCTCGAGCAGCAGGATCGGAAGAACAACACCCAGGCGGTGGCGCTCTACAAGGAATCGATCCAGGCCAACCCCGACAATCAGCGCGCCAAGACGTTGCTGGCCTCCCTGGAGACGGGGACGAAGTAAGGTTTCGCGGTTCTCGGGGAGAAAAACCAAAGGGGGCGCGATCCACTGGATCGCGCCCCCTTTGTCGTACCGGTCGTCAGATCACTTCTTCCGTGAAGCGGAGTAGGGGAAGAAGTAGGCGCTGACACTGCTATTGCTCGAGATACCCATGGGCACAGAGCAGACGCTGCTGGCGTCCTCGCACAGCTCACCGGAGCTGCTGGTCCAGGTGCCGACACCGCTCATGGAGATGGAGAACGGCTGGCCGATCGGAATGAGCCACGAGCAGGTGGTGGGCGCGTTGCTGCCCGCCGACTGGCTGCAGTTGCGGTTCCAGCTGCTGCCGGATGCCGTGAGGCCGCCGGCGCCGGTTCCGCTGAGGGTGACCGACAAGGTGACCGACGGCGCCGGCACGAACAGCGCGGTCACGTCGATGTTGCCAACGGGGCTCGTGATCACGCAGGTCGGCGACGTACCGGCCGAAGCGCAGGCACCACCCCAGCCGCCGAACGTGGACGTGCCGTCTGACGTGGCATAGAGCGTCAGCGAGCCGTTCAGATCGCTGATCTTGGCCGTGGTCCGGCAGTACGCCGGGTTCGGCGAGGAGGCGCCAACCAGCTCGCAATCGAGGTCCGTATTCATGGCCTGCACCATGCCGGCACCCAGTGCACCGCTGGGCGCGGTGACGTTGATCGTCACGGTGGGCTCGCCAAACGAGGCGCTCACCGAGGCCGGGCTGTTGGCGAGGAACGTGCACGTGTTGGAGCTGGAGAGGCAGGCTCCGCCGAAGGCGCCGAAGCTCTGCTCGAGACCCGGCGACGCGGTCAGCGTCACGTTGCGGTTCAGGTCGACGAAGGTCTGGCACTCCTTCTGGCTCTCACCTTCTGCGAGCGTGCAGGTGTATCCGTCGTTCACGCGCACCGAGCCGAAGCCCGGGCCCGTCAGCGTCAGCGTCAGCGAGACCTGGCGACGATTGAAGATTGCACCGACCGACTTCGGCTGGTCCATGGTGATGAGGCAGGCGCCGTTGCCGGTGCAGGCGCCGGTCCAGCCCACGAAGGTGCTGAAGCCGTCAGGGAGCGCCGTCAACGTGATCTGCGAACCGTTGGCCAGCGTGTTGATGCAGCGGCCGGTGTTCTGGCCGTTGATGCGCGAGCAGGCGATCGCCGTGCCACCGAACACCTGACCGTCACCCGTGCCACTCGGCACCACCGACAGCGTGGCCGGCGGGTCGAACTGGACGGTGATCGTCTTGCTCGGGCCGTTCACCACGAACGTGCAGGTGTTGCCTGTGGTTGTGGTGCATCCCGTGAAGCCGCGGAAGCTGCTCTGGCTGGCCGCGATGGCGGTCAGCGTGACGGTCGTGCCTTCGGCGAAGAGTCCCGAGCAGGCACCCAGTCCGGCCGCGCCCTGGAGCGTGCAGGAGATGCCGATCGGGATGGAAGACACCGTACCGTTGCCATTGCCGTTGCCCGTGATGGTCACCGGAACGGGGGCATCGAAGCGGGCGTTCACCGTGCGGGCCGCGTTCATCGTGACCTGACAGGTCGGCTGGGTCACGCCGGCGCAGTCACCGGTCCAGCCACCGAACGTGCTGTTGCCGCCCGGAATAGCCTGCAGGGTGACAACCGTGCCTTCGAAGAACGTATTGGCGCAGGTACCGGACACCGTGCCGAGCGAGGCGAAGCAGGAAATGCCGCCGAGGTCGGAGTTGACTGTGCCGATGCCCGTGCCGGATGCCGTGATGTTGAGCGAGCGGAGCGCGCGGAACACGACACCCACGTTGCGCGCCTGGTTCATGTTGACCGTGCAGGCCGCGCCCTGGGTGCCGCTGCAGTCACCTGCCCAGCCAATCAATTCGGAGCCGACGGCGGGCTGCGCGGTGATGACCACCTGGGCATCACCCGGCAGGGTGGTGGTGCAGGTGCCCGTGGCAGCCGTACCGTTGATCGCGCAGCTGATGCCTTCCGGCACCGACGTGACCGTGCCCGTGCCACTCAGACCCGCTGACTGGATGCGCAGGAGGGCCGGCGGCGGTACGACGCGCACATCGGCGACGGCCTGGCGGCCACCCACATCGGCGGTGATGCGCGTGGTGCCGACCGCCACCCCGGTGACCACACCGGCAGCGTTCACCGTGGCGACACTCGGGTTGCTGGTGGACCACACCGGTGTGCGTCCCGTGACGGGACGCTGCTGCCGGTCGAGGACCGACGCCGTGAGGGCCATGGTGCGGGCCGTCTCGAGACGCAGCGGCTGCCCGACGCCGACGACATTCTCAGTGGGCGCGGTGAGGCGCACATCGGCGATGTCGTTGAGCTGCAGCGTGTTGGGGATGGTGGTCGTCAGGCCGGGACGCAGTGACAGCGGTCCCACCTGATGGCGGTCGACGGGCAGCCCATCGAGGATGAGCTGGACGTCGATCTGGACGACGCACTCGTCAGCGCCCGGGGATGTTCCGTTGAGGCCGGCCCGCTGCGCGTCCCGCAGACAGTTGGAGAGATCGATACCGACCGGCACCGTCTGCGAGGAGCCGGTGAGGTTGATCGACTGTGAAGTCAGAGGCGTGGTGCCCCCGCCGACCATCAGGTAGCTGGTGGCGATGCGGATCTCTTCGGTCGCTGCGGCAGTCTGCTGCAGCGAAGCCGAGAGCATCAGGCGCGCCTGCTGGCCAGCACCGGCGCCAGGGCCAGTGCTGCCGTCGTCCGCGCACGCTCCGAGCAGCGCCGTGGCGAACAGCGCGGTCGCGATCGTGGTGACGCGTGTGAACTTGATAGGCATGATCGACATGGGCGATTAGAAGCGCGTCACGATAACGAGACCCGCCGAGGCGCTGAAGAAGCCCGTGCGGGGAGCAGTGCCGACAATGCGCGGGCGAAGCTGGCCACCATGGCCGCGCAGATAGGGCTGGAACGTCAGGGCGCCGGCGCGGCGCACGAGGCCGATGGTGCCGCCACCGCTGACCACACCGGAGGTGGCCAGACCCTGATTGATGGCGAGACCACTGTGCACTCGGCCTTCGCCGGTGAGCAGCAAGTCGGTTGTGGCCGACATGGGGATGCTGGTGCGCAGGCCGCCGTCGAGATAGTTGCCGCTGGTGCCGGCCACTTCGATGCCGTCCTTCTCATAACGGGTGCGGTAGCGGTTCACGCCCCACAGCACGAATTCGCGCACACGCGGTACGGCGAACTGGATCTGCGCGTCGGTGGTGATGATCGGACCGAGCTTGATCGTGGAGAGCGCCGGCGCCGTTTCCGGCAGGCCTGCGTTGCGGAGGACGTCGTCCGAATAGATGTCGACGGCGCCCGTCACGCTGAAACGATGTCCGCCGATGAGGCGATCGAGACCAAGCGAGCCGCGGACGACGTTGCCGGGCTGGAAGTCCGTGGAAGGTGCGCCGGCCGTGATCGCCGCGATGGGCTGGTACTTGCCGCGCATTTCATACGAACCACCAACCGCGACGGCCCAGCCGAGCACCTGCTTGGCCAGCACGAGGCCGGCAGTGCCGCTCGGACCGGCACCCACTGGCGGCGCGCCGAGGCCCAGCGCCGGTGCTGCAATGCCGCGCAGCACCATGAGGTCACTGGCACCGAGTTCGGTCTGACCCGTCGGGGCGTTGGCACCGAGCGTGAGGACTACGGCATCACCCAGCAGACGGCCGGTGGCACGCACGCGGACGTCGGTCGGACCGTACAGCGTGGCTGTCTGTTCGGTGGTCGACGACAGCTCCTTGGGCGAGTACGTGAGACGGGAATACGTGAAGGCCGACTGCAGGTCGACGGTCCAGGCGGCGCCGATAGGCAGCGCGAGCGAAACCGGCACCGAGAACTGGTCGATGCGCTTGAGTCGGATGGAGTCGCGGCCCATGGCACCGGGCTGCTGATAGCCGACTCCACCGAAGCTGACCATGTCGGCCGTGCCGCCAACCGCGAGCACGCCGGTGCCGATCAGACGGTCCTGGGCGGAGGCGAGCGACGGGACCGCGAGGCCTGCAGCGAGCAGAGTGGAAGCCCGGAGGGCCGAGGCCGCGCGCCGGAAGGGCCGCACCGAGGCGGCGAGGGAAGGCGTCGAGGTCATGGACGGGTGATCGTGATGATGACGGTCGCCTGCGACGCCGGGAACGTCGGGTCGAGCGCAGTGCTCGCGGTGCGGGACACGTTGGTGACGAGGTCGAGCGGGCGGTTCAGGCGGTCGACCGCACTGGAGATCGCGCCGTCGAGCGGCCGCACGCCGGGGATGGCGATCGGGTTTGCGGTGCCCATGGCGCCGTAGGAGCGCACTTCCTGCTCCATGCGACGGGCTTCGCGGAAGTTCGGGTCGAGGCGGGCTGCGCGGCTGAATTCCGCCGCGGCGCCACGGTAATCGCCCTCGTAGTAGCGCTGCACACCGCGGCCGTAGGCCAGCAGCGCGCCGATGTTCTTGGTGGGCTGCGCCTCGAGGGAGGCCCGTTCGGCCGGCGTCAGGGTGATTCCCAGCGACGTGAACAGGCGGAACACCAACTCCTTCTCGGCGGCCAGGATCTCAGCCAGCGGAGCGCGAGCGTCCACCGCATTGGTGACCGTGGCCCGTTCGACGTCGCCGATGCGGGCCCCGAGACGCAGCGTGGTGCCGTTCACCGGCTCGACCGAACCAAACACGAGGCGCTGGGCGCTCACGAGGCGGCCAACGCGTGGTGCGGTGGCGGAGTCGACGCGGCCCGTTTGTGCCAGGTCGAGTTCGCGCAGCACTTCACCCAAGCGGGCCCGCTCGACCACGCGCACCTTGCCGCTGCGCGACAGGTCGGTGGAAACGAGCTCGGCCAGTGCGTAGGCGAGTGGCGTCAGCGTCGTGTCGTTGCCGCGGGCGGCAAACGGGGGTACACCAACGGTACCTTGGGCACCGGGTCCACGGGCCTGTTCGCTGGCCAGGGCACGGCTGTCAGCCGTAGCAGGGCGGGGAGCGGGGGTGGGGCCGGCGCCACAGGCGGCGAGCACCCACACGGACAGCGTCGAGGCAACGGGTATGCACACCGAGCGCCAGGCGCTGGGGTGCATGCGCAGCGGGCGCATGAACATTGAGGACACGGTGAGAGACGGAACTGGCCCATGACCGAGCGCACCCGGTGGGATGCGTCACAGTCGAGGCAAACAACGATGTGAGCCTGCTACTTGCGTAGGTGGCGAATGTGCGGCCTGCGTAGAGTAGAATCAAGCGATACGTGCTTATAACACGATGGAGTGTGGGTCACGAATCCGTGAACCGCACCTGACCAATAGGAGGACTTATGACACAGCGCACCAGACACGTGATGGGCGTCACCACGACGTGGTCGTTGGTGTTGTCGGTGATGATCGGTATGAGTGGCTGCGCGACGAACCCGGTGACCGGGCGGCGCGAACTGTCTCTCATCTCGGAATCGCAGGAAATCCAGATGGGACGTGAAGCCTCTGCGGGGGATCTCAAGCGTGTCGGTGAGGTGCCGCAGCCAGAGGTGCAGGCGATGGTGCGGCGCATTGGCACGGCGATGGCGGCCAAGTCGGAGCGGCCGAATCTGCCGTGGGAATTTCATGTGCTCGACGACGCGGCGGTGAATGCGTTCGCCTATCCAGGTGGATTCATCTTCGTCACCCGCGGTCTGCTCACCAACCTGAACAGCGAAGCCGAACTGGCCGAGGTGATCGGGCACGAGATCGGACACGTGACGGCCAAGCATTCGGTGGTGCAGATGAGCCAGCAGCAGGTCGCGCAGATCGGTCTGGTGGGCGCCAGCATCTTCTCGTCGACGGTGGCCAAGTACGGCGATGTGCTGGGCGGCGGTGCGTCGCTGCTGTTCCTCAAGTTCGGTCGCGACGATGAGCTGCAGTCGGACGCGCTGGGCTTCCAGTACTCATTGGCGCAGCAGTACGACGTGCGTGAGGCGCCCAAGGTGTTTCAGACACTGGGCCGTCTCTCCGGTGGCGGCGGGCGTGTGCCCGAGTGGCAGAGCACGCACCCCGATCCCGGCAATCGTGCGCAGCGCGCGGAGCAGCGTGCCGCGACGGTGCCGGCGGCCACACTTGCGACGCTCAAGGTGAACCGCGATGGCTACCTGCGCCTGCTCAATGGCATGGTGTTTGGCGAGAACCCGCGACAGGGATACTTCGAGGGCACGCGATTCCTGCATCCGGACCTGCGATTCCAGTTCGATTTTCCGAGTGGCTGGAAGTTTGCGAATCAGCCCGAAGCCGTGGTGGGCGTAAGTGCCGACAACGGCGCACAGTTGCAGCTGTTGCCCGCCACCGGCACGCCGGCGCAGGCGCTGCAATCATTCCTCGCACAGCAGGGCATCACCACCCGGCAGTCGTCCAACACCACCGTGAACGGGCTCACAGCGGCGGCGGCTACGTTCGACGCCACCACGCAGCAGGGAGCCTTGCAGGGGCGGGCACTCAGCGTGGCGCACAATGGACAGACCTATCTGTTGCTCGGGCTGATGGTGCCTGACGCCGCCGCGACACGCGGCGCCGAAGTGGAAGCCACACTGCGCTCGTTCCGCGCACTCACCGATGCGAACGCGCTCAACAAGCAGCCGGCCAAGGTGGAGCTGGTGACACTCGATCAGGCGATGACCGGCGCACAGTTCGTGCAGCGCTATCCGAGCACGGTGTCGACGGACGAAGTGTACATCGCCAATGGCATCGAAGCGGGCACGTCGCTTGCCCGAGGCACCATTCTCAAGCGCATTCGCTGATGGGTTCCGCGGTGATGAGCGACGTTGACAGCCACCATGACTGACGCGCTCATCCCGCGGGAGCTGCGTGCCTGGCGCGCGTGGGGCGTGGCCCGACGTCTCGAACATGGCGCACGCGCGCCGGAGTTTCGCGAGCTGGTGCGGCGCATCGACGGGGGACCGGTGCACGTCTGCCCACCAGTCACGCTGCTCCCCGATGGTGAGCAGGCCTTTGCGCGCATGCGGGAAGCCATCGATGGCGCGCGCGGTGAGGTGTTGCTCGAGACGTACATCCTCCGCGACGACCAGCTTGGCGAATCCGTGCGTCAGGCGCTGCTGACCGCCGCGGCGCGCGGCATTCGTGTGTGTGTGCTGGCCGATGCGGTGGGATCGATGTCCACCGCCGACGACTTCTGGCATTCGCTGGAAGCGGGCGGTGTGCAGGTGCGCCTCTTTCATCGCGTGTGGCATCGTCCGCTCGAGGCGCTGCGCCGGGATCATCGCAAGCTGCTGGTGGTGGATCGGACGCTGGCGTTCACCGGCGGCATGAACATCGGTGAGGAGTATGGGTCGAGTGTGGCGCGTCGTCGTCCCGTTCGGCGCACCGGATGGAAGGATGCGTGGCGCGATACGTTCATCGCTCTCGGTGGCACGGTGGCGGAGGAGCTCGCAGCGGTGTTTGCCGAGGGGTGGGATCGCGCGGGTGGCCCCGACTTGCCTGGTCTCGAGTACGTGAGCTGGGCCGATGGCATCGTGCATCCGCCGGCCGGATGGCGTGGGCGCATGATGCCGCGCGCTCTGCAGTCACGCTGGAAGTTGCAGCGTGGCCATCACCGCGACCGCGTGCGTGGGCGAAAGGTGCGCCGTGCGGCGCCTCTTGCAGAAGGCAATGCCCCTGCGGTGATCGTGATGGATCCGCGACCCGGTCGCGGGCAGCGCGAGATGCTCACGGTGCTGTCGGCGCTCACGGGCGCGGCGCGTGAGCGGCTCTGGATCACGACGCCGTACTTCGCACCGCCGTCGCGTGCGCTGCACCTGCTGGCCACAGCGGCCGAGCGCGGCGTGGACGTGCGCCTGTTGTTGCCAAGTGCACGTACTGACGTGCCGATCATCCGACATGCAGCCCATGGCGCGTATCACATGCTGCTCTCACGCGGCGTGCGCATCTTCGAGTATCATCGCGCGACCTTGCATGCCAAGACGCTGGTGGTGGACAGTCATGTTGGTCTCGTGGGATCGTCCAACCTCGACTTCCGTTCTTTCTGGCTCAATGCGGAATGCAACGTGTTGATCTTCGACGACGCTTTTGGCAAAGCGCTCGATCAGAGCTTCGAAGAAGATCTGTCGGGGAGCACCGAGATCACA
>NZ_DASWXE010000037.1:0-53764 GCF_036405635.1 Gemmatimonas sp. | reverse complement strand
TTGCCTCAACGCACACGGTCCGGCGACCGTGGTGCGCGACGCCATCGCGGCGTGTGCGGTGGATGAGTACCCGGATCCCATCAGCCTCGGCGCCCGCGCAGCGGTCGCCGCACGATACCGCCGTCCCATCGCGGAAATCATGCTCGGTGCGGGTTCGGCTGAGTTGATTCAGGCCGTCTGCCTGGCGTACGTGGAGCCTCAAGACACAGTGCTGGTGGCCACGCCGTGTTTTGGGGAGTACGCGCGCGCCGCGGGCCTCTGTGGTGCCCGTGTACAGGAGGCACCCACTGTCGACGAGCTGCTGGCTCACATTGCCAATGGACCCAAGATGGTCTTCGTCGCGTCGCCGTCGAGCCCCGTCGGTCAGCAGCTGCCATTGAACACGCTGCGCCTGATTGCCGATGCGTGTGAGGCGGTGGACGCGTTGCTGGTGCTGGACCAGGCCTACGACGGCTTCACCGCCGCGCCACAGGGCACACCGGCACTGCCTGGTCACTCCCATGTGCTGCACCTGCGTTCGCTCACCAAGGATCATGCCCTGGCCAATGTGCGGGTCGCCTTCGGCGTTGGTACGCCCGAAGTGATTCGCGCACTCGAAGCCGTGCGCACTCCGTGGGCTGTCTCGGGCGCCGCGCAGGCGGCTGCGATGGCCACGCTGACTCCGGAAGCCGAGTCACACGCCCGCACGACGACGGCTACGCTGCGCGAGGAAGCGGTGCGCATGCGTGCCGCTATCGAGCGCATCGGCTTCTCGGTGACACCCAGCGACACGCACTACTTCCTCGTGCACTGCGGTGATGCCGCGCGCGCACGTCAGTGGCTGCTGGAACACGCCGCGCTGCTGGTGCGCGACGCCACATCCTTTGGCCTGCCCACCCAGGTGCGCGTGGCCGCCCGACTCGCCGAAGACAACGATCGCCTCATCGAGGCGTTCACCCGGCTTCGCTCCACCCTTTCCCTGTCTGCCTCATGACGCATCCCGACCTGCCGCTCGAGGACGATCTCGAGCCCACCGTGGAACTGCTCGACGACGAGATCGAACCCCGCGTCGATCCACTCGCTGCACCAAAGACCGCGCTCGCCGCCAATGGACGCAAGGTGCCCACCCCCAAGCAGAAGCGCCCCGGTGCGTATCGGGTGCCGCCGCGCAAGGACCGTCACGGCCTCCTCATCGTCAACACGGGACATGGCAAGGGAAAGACCACCGCAGCTCTCGGGGTCATGCTGCGCGCCCACGGCCGCGACATGAGCACCGCCATGTACCAGTTCGTGAAGCGGCTGGGCAACACCGGTGAGCATCGCACCGCACGCCTGCTGGGCATCGAAACCGTGGCCATGGGCGGCGGTTGCACCAAGAGTCGTCGCAAGGAAGACCGCGATCTCACCGAAGACCGCAACCGCGCGATCGCCGGCTGGGAGCTCTGCGCGCGTCACGTCACCGAAGGCACGTATGATGTCCTCATCCTCGATGAACTCACGTTACCGCTCAAGTGGGGATGGCTCGACGAGGCCGACGTGATCCGCACACTGCAGGAACGCCCACAAGGCACCCACGTGATCGTCACTGGACGTGACGCCTCGCAGGCACTCATCGACGCGGCCGATCTCGTCACCGACATGCGTGTCATCAAGCACCCGCTGCGCGAACAGGGCATCAAGGCGCAGGGAGGTATCGACGTATGAGCACCGATCGCGCCACGCGAAAGGGGCTGCTGCTGGTCAACACCGGCAACGGCAAGGGCAAGTCCACCGCCGCACTGGGCATCCTCGTGCGCGCCGCCGGCTACAAGTTCTCGATCGGCATGTTCCAGTTCATCAAGAGCGCGGAAACGCGCTACGGAGAACACATTGCCGCCGAGGAACTCGGCATCGACATCGTACCATTGGGCGACGGCTTCACCTGGCTGTCTGACAACATCGAGGCCGATCGTGCGCTGGCCCAGAAGGGCTGGCAGCGCGTGCAGGAAGTCATCGAGTCCGAGCAGTTCGACATCCTGATTCTCGACGAGCTCACCTACTGCCTCACCTACGGCTGGCTCGACGAGGCCATGGTGCTGGACGTGCTGCGCCGCCGCCCGTCCTGGATGCATATCGTGGTCACCGGACGCAATGCCTCACCAGCACTCATCGAGTTGGCCGATCTGGTCACCGAAATGCATCTCGTGAAACATCCGTACCGTGAGAAGGGCATCCCGGCACAACCAGGCATCGAACTGTGAGTCACGACGCGTCCTCACTCGCGGTCACTCGCCTGCTGCTCATCCGCCACGGTGAAACCGCGCACAACGCGAGCGGCCAATGCCAGGGTCGACTCGATGTGCCCATGAGTGCGCGTGGTGAGCAGCAGGTGCTGCGTCTGCGGTCGCGGCTGGCCGCATCCGGCGCGCTCGATGCAATCACGGCGGCGTATACGTCTCCACTCGCACGCGCCATCCGCACCAGCGAGCTGCTGCTGCACGACGCCGCGCAGCCCGCCAATGTCGACGACGATCTGGTGGAGCTGTCCTACGGACGCTGGCAGGGTTCCTCACCGCTCGACTGGCCACCGGGCGCCGACGCCCAGTGGCGTCTCGATCCATGGTCGCTCGATTTCCCCGATGGCGAATCGCTGGCGGCGGTACGCACACGCGCCATGCAGGCGTTGTCACGCATCGTGCAGCGACATCCTGGCGAATCGGTACTGGTCTCCGCGCACGGTCACTTCAATCGGGTGGTCCTCCTCGACGCACTCGGCATGTCGCCGCTCGACTTCTGGAGTTTGCACCAGCCCAATGCCGATGCCTGGTGGGTGTCGTGCACGCAAGGCGAAACCGGTGCGCTGCAATTCCTATCCGCCGAGCGTGCAGAACTCGCCGTCACGCCTGAAGCCGCCCAGCGGGCCATCGACGGCAAGACCAAACCGCTCGGCGCCCTCGGCGCACTCGAGGCAAGCGCAGTGCGCCTGGCCGTGCTGCAGCAAACACTGTCTCCACGCATCGATCAGGCGCGCATCTGCGTGTTCGGCGCCGATCATGGTGTGGCCGAAGAAGGCGTGAGCGCCTACCCGCGCGCCGTCACCGCGGAGATGATGCGCAACTTCGCCCGCGGTGGAGCGGCCATCAACGTGCTCGCCCGCACCAACGATGCCGAGGTGGAAGTCATCGACGTGGGCGTCGATGCCGACCTGATATCGCTCGCTGCCATCCGGCAGGACAAGGTGCGCCATGGCTCGCGCAACCTGCTCCGCGAGCCGGCCATGACGGACGCCGAGTTCGCCCAGGCATTGGAGGCTGGCGCCTCCGCCGTGCGGCGCGCCGTGCGCGCCGGCGTCGATGTGGTGGGGCTGGGCGAGATGGGCATCGGCAACACCACCGCGGCGGCGGCGGTGCTGTCTGCACTCACCGGTCGCGCTCCGGAGTTCACGGTCGGTGCGGGAACCGGCGTGCAGGGTGCGGCGCTCGCCCACAAGCGCGATGTGGTGGCACGGGCACTCACGTTGCACGGCCAGCGTTCCACTCCGCTGAGCGCGCGCGAATGTCTGCGACGGCTCGGTGGTCTCGAACTTGCCGCCATGGCCGGTGCCACGCTCGAAGCCGCCCATCACCCCGTGGTGATCCTCGTCGACGGGTTCATCTCCACGGTCGCGGTGCTTGCGGCGGCGTCCATGGCGCGGGAAGAGGTAGCGGGACCGAGCGCTGTCATGGCCCGTCTGTTCCTGTCACATCGTTCCACGGAGACCGGCCACACCATGGCCATCGAGTCGCTGGCGGCATTGAGCGGCGGTGAGCTGCGTCCGCTGTTGCAGCTCGATATGCGCCTGGGTGAGGGCAGCGGGGCGGTGCTGGCGGTGCCGCTGCTGCGCGCAGCAGCGGCGATCATGTCCGACATGGCGACCTTTGCGGAAGCCGGCGTGTCCGCCGGTGACCAGGCCGACGTGCACAATAGCGCGAACACAACGACATCGGCGTCGGCATCGGCATCGGTGACGCCGTGAGCAGTAGCGACACCGGCAGCGCCGGTTGGTCGTTCGCCGCCGAAGGTCGCGCCTTTGCGGCCGCGTTCACGTTCATGACGCGCATACCGTTGTGGCGCTGGATCGCGCACGACCTCTCTGACCTGCCCCGTTCCGCCACATGGTTTCCACTGGTCGGCGCAGTGGTCGGTGCGGTTGGTGCGATCGTGTTTCTGCTGGCCGATCAGTGGTGGTCGTCGCTCATTGCTGCGTTGCTCTCCACGGTGGCCACGGTGCGCCTGACGGGGGCTTTCCACGAAGACGCACTGGCCGATTCGCTCGACGGCTTCGGCGGTGGCTGGACGCCCGAGCAGGTGCTCACGATCATGAAGGACAGCCGCGTGGGGTCCTACGCGCTGGTGGGGATGATTCTGGCGGTCGTGACCAAGTGTGTGGTGCTGGCCGAGTTCTCCGGCGCACAGGCCGCCGCCGCGCTGATTGCCGCGCACACACTGGGCCGCTGTGCCAGTGTGTGGCTCATCGCGGCACTCCCCTACGTCCGGCCGGCTGAATCCGCCGAACGGCCCAGCGCCGGTCGACCGTTCGTGGACGGCGTGCACCGGGGCCGCATCATGGCAGCCACCATCGCGTCAGCAATCGTGGTCACACTGTGTCTTGGCGAGGTCGCGCTGCCGGCGATCACACTCGCACTCTTGCTGACAGCTGCTTCAGGGCGCTATTTCCGCCGTCGTATTGGTGGTATTACTGGCGATGCGCTTGGTGCCGTGAATCAACTCGTGGAGCTTGGTGTCTACCTGATGCTTGCCGCTGCACCCGTGAGGGGTTGGCTCGCCTGATGAGCGCGATCGAACCGATGGAGCAGGAAGAGTCGCATTCGGTACAACTCATCCTGATTCGGCATGCGGAAGCCGCACATGCCGACGGCCGTTGCATCGGACACACCGATCTCGCGTTGTCCGACCGTGGGCGCGCTTCATTGGCACACCTGATCGCACCGGACGGCGCACTCGCGGACGCACTTCAGGCTCCCGGTGGCGGGCTCGTAGACGCGGTGGTGGTGACCAGCGATCTCTCACGCGCGCGCGACACGGCCGCAGCAATTGTGTCGGAGTTCACGCTCCCCCTCGTGGTCGACCCCCGTCTGCGCGAGATGCATTTCGGCGCGTGGGATGGCCGTAACTGGCACGAGCTCGAGATGACCGAAGGCGCAGCCCTGCGGGAATGGATGGCGCAGTGGACGCTGCATGCGCCGCCGGGTGGTGAGACGGTCGCGGCGTTGGCGGCGCGGGTGGACGAAGCCCTCGACGCCATCAGCCTCATGCCACACGACGCGGTGGTGGTGGTATCGCACGCCGGCTGGATCCGCACCGCGCTGTGCAAGCTGCGTGATATCCCGCTGGCCAAGATGTTCGACATTCCGGTCGATCATCTGAGCGTCACAGTGGTCGAACTGCAACGCCCGCGCGGCCTCAGCGCGATGATCGGCTGACCAACACCCGGTGACGCACATCCGTCGACCTTCTCCCGACCGTCTCCCGGACGACCGAGGCAGTCTACATCCGGACCCGGTTTCGACCTTCGGCTTTGGACCGGTACAGCGCCGCGTCGGCGCGAGCGAACAGGTCCTCGACATTTTCGATGCGAGCCGCCGGAAACACGGCCACGCCCACTGAGGCCGTGAGCTTGAGCGGCTCCGCCATGGATCCGCGCGCAAAAGGATGTTCCTCAACGGCGACACGAATCCGCTCCGCAAAGGACACCGCGCCCGCATCGTCCGTCTCGGGCAGCAGCACCAGAAACTCCTCGCCACCATAGCGCGCCGTGATGTCGCTGCCGCGAATCGTCTGGCTGAGCAGCGCACCCACATCCCGCAACACGTCGTCGCCGACCAGGTGCCCGAAGGTGTCGTTGACCTTCTTGAAGTGATCGAGGTCGATCATGAGCAACGCGAGCGTCGAATCGTACCGCAACGCGCGCTCCATTTCGGCCGTGATGCGCTCGGTGAGTGCCCGACGGTTGAGGAGCTGCGTCAGCGGATCGGTCTGCGCGAGTTGCTCGAGGCGCGCATTGTCGGCCATCGTGCTTTCCACCATCTGCGCGCGCTGGATCACGGCAACGGCTGCGGTGATCACGGCCTGCGCAAACTCCAGGTCGGCCGGGCCAAAACGCTCCTGATCACGCGTACGACGCACGAGGAAGACCCCGTACTGCCCGCGGTCGATGGAGAACGGCAGGGCGATCACCGAGCGGATGGACACCTCGATGCCTTCGATGCCCCACACCTCGCGCACCCCTTCGTACAGCGGATGGGTCTCGAGGTCTTCCACGAGCACCGGCTGTCCGCTTTCGAGCGCCGCCCGGATTTCCGGGTAGCGATCGAGTTGCACCGACAGGTGCTGCAACGACGGATTCTCGAATGCGGCGACCACCACCGCATGGGAATCTCCCGGTCGCGCGAGCACCACCGAACAGTGTGACACATTGAGTGCACGCGCGGCGCGGCGAACCAGCAGGTGAAACAGCTCGTTCACCGACAGGTCGCCCGTCACCTCGTGGAGGATGTCCACCAGCTTGCGACGGCTGTCCGCGTCCTGCTGCGCACGCACGAGGGCTTCTTCGGTGCGCTGCAGGGCCGTGCGCGTGGAACGCAGCAGTGCGCCCATGCGCAATTGCGCCTGCACACGGGCCAACAACTCCTTGGGGCGATACGGCTTGCGGATGAAGTCGGCGGCGCCCAGGCCCAGCGACTTTACCGACGCTTCTTCCGGCGGCTGCGCCGACAGCATCAGCACCGGTAGATCGCGCCAGCGCTCATCGGCCTTGATGCGCTCGAGCAGCTGGCAGCCGTCTGCATCGGGCATGAGAATATCGAGCAGCAGCAGGTCCGGGGAACGCCGCTCGAGCTGTTCGAGACAGGCGTTGCCACCGTTGGCGGGAATGACCTCATAGCCGTTTTCCTGAAGCAACCAGGTCACGGACTGCAGCACCGCTTCGTCGTCGTCGGCTACCAGAATGCGCGACGTCGCCATTCCCACTCCTCGAAAGACCGACGCGCGCGGAATGCGCGCGTCCTGACGTTACTGCCCCACGTCATCCAGCGACGACGAGGTCTTACTCGCCGTCACCTTCCGTGGCCGGCGCTTCGCCTACCGCCTCTTCTCCACCCTCTCCCTCTTCCTTGTCATCCGGAATGACGCGGGCCACAGCCGAGACCCCGTCCTGATCGTCCAGCGCCACGAGCTTCACGCCCTGTGCCGCACGACCGGTCACGCGGATCTCACTCACCTTGCTGCGGATCGCGATGCCGCCACGGGTCATGAGCATCAGCTCGTCTTCGGGCACCACTTCCATCAGCGCGATGACGTCGCCGGTCTTCACCGTGCGATTGAGCGTGAGGATGCCCTTGCCGCCGCGCTTCTGCACGCGGTACTCGCTCACCTCACTGCACTTGCCGAGGCCACGCTCGGTCACCACCAGCAGCGTGGCCTCACGCTTGATGACGACCATGCCCACCAGTTGGTCGGACGGACGCAGCTCGATTCCCTTCACACCCGTGGTGTCGCGCCCCATCTCACGGACATCACTCTCGTGGAAGCGCAGCGACAGGCCATGCCGGGTGGCGAGCACCACGTCATTGTTGCCGCTCGTCACCTGCACGTCCATCAACTCGTCTTCCGAGTCGATCTTGATGGCCTTGATGCCGTTTGCCCGCGGATTGGAATACTGCGACAGCGCCGTCTTCTTCACGGTGCCGTTTCGCGTGCAGAACAGCAGGAATTCCGTATCCGAGAACTCCTTGGTGACCACGATCGCCCGGATGCGGGTGTCCGGTGTCACGTTGATCAGGTTCACGATCGGCTTGCCGCGCGTGTTGCGCCCGGCTTCCGGCAACTCGTGCACCTTGAGCCAGAAGCACCGGCCGTCGTCGGTGAAGATGAGCATGTACGTGTGCGTACTCGCCACGTAGAAGCGTTCCATGAAGTCGTTTTCCTTCAGGTCCGCACTCGCCTTCCCACGCCCGCCGCGCCCCTGACGGTTGTACAGCGACAACCGCGTGCGCTTGATGTAGCCGCCGTGCGAGATGGTCACCACCATCTCTTCCTCGGCGATCAGGTCCTCGATCGAGAACTCCCCTTCGTCGCTCACGATCTCGGTGCGCCGCTCGTCGCCGTACGATTCGACGATCTTGAGCAGCTCGCCCTTCAGGATCTCCATGCGGCGCGTCTTCGACTCGAGGATGCTCCGCATCTCGACGATGAACGCGCGCACTTCCCGCAGCTCGTCTTCGAGCTTGTCGCGCTCGAGCCCGGTGAGCTTGGCGAGGCGCATGTTGAGGATCGCCTCGGCCTGCCGCTCCGACAATCCGAACCGCGACTGCAGCTGGCCACTCGCCGTCGGCGTATCCTCGGCGGCACGGATCAGCGCTATCACTTCGTCGATGTTGTCGACGGCGATCTTGAGGCCTTCCAGGATGTGCTCGCGTTCCAGCGCCTTGTCGAGGTCGAACTGGGTGCGACGCACGATCACTTCATGGCGATGCTCGATGTAGTGCTCGAGGCACTGCTTGAGCGTGAGCACCTTCGGCACCAGCTGCCGCGTGTTCGGATCGGGCACCAGCGCCAGCATGATCACACCGAACGTGCTCTGCATCGCGGTGTGCTTGTACAGCTGGTTGAGCACCACGCGCGGAATCGCATCGCGCTTGAGCTCGATCACCACCCGCACGCCGTCCTTGTCGGACTCGTCGCGCAACGCCGAGATACCCGTGAGCTTCTGGTCGCGCACCAGCTCGGCGATGTCCGCCACCAGCTTGGCCTTGTTGACCTGGTACGGCACTTCCGTCACCACGATCTGCGACTTGCCGCTCGATTCCTTCTCTTCGATGACGGCGCGCGCGCGCATGATGATGCGGCCACGGCCCGTGTCCTGATAGTCCGCGATGCCTGCCCGGCCGTAGATGTAACCACCCGTCGGGAAGTCCGGACCTTTCACATGCTTGCGCAGCTCCCCGGCATCGAGCTCGGGATTGTCGATCAGGGCCACCACGGCATTGATCACTTCGCGCAGGTTGTGCGGCGGAATGTTCGTCGCCATGCCGACGGCAATGCCTGTCGACCCATTGACGAGCAGATTGGGGAAGCCGGCGGGCAGCACCCGCGGCTCTTCCAAGCGATCGTCGAAGTTCGGCGCGAAATCGACTGTGTTCTTGTCGATATCGGTGAGCATTTCCACCGCCATCCGCGTCAGGCGGGCTTCGGTGTAGCGATAGGCCGCGGCGCTGTCGCCGTCCATCGAGCCGAAGTTGCCCTGGCCGTCCACCAGCGGATAGCGCAGCGAGAAGTCCTGCACCATGCGGACGAGCGCGTCGTACACGCTGCTGTCGCCGTGCGGGTGATACTTGCCGAGCACATCACCGACCACCGTCGCGGACTTCTTGTACGCACGGCCCGGCAACAGTCCGAGCTCGTTCATCGCGTACAGCACGCGTCGATGCACGGGCTTGAGGCCATCGCGCACGTCCGGCAGGGCGCGCGACACGATGACGCTCATGGAGTAGTTGATGAACGACTCCTTGACCTCCTCGTCGATGAGGCGGGGCAGGATGCGTTCGCGGCTGGTTGGACCGGTCATGATGTCGCGGGCAGGGGGTACGGCCAATACGGGTGGAACCAGTGAAATTTAACCGCTGGTTTGCCCGGATTCACATGGGCGAAATCGCGTATTTCGGGCCTTGCGTCAGCCTCGACACATCGCCCGTACTGCGCGGATTTCGCGGTGCGACAGGGGGTGCTACAGGGCCTGCTTACAGCGAGACCTTGGGGGCGGCGCGATCAGGCGTCTGCGACGCCTTGCGGGCCACGGCCTCGGCCTGAGCCGCCGCATCGGCGGCCGCTTCCTCGGCCTCCTCGGACGTGGCCTCCGCCAGCTCCTCGGCTTCCTCGGCGGCCGCCTCGGCGTCGATGGCCCGACGTTCAGCGCGATAGCGCTCGTACCACTCCCGCGTGATCTCCGCGGCGAGGTCGCGATTGCCCAGCCCGAACGACAAAGCCAGCGCCAGGGCGACGGCACCAAACAGGATCGCGAACGCCGTGGTCACGATGTCGGTGGCGATACCCAGCTCCTGCAGCGCCATGAACACCGCCAGCACGATCACGCCACCACGGCCCGTACGCGCCAGCCACGGGCCGCCATACAGGCCGCCCGCCGACGCCATGATGAGCCCACCCACGAAGCCACCGAGCACGATGCCGAGGATGATGATCACGATCGCCGCGATCACGCTCGGGATGTAGCTCATGAGCTCCGTGAAGACGTTCGCCAGCGAGTCGAGACCGATGGCACTCGCGGCCACGAGCAGCACCGCAAACATCACCACCCAGAACAGCAGGTTGGCGATGACCTTGGCCGGATTCAGATGCGAACCCGAACGCTCCACGGCCTGCAGCACACCGCCGCGTTCGAGCAGTTGATTGAGGCGCAATCGCCGCAGCAACCGCGTCGTGCCCTTCTCCACCACCTTCGCGACGAGATATCCCGCGAACAGGATGACCAGCGCCCCGAACAGCGCCGGCACGAATTCACTGAGCAGCGAGAAGCTCTGCTCGAGACGCTCGGAGAACGTGCTCGGCATGGTCGTGGTGCCCGCAGGGCTCTGCGCCGCCGCATCGGCGAGCAGCAGCGAATCAGCAAACGGTGTCGCGAACGGCTGAAACAAGGGAATCCGGAGAAGAGGCGTCGAAGCGCGAAACAATCGGTACAAAACTAGTGGAGCACGGCTCACTACGCCTACAAGCGCGTCCCGCGTTTCACATCGAAGATGGAGCTGCGGCGACACGACGGACACAGCAGCCATTCGCGCTGCCGGTGGTAGCCCAACCCGAACGACCCACCGCCGATCGGGCGATGGGTCATACGCACCGCGCAGCGCGGGCACATGGGCGTCTCACCAGCCAGGACAGCGGCCTTGAGTGCCTTCTCTTCGTCTGCCGTGTACCGCGCGGCTTCGGCCATCCCGTTCTCCGGACCTCAGCGCCTTCAGAGCGTGACGACGACCTTGCCGAACTGTGCGCCCGAGCCGAGGCGCTCGTAGGCAAGTGGCGCCTGCTCCAGCGTCCACACCGAATCCACCGGCGGCTGCAGTGAGCCGTGCCGGAAAAACTCGGTCATCGCATCGAACTCGGCGTCGTTGCCCATGGTGGAGCCCATGAGCGTCCACTGGTTCCAGAACATCCGGCGCACGTCCACCTGCACCATCGGGCCGGAGGTGCCGCCACAGGTCACCAGACGCCCGCGCTTGCCCAGTGCGACCAGTGACTGCGGCCAGGTGGCCTCGCCCACGGAATCGATGACCACATCGACCCCCCGCTTACCGGTGCGGTTGCGAATCAGCTTGCCGAGATCGGCCTCGCGGTGGTCCAGCAGGTGGTCGGCGCCCAGGAACTGGGCCCGCTCGAGCTTCTGCGGGCTGCCCGACGTCACCCACACGGTGGCACCGATGTGCTTGGCGATCTGCAGAGCTGCCAGCGCCACGCCACCACCGATGCCCCAGATCAGGACATGATCGCCCGGGCGCACCTTTGCACGGGTGACGATCATGCGCCAGGCCGTGAGCGTGGCCAAGGGGAAGGCGGCGGCGATGTCCCAGGGGATCCAGTCGGGGATCGTGCGCACATTGGCCGACGGCACAACCACGAACTCGGCCAGCGTGCCCGGCAGGTGTTCACCCAGAATGCCATACGTGAGACACAGCGGCTGGTCACCGTCCCGGCAGTACTCACACCGGCAATTGCGGTCGAGCACGCCCGGATTGATGATCACCCGATCGCCCGGCTTCACGCTGGTCACGGCTGAGCCCACCGATTCAACGATACCGGCACCGTCGGATCCCAACGGCCAGCCGGGAATGATCCTTGACCCCGGGATGCCGCTGAGCACCCAGAGATCGAGCCGGTTGAGGGCCGCCGCCTGAATGCGGACACGCACCGAATCGGCCGACGTGAGGGTGGGCTCGCGCACATCGCGCACGACGAGCTGTTCGGGTCCACCAAAGGCGCTGAAGGTCAGGGCTCGCATGCGCGCAATCTAGTGACATCCCCGGATGCAAAAGGTACGGGTGGGGTGGGCAGCTTCGGTGTGCGGCTCTCTATATTTCGGAGTTCATGACCTGATTCGAAGCCCACGTTCGGATCCCGTTCCGCGACACTGTTCCTTCATCAGCTCCGCCTCATGTCGTCCATCAAGGTTCCCCCACTCGGCGAATCCATCGTCGAGGCGACCGTCTCGCGCTGGCTCAAGAAGGAGGGCGACGCTGTCGCCACCGGCGATACGCTGGTCGAGCTCGAAACGGACAAGATCACGGTTGAAGTGCCGGCGCTCGAAGCGGGCGTCCTCACGTCGCGTGCCAAAGGTGAAGGTGATGTCGTGGCGGTCGGCGAAGTGCTGGGCGAGATCGCGGCCGGTGCCGCGGCGTCGGCCGGCGCGGCGCCCGCTGCTGCGGCACCCGCGCCTGCGGCCTCTGCGGCGGCCCCGGTCGCTGCGGCTCCCGTCGCGGCCACGGCGTCTGCCGACGCCAAGGTCTCTCCGGCTGCGGCCCGTCTCGCCACGGAAAGTGGCGTGAACACGGCCGACGTGGCCGGCACGGGACGCGGTGGTGTCGTGTCCAAGGCCGATGTGGTCGACGCCCTGCGTGCGCCGGCAGCACCTGCGGCAGCGGCCACTCCCGCTGCGCCTGCTGCGCCTGCTGCGCCTGCTGCAGCTCCGGCCAAGGCCTCGGCGCCTGCATCGGCTGCTGGCCGCGAGACGCGCGAGAAGATGACCACGCGTCGCAAGCGCATCGCGGAGAACCTGCTGCAGTCGCAGCAGTCCACGGCGCACCTGACGACGTTCAACGAGATCGACATGACGGCGATCACGGCCTTCCGTGAGCGCATGAAGGAGCGTGTCGAGAAGGAACAGGGCGTGAAGCTGTCGTTCATGCCGTTCTTCGCGAAGGCGGCGTGCATCGCGCTCAAGTCGTATCCGCTCGTGAACGCGCAGATCGACGGCGATTCCATCGTCTACAAGCACTACGTGAACATGGGCATCGCCGTCGCCAGCGACGCGGGTCTCGTGGTGCCGAACGTGAAGGACGCCGACAGCAAGAGCGTCGTGGAAATCGGCAAGGACATCGGCGCCGTGGCCAAGCGCGCGCGCGACGGCAAGCTGTCGATGGACGATCTCACGGGTGGCACGTTCACCATTACGAATGGTGGCGTGTTCGGCTCGTTGGTCTCCACGCCGATCATCAACTATCCGCAGTCCGGCATTCTGGGCCTGCACAAGATTCAGGACCGCCCCATCGCGGTTGACGGCAAGGTCGAGATCCGCCCGATGATGTACATCGCGCTGAGCTACGACCACCGCATCATCGACGGACAGCAGGCCGTGCTGTTCCTCGTGCGTGTGAAGGAGCTGATGGAAGACCCGGCTGCCATGCTGGTCCTCTGATCTGCAGCGACCAAATACGAAGGGGGCACGGAATCTCGGTTCCGTGCCCCCTTCGCGTTCTTCACAACGACACCCTGCGCCTAGACGAGAGCGCGTGGCAGAAATGTGGTGACGGCGTCCATGACCGCCTTGGTGGCTTCACGATGCGGCGTGTGGCGGGCCTTGGGCAGCAGCAGCGCCTCGGCCTTGCCTCCCCACGCCTTCACAATGGAATCCACCTGCGCCGGTGTGCCGTATTCGTCGTCCTCACCCTGAATCACCAATGCGGGACAGCGCGCGAATCGCAGATCGGCCTCGATATTCCAGTCGCGAAAGCCAGGCGACAACCACGTGTCGATCCACGCCGACGTGAGCCGGGCCACCTTGTCACCATGATAGCGCGCGAGGCGTGTCGGGAGATCGGTCTTGGCCATGAGCGCCTTGGCGATGCGCACACCTTCCAGCGTCTCCTCTTCCACAAAGACGTGTGCGCCTTCGGTGATCACGGCCTTCACGCGCGTCGGCTGCATGGCCGCCGCAAGCAATGCGATGGATCCGCCATCACTGTGCCCGAACAGCACCACGTCGCCGATGCCCAATGCATCGAGCAGCGCAAACAGCCGCTCCGCCTCGACATGCAGGTAGCGTTTGGTGCGCGGTGCATCGGACATGGGCGCCGACAGGCCATAGCCCAATCGGTCGTACACGATTGCATCGAGTCCTGCTGCTTCGGCGAGAAACGCGGGGAACTCGCGCCACGTCTCGATGCAGCCGAGCGATTCGTGCAGGAACACCATGGTCGGCGCTGCCGCATCGGCCGGGCGCGATAACGTGATGCGCTGCACAGCCAGCGTCATGCCTCCGCGCACGTTGACATCGGGCACACGGGCGCGCTGGAGATCGATCTTGAAGTCGGACATCGGTGAAGGAGCCCCGGTGAAGTCGGCGCGGGGTGAAAGCACCCCCAGATGCACCACGACGCCCCAAGCGTTTCCGCCAGGGACGTCGGGGTTCGTCAGCGTGCGTTTTCAATGCGAGGATTGGAGCCGCTGCCGACGATCGGTCTGGAGCACGGCCTTGATGGCCTTCATGCTCAGGACGCAGTGAGCGTCGTGACGTCACGGATGCCGGTATGGTGACACCGGCCGTGGATCACGCACTCCTGATGCTCAATGTACGGACGGAGCCCGGGTTGCCAAGTGCCACAGCGGGCTCAGGCGACGTCACTGTGGCGTAACGGCGCCGTTCCGTTGCCAACCTTGTCACGGATCGCCGTGTCTCACGGGTACAGGCAATCAGGAGCCCCATTCCCGGCGCGCTCCACTGTGCTCCGCACCATCGTCAGTCAGGATGTCCGTCATGCCCTCGCTCTCTCTTGCACCGTTCTCGCTCTCCGGCCCCTGGCAGGGAGCGCTGACCGCCGACGAAGGCGGCGAGACGACGAGCTTTTCGTTGCAGCCGTCCCGCTCGCTCAACCCCAGCACTACCAGCACCATGGTCCCGTTCATGGGACTGACCATCACTGTCGCCGATGCTGCGCCTGAGCCGGTGCAGCTGCTCGACGGCGCCCAGCGCGCCCTGGTGGGTCTTGTGGAGGGTGCGCAGCTCCTGTTCGACGCGCGCGTGCGCGGCGGGCGCCTCGTGGGCCAGTGGTGGCGTCGTGACGCCGCCGGTGATGTGATCGCGCACGGTTCGCTGGACGCGGCGGCGGTGCGCTAGCGGTGCGTTAGCAGCACGCGGAACACTCGCTCGACGGTAGACCGGCTGGCTGCTGCCGCCTACAATGGCGGCATGGCGCCACGGGACGATTTTCAGCCATCGCTGTTCGAGGAACCCCTCGACGGTCACGAGCAGTTCATGCAGGAGGCGGCCAGGTTGAGGGCCGCTCTGCCACCGACGCTCCGCTTCGGAACATCCAGCTGGACGTATCCGGGCTGGTCGGGCATGGTCTATCGCCGCAGCTATCCGAAGACCGGCGCAACGGTCGAGATGTTGGCGGAGTATGCGCGATGCCCGCTGTTTCGGACGGTGGGAGTGGACTCGTTCTTCTATCGGCCACCAACGCCTGAGGTACTCGAGGAGTACCGACACGCGCTTCCGCCCGATTTCCCGCTCGTCATGAAAGTGTGGGATCAGGTGACCTCCTATGCGCTGAACAGCCCGCGACACCACATGCTCCGGCAGATGGGCGTGGTGCAGACGCATCCATCGGGCAGGAACCCCGACTGGCTCAATCCGGCCCTGTGCGTGGACGCGGTGATCGGGCCGACGGTTGAACATCTCGGTGAACACGCCGGCGTGTTTCTTTTCGAGTTCGAGACCATCCCCCGATCGGCAGGCCTCGATGCAGCGGCCTTTGCCGAGCAGCTCGATCGTTTCTTTGGCGCGCTACCCGTGGGGCCGCGATATGCCGTGGAGATTCGCACCCCTCAACACCTCAAGGCACCGTACTTTGCGGCGCTGCGGGCTCACCGGGTGGCGCACGTGTTCAGCTCCTGGACCCACATGCCTGCGATCGGTGCGCAATTGCTCCACGCGGATGCACTCACCGCGGATTTCACCGTCGCCCGCGCCCTGCTTCGGCCCGGACGCACCTACACAGACGCGGTCGAAGCGTTTTCGCCCTACGATCGGATCCAGGACGCGTTTCCTGAGGGGCATGACGACATCCTGACCCTGATCGACCGTGCGCTGGCCCATGCCACGACGGTCTTTGTCATTGCCAACAACCGATTCGAAGGGTCGTCCCCTTTGACCATCACCAATCTCGCCCGGCGCTTCCTGCTCCGGGACAGCGAGCCGTTTATCTTCCGCACATGACTTCCCCGACCCCTCAGACCGCCGACGTCCTCGTCCTCGGCGGTGGCCCCGGCGGCTACGTGGCCGCGATCCGTGCAGCCCAACTGGGCTTCTCCGTTACCTGCATCGAAGCCGACAAGACGCTCGGCGGCACCTGTGTCACGGTCGGGTGCATTCCGTCCAAAGCACTGCTGCAGAGTTCCGAGCACTACGAGTGGTTGCGCCTGCACGCCGCCGAACATGGTGTGAAAGTGGAAGGCGCTTCGGTCGACCTGCCGGCGATGATGGCGCGCAAGACTGATGTGGTGGCGCAGAACACCAAGGGCATCGAGTTCCTGTTCCGCAAAAACAAGATCACGTGGGCCAAGGGCTTCGGTACGCTGAAGGCCGGTAACGTCGTGGACGTGAAGGATGTCGATGGCAACGTGACGTCGTGGCAGGGCAAGCACGTCATCATCGCCACGGGCTCGGTGCCGGTGCAGCTGCCGTTCCTGCCATTCGACGAGAAGCGCGTGTTGTCGAATGTGGGGGCGCTGCAGATCCCCGAGGTGCCGAAGCATCTCATCGTGATCGGCGGTGGCGTGATCGGTCTCGAGTTGGGCTCGGTGTGGCGCCGTCTGGGTGCCAAGGTCACGGTGGTGGAGTTCGCCCCCACCATCCTGCCGGGTAACGATGACGATGTCATCAAGGAAGCCGACAAGATCCTGCGCAAGCAGGGGCTCGAGATCCACACGGGCACGAAGGTCACCGGCGCCGATGTGCGCGCAGACGGTGTGACCATTCACGCCGAGAAGGATGGCGCGGCACTGTCGTTCGAGGGCGACTATGTGCTGGTGTCGGTGGGCCGTAAGCCGTCGCTGTCGGGAGTGGATGCGGCGGCCCTTGGCTTGCAGCTCGGTCAGCGTGGCGAGATCGCGGTGAACGATCAGATGCGCACCAACCTGCCGAACGTGTTCGCCATCGGCGACGTGGTGGGTGGCAAGCTGCTCGCGCACAAGGCGGAAGACGAAGGCGTGATCGCGGCGGAAGTGATCGCCGGCAAGCCCGTGCACATGCATTACCGCACGATGCCGGGCGTGGTGTACACATGGCCCGAGATCGCCACGGTGGGCCTCACCGAGCAGGAAGTGAAGGCCAGCGGACGTGCCTATCGCGTGGGCAAGTTCCCGTTCAGCGCCAACGGTCGTGCGCGCACCATGGGCGAGACGCAGGGCTTCGTGAAGTTCGTGGTGGACAAGGACACCGACGAGATCCTGGGCTGCCACATGATCGGCCCGCACGTGGCCGACAACCTCGCGCAGGTGGTGCTGGCGATGGAATACCGTGGCAGCGCGGAAGACATCGCAATCACCGTGCACTCGCACCCGACGTTGAGCGAGACGGTGAAGGAAGCCGCGCTCAGCGCGCTGGGCCGCGCGCTGCACATGTAGACCGGCAGTCCCGGGTTGCGGGTTTGGCGACTCGGGGTGGAGGAATGACGAAGGGCCCGCGCAGAGATTGTGCGGGCCCTTCGTGTATTCGCCGGGTGGCGAATCAGAACTACATCAGAACAGCATGCGACCGATCACGACACCGATCGCCAGCATGATCGCACCGACGATCGCCGTGCGACCGAAGGCCGTGCTGTTGTCTTCGGAGGTGCTGGCGTTGAGCTGCGTGGCGGTGGTCGTCGCCGTAGCAGTTGCCGTGGCCAACTGGGCCTCGACCTGCTTCGGCGGCAGCGCCGCCATGATGTTCGCAGCCACATGGGCCGGCGTCTTCATGCGACGCATGCGATCGGTGTCCTGATCGACACGCTTCCAGAATTCCACCTGACGGGCATCCGCACGGCGGGCATCGGCTTCTGCCGTCTCGCCATCGAGCCACTGGTGGATGATATCGGCACCGCCGGTCGATGCGCCCATACCCGGCAGCGGGACCTCGCGATCGGCCAGTGGGCGGTCCGCGAGCGGCGCGACTTCGCGCTGCAGGCTGCGGGTCGCGTCCAATTCGTCGTGAGCTTCGTTGCGGTTTTGCATCAGGCGTATTTCTCCTCGAGCAGGGCCTGAAGCGCTTCGCGGGCACGATGCACGCGCATCTTCAGGGCACCAACGGTAGTCCCCAACAGGTCCGCCATTTCTTCGTAGGAGCGTCCTTCCACGTGCTTCATGATGAACGCTTCCCGAAGCGATGGCGCCAACTGTGCGAGCGCTGAGTCGAGATCCTGACGCAACTCCGTGCGATCAAGGTCCTCATCAGGCGATGCATAGCCGGACGGCTGATCATCTTCGTCGTAGCTCAGATGCGTGCGCCGAATGTTCTTCAGCCAGTCCTTGCATCCGTTGGCCACGATCCGAAACAGCCAGGCGTCGAATCGACCACGGACTTCACCGAGATGGTGATAGGCCTTGATGAACGACGTCTGGAGAATGTCCTCGGCGACGTCGGGACTGCCCGTCATTCCGAGAGCATGCCGATACAGTGGATCACTGTAGCGGCCGATCAGCATCGAGAAGGCGTCTCTGTCGCCCGCCATTACGCGGGCGATGACTTCCTGGTCCGAATCGACGTCGTTCGGCGGGAGCTGGGGTTCCGTCATGTGCACGGCGCTAGGATAACGCCGCTAACACGGGATTGACACCCCTGCAGACCGAACTTCGATGCATTCCTGCTGTTCGTCTCGCGCATATGACGAACGCCGCACGGGGAGGTCACACGCGTGCTCACTCCAGTATCGGCACGACGTCGAACGAACTCCACTGTTTTTCCCGGATTGTGACACCGTGCTCGTCGAGCAACGGCGGCTCGAAGCGAACACGACCATTCAAGAGTGGCGTCACACCCGTGCGTGCCGATGCCGTAACATCGGCCAAGGCCTCATGCACCTCACGGACGAGTCCGCATGGAACTCCAACGGCATCCAGTCGGCTCACCCACTGCTGCGCTGACGCTTCACCGACCCGAGCCGCGATGGCGCTCACTACACGATCCCGTTGCGCGAGTCGTCCGGCGTTGGTGGCGAGCGCGGGATCTGCGGCCAGGTCCGCCAAACCAAGCGCCTTTGCCGCCTGCTGCCACTGTCCGTCGTTGCCCACAGCAATGACGAGCGGACGGTCCTCGGCGTGAAACAGTTGATACGGGACCAGATTGGGGTGCGCATTGCCCCATCGCTTACTGGGCTTTCCCGACACGAGGCTGTTCTGGGTGACATTCACGAGCGCGGCCACCGCAGAACTGGCCAGGGTGACGTGGACCCGACGGTCGGCGGCTGGCAGGACTTCCCCGTCACGGGCCGCCCGATCCCGCCCAGCCACCGCGGCGAGGATCCCGATGGCCGCGTCCTTTCCGGCAATGACATCCACGAGAGCGACCCCGACTTTCATGGGCTCCCCATCCGGCTCACCGGTGATCGCCATCCACCCGGATTCCGCCTGCGCCACGAAATCGTAACCCGGTCGCTGGGATTCGGGGCCAAACCCCGAAATGGTGCACCATATGAGTTTTGCGTTTTGCGCCATCAAGAGATCACTATCGAGCCCATTTCTAGCCAGAACACCAGGCAGATAGTTCTCGATGACGATATCGGCTTCGGCAATCAGGCTTCTGAGGAGCTGTAGATCATCGGCGTTCCTGAAGTCCGCTGCCAACGAGAGCTTGTTTCGATTGGCGGAAAGAAAGTACGCCGCCTGGCCGCGATCATCGAAAGGCGGCCCCCAACCTCGCGTATCGTCACCGGTGCCGGGGCGTTCCACTTTGATGACCGATGCGCCGAGGTCTCCGAGCATCATGGTGCAGTATGGCCCTGCCAGAACTCGGGACAGATCAAGGATTTTGAATCCTTTTAGGTTCTGAGACATGATAGTGTCGCCTTTATGAGCCTTGACTGTCTTTATTTCTGTGGCGGCGAACATGCACCTGCCGCATCCCCTGATGCGATATCACCGGGTCGCCTCGGCGCATTATATGTAAGAAGACCTCGCAATTCACCACCGCGCACCTTGCATAGATCACTGAAAATCATATAGTTACCCCCGTTCCGGTGGACGCGGACCCCTCGGCGGCTTGCTTTCAGTTTCCCTCCGACGCATTCGAGCGACCACCTCCCCCTCCCTGTATGGCGGAGTGCGCTCCACCCATGGCCGATTTTCCACAGGCTGACGAAGAAACGCAGGCGGACGGCGACGCGCCGCCATCGGCTCCGGCCCCGCGACGGGGCCCTGGCCACCGGGCGGCCGACGCCCGGGACACGGCAGCCGAAATGGCCGCCCGTGCCCATGAAATCAGCCTCGAAGCCGGCAGCCGGATGGCTGGCGCCATGCGGGATGTGGTTGGCGCTGCGGCAGGACTGAGCGCCTTCGTCATCGAAAGCGCGCGCGACCTGATCAACTACATGGTCCGCCGCGGGCAGATGAATCAGGAAGAAGCCGATGTCCTGATCCAGCAGGCCGAAGCCGCGTACATCGCCAAGCACGGGTCGCTGCCCAAGCCGGAGCCGAAGGCGCCGCCGCCAAAGCCGATTCCGCTCGGTCAGCTGCCCAAGGCCGTTACGGCACCCGCCGCCGCCGCCGAAGCAGCGCTCGAGGCGCGCGCCGCGATGCGCATCGAGCCGCAGAAGCCGTCCGACAAGGTCAACTTCGCTCCGCCACCGCCAAAGCCGGCTCCAAAGGCTCCTGTCGCGCCGAAGCCCGCTGAGGTGAAGCCGGAACCGAAGGCCGAAGCCAAGGTGGAGAAGGCTGCGCCAAAGGCCGCGGCCGCACCGGCCAAGACCGCAACGCCGGCCGCCAAGGCTGCTCCGGCCAAGGCAGCTCCGGCCGCTAAGGCTCCAGCCAAGACGGCAGCACCCGCCAAGGCCCCTGCGGCGAAGGCTGCTCCGGCCAAGCCCGCTGCCAAGGCGCCGGCCAAAGCTCCCGCGAAGCCCGCTGCCAAGGCGCCGGCCAAGGCTCCCGCCAAGAAGGCCCCGGCCAAGAAGAAGTAGGCCCCCGTGGCTGCAGGTCTGCATGTCCCGACGAGTGGGCGCACGATCATTGCATCGGCGCCCACTCGTCTTGATTTCGGGGGTGGGTGGACCGACGTCCCGCCCTATACGCATGAACGCGGCGGCTACGTCTGCAACCTGGCCATCGAGCGGCGTGCGACCGTGTCATTCACCTTGGCGTCGCCCGCTGAGGAAGGCCAGAACTCCCGTGACCCACTCACGGTGGCCGCCCTCCGCCGATCTGGGCTCGCGGCGGCCCGTGTGGAGATTCACAGCGACTTCCCGTTTGGCGCGGGACTGGGCGGCTCGTCGTCGGTGGGCGTGGCACTCGCTGCGGCCATTGCCCACGCGACCGGCACCAATTGCTCAGCCGCCGAACTGGCCGAACGCAGCCGATCGACCGAAGTGGAAGAGCTGGGTGTCGCCGGTGGTTTTCAGGACCACTATGCCGCCGCATTTGGGGGAGCGCTGGGTCTGTCGTTCAGCCATACCAACAGCGCAGAGCCCATTCCGCTGACTGATGCGTGCGTCGAGGAACTGGAGTGCTCCCTGACGTTGGTGTACACGGGCGAATCGCGCATTTCCGGCGAGACCATCAGTGCGGTACTCGATGCCTACAAGGAGCGGGTGCCCCGGGTGGTCAAGGCACTCGATTACATGGCGTCGCTCGCACGCACGATGCGGGATGCCCTCACCGCCGGCGACGTAGCGCATCTGGCCGCGTGCATTGATGAACACTGGCAGTACCAGCGGTCACTGCATGAGCGCATCAGCACACCGCGCATCGATGCCCTGGAGCAGGCCGTTCGCGCGGTCGGCGCGACGGGATTCAAGGCCCTGGGCGCCAGCGGTGGCGGCAGCGTCCTGATCTGTTCCTCGCGCGAGAAAGCTGAGCCGGTGCGCGCGGCAGCGTCGTCGCTTGGCGACGTGCTCACATGGCGTGTTGCCCGCGATGGGGTGCGGGTGAGCACGGCGTGACCTAGACTGTAGGGGTGAACTCCCGATTCCCACTCGATGCCGTCGCCCTGACGGAAGCACTGGTTGCGGTGGACTCACGCAACCCGGACCTGGTACCCGGCGCACCCGGTGAACGTGCCTGCGCCGAGTTGCTGGCATCGATTCTGAGTGGGTGGGGGTTTGCGGTGTCACTCACCGACGTGGCGCCTGGTCGCTCCAATGTGATCGCGCGCATCGGGCCGGTGGGACGTTCGCCCCTCGTGCTCAACGGGCACCTCGATGTCGTGGGTACGGACGGGATGACCCACGAGCCGTTCACACCGGTCACGCGCGACGGCAACCTGTATGCGCGCGGCGCCACGGACATGAAGGCCGGCGTTGCGGCGATGTGTGTGGCCGCCGCCCGCGCCGCAGCGCGCGGGGCGCTGCACTGCGAGATCATCATCGCAGCGGTGTGCGACGAAGAGTTCGCGTCCATCGGTACACGCGCGCTGCTGGCCGACGGGCTGCACGCCACGGGCGCCATCATCACCGAGCCGACACGCCTGTCCGTCGTCCCTGCGCACAAGGGCTTCGCCTGGATCGACATTGCAGTGCAGGGTCGTGCCGCACACGGCAGTCGATACGACGTGGGCATCGATGCCAACCGGCATGCAGCACTGCTCATCGCGGCGCTCGATCGCCTCGAGCATGATGTCCTGAGCGGCCGCACTCACCCATTGCTCGGCCGCGCATCGCTGCACGCCGCGATGATCAGTGGCGGCACCGGATGGTCTACCTACGCCGATCGCTGCGATGTGCGCATCGAGCGCCGCACGGTGCCGGGTGAGACGGGTGCACAAGCTTTGGCAGAAGTGGAAACCGCAATTGCTGCACTGCACGCCGAGCGCCCGCAGTTCTCGGCGCGGGCTTCGCTCGTGTGTGCACAGCCACCGCTCGATCTCGCAGCGGACGCACCACTGGTACAGGCTGTGATGCATGCCGCCCAGAATGCCGGATTGTCGGGCGCCATCAAAGGCCTGTCGTGTTGGACCGATGCGGCGCTGTTCGCCGAGGCAGGCATTCCCGCGCTGTGCTTTGGCCCTGGTGACATTGCGCGCGCGCACTCAGCGACCGAATGGGTCGAAGTGGAGCAGATCGAGCAGGCGACCGTCGTGCTAGAGCAGGTGTGCTCGGCGTGGGGGACCTGATCGTCTCCGCAGAGGATCTGAAGGGATTGCCTTGGAATTGAAGGGCTACCTGCCGGCCGCTGCGCGGCGAAAACTGCATGAGTGGAAAGGAACGAAGGGAAACAACGGAAAACAAAATCTCTTTTTTGTTTTCATTTGACTCCCTTTGATTCCTGCTTTTTTCGCCGCGCAGCGGCCGGTAGGTAACCTTTCCAATCCCTCCGAATTCCCTTTCTGTGCTTCGATTCGGAGTCATCGGCAGCTTGCAGCACGTCCATTAGCTTCCCGGCATGCAACTTTCCACCACGCAGTACGATCAGCTCGAACGCGCCATCGTGGACGGGACACGCCTGACCATCATGCGACGCGGCACGGAGTACATCGTGATCCCCGAGCGTCTGCGGGTCGCTGACGGTCGCGAGATCATCGTGGCGCGTCACCCCAGCACAGGGCATCGCCTGGAGCTGGTGCTCGATGAGATCGACGCACTGGAGGTTGTGCGGTGAGCGCGAAGTTTCCGTTGGTGGCCGTTTATGCCGACGAGTCCTGTCTTGGCAACGGAAAGAGCGGCGACACACCGGGCGGCCTTGGCGCGCTGGTGGAATTCCGAAAGGGCGACGGCTCGGTGACACGCTTCGACCTGTGGGCGTCGGAACCCGATACCACCAACAATCGCATGGCCCTGCGCTCGGTGATCGACACGTTCCAGGCGATGTCCCGAAAGGGCAATCGCCTGTCGGTGCTGTTCACCACCGACTCCCGCTACATCGTGGACGGGATGTCGAGCTGGGTGCGCGGCTGGATGTCGCGCGGATGGCGTCGGAAGGACGGCGCGGTGGAAAACGTGGAGCTCTGGCAGCAGGCCGTGGCGGCCATTGCCACCCATCAGACCCAGTGGGCGTGGGTGAAGGGGCACGCCGGCCATCCGCAGAACGAATACGCGAACTACCTCGCGACCCGGGCGGCCGCGACGCAGGACCGCTCGGACGGACTGGTGGGAAGCCAGTTCGAAAGCTGGTGGGCGGGGGAACAGGCCAAGGGTCTGGGCAACAAGCCGCTCTCACCTTTTCCCGTGGCGGAACAGTTTGTGCCAGCCCCAGCGTTACCCGCTCTTCCCGTCTCGCGTCTGGAACAATAGCAGGCCGGCGCCCGAGCGTCGGTTTCACCCCGGACGCTCATGTTCAAGTTCCTCTTCATCCTCGCGATCGGTGTTGCCATCGGCTACGGCTATGGCTTCAAAGACGCCCAGAAGCACGAAAAAAACGTCGCCGAGCGGCTCATTGAGCGCGTGGGCGGTGAGACGCGTGAGCGGATGGGGAACGACGTGGACGGCCGCTACGGTGCGAGCGACACGAAGTGACCACGGTTTCCCGTTCACTCGACGATCTCGATCGTCTGGCTTTCCGACTCTCGCGTACGGTGCGCACGCAGTTCCCGCACCTGATCACGCAGGGCTTCACGCTGATTGACCTCGAAGAGCGACTGCTGCCCTATCGGGACGTACGCCGCGAAATGGCCGATAGTGGTCCGGACGCCTTCGAGAGCACACTGCTGCGCCTTGTGTCCGGCGAGCGTGGGTACCTGCGCACGGATCCGGGGCTGCAGCAGGCCAGCCTTCAGGCGCTGGCGTTTCCATCACCGACGCTGGCCCTCGTGCGTGAATGGGCCACGACCTCGCTGCGGCTTGGTGATACTTCCGGGGCTGGCACGAATCGCCCAACGCCGGCCATGGACGTTTTTCCGGCGCCGTCGGGAGACCACGGCGCGGTGCATCCATCGGGGCATCAGTGCAGCACCCACGACGCCAGCGCTCGATCCTCGGCACGCACTCCGAATGCCAGCAGCGTGGCGGGGCTGGCCAACGTCCGCCGAGCCACGCCCGCGCGCGGCACACGGGCCACGCACGCGCACTGCCGCTTCTGCGACGGCCAGCTGCCCGAATCGACGCGCAAGATCACGTTCTGCCCGCACTGCGGCACCGACCTGACCAAGCGTCAGTGTCCCGCGTGCAGCACGGAACTGGAAGCCAACTGGCACTACTGCGTGACCTGCGGACGGGGCGGCTAGACCACCCCTTCCGCCAGAACGCCGGAGCAGAGAGAGGCCGCCACGGGTTGAATCCGCTGGGCGGCCTCGCGTGTATTGAGACCATGCCCGGGACGCCGCGTTTTCTTCAGAAAGTCGATTTACCTGTCGTGTGTGCCAGCCTGACCAGCACGCAGGCCCGCTTGGGATGGCTGCCATTGCTGCTGGCGACCGGACTCGCTGCATGTGCAGGCGGCTCCTCGGGGCCGACGCCTGCCCCGGACGCCCGGCCAATCGCCGCTGTAGGGAGCGCTGTCCCGTCGACGGCGGACGCCTCTCAGGCGCAGTTGCGCTGGCCCGTGCGCACCCTGTCGCATGTGGATCTCTGGTTTCACGCGTTTGCGATGGTGAGCGTGGACACCGGCACCGTGGTGCCGCTCTACCGCCGCGGTTATCGCGACTCGATCACCGTGCAGAAGAACCAGCGCAACGTGCTCACCGCACTCGATGGAAATCGCGAGACGCTGGCCCGGGGACTGCAGCGCGGCGGATACCTGTCGGCGCAGTTTCTGGCGTTCGACTACGCGTCATGGGAAGAGATGCGCGGCACGATTGAACGGTTCCTGCAGCTCGAGGGTGATCCGCGTCGCGCCTCCGATGAAGTATCCGCTCGACGCATGATGCAGCTGGCCGCGTTGTTCCGGACGGCCACCGATCGGGAGTGGCTGCGGCTGTTCATCAGCGGCGTGCAGGATGAGGCGGTGCGCTACTTCGACGCGGAGTATCTGCGCGTCTTTCGGGAGCGTCGCGCGGTGATCACCGCGGTGGACAGTCTGTGGCAGCAGCAGTATCGCGCCAAGTTCGAACGCTTCCTGAACAACACCGGCCAGCGTCAGGGCGACCTGCTATTGTCCCTGCCCATGGGCGGTGAAGGACGCACCGGCCCGGGACGCACGCAGCGCACGATGATGGCCGTGCCTTTCCCGGCGCGCCCGGAAGACGCGGTGCAAGCGTTGTATGTGCTGGTGCACGAAGCAACCGGCTCACTGGTGGGACCGGTGGTCGCCGACAACGTGACCCCAGCGGAGCAGCGTACCGGTGCTGCTGATCGTGCGGTGGCGTCCGGTCAGGTGGTCGCTGGAGCGATGGTGCTCACGAAGATCGCGCCGGAGCTGCTCGCGGGATATCAGCGCTACTATCTGGCGCAGTCCGGCGTGCGAGTGGATGCGGCGGCTGATGGCGCAGCACTGACGGCCGCGTTCGAGCGGGCCTTCTCGCTACCGGCGTCGATGCGTGATGCACTGCGGCGCCAGATCGACATCGTGCTTGGGGGCATCTGATCCGCCATGAGTGAATTACCACGGACTGCCCTCGAGCGCGTGCTGGCGCGCGCATCGGAATTGCAGACGAGTACCAGCGCCGAACCAGGCGAGACCATCAGCGAAGCCCGGCTCGTCGAGATCGCCAAGGAAGTGGGGCTCGACGTCCAGCATGTGCGTCAGGCCATCGCCGAAGAACGCGCACAGGTAGTGCTCGCTGAACCGGAGCACGGACCGCTGCTCTCGTCGTTGGGTCCATCGGTGGTGAGCGCACAGCGCACCATTTCGGGGTCACCATCGGAATTGCTGGCGCGGCTCGAAGCCATGCTGCCGCGACTCGAGATGATGCTGCCCATTCGTCGTACCGGCGACCGGCTGATCCTCGAGCCGCGCCGCGACACATTCGGCAACTTCATGCGCTCACTCGGTGTGGGTGGTCGCCGGTTCGATCTCGTGCGTCTCGATCAACTGGTGGTGACGGCCACGCGGGTGGACGATGGACGCACGGTGCTGCGCTTCGATGCGGTCATGAACGGCGCACGTAGCTCGGAACGCACGTCGGCGGTGGTGATCAGCACCGTGCTGTTCCTGCTCGCGGCGGCGGTGGCCGTGCCGGCGTTCGTGTTCTCGCTGGTGTTGCCAAGTTTTGCCGTGGCCACCGTGGCCGGACTCACGGCGCTCGCCGCCGGTGGTTCGTGGCTGACCTGGCGATCGGTGCGCAAGCGATTCCGCACGCTCGTCGCACGGGTGCAGAACCGCGTCGAGTTCCTGCTCGACGAGGCGCAGCAGGGAAAACTCGAACAACCGCCATCACTGCTGGACCGGATGCTCAAGGGCGGCAACAACTGGCAGCTCTAGCCGGGCGGACGCCAAAAGCTGCCGTTCCCGCTGATCAGGCGAAGGCCAGCTCGAAGCTGCGGCGGCGCACCCGCGACACGAGCCAGCGCACGCCGCTGTTGCTCATGGCCAGCATCGCCCCGGTGAGCAGCAGCGACTTCACTTCTCGGCGTGAGATCTTCACCGATCCACCCGGCTGGAGCATCGCGGAGCTCTGTACGAGGTCACGCAACGTGGCGTAGGCCAGCAGCAGCGGCAAAATGCAGAAGAGCCGAATGGAGACGGCGCGCCGCGGAATGTCGAGCAGGTAGGTGCGCGCTTCCTCGAGATCGTGCCATGCCAGCTGGATGAGCTGCGCGAGTGCGGCGCGATTGCTCGACAGCAACTCAGGTGCGAGGATGCGGCTCTGTGAGCTCCCGTGTGCCTCGAGCAACTCCTCGGGGATGTACACGGAGTTTTCCTTCTCCGCGTCCACCGCCACGTCCTTGAGGATGTTCACCGTCTGCAGTGCTTCAGCAAACGCGCGGCACCGTTCGCGTAAAATCGCATAGCGCTTCGCGCCGATACTGGGCGAATGCTCGTGCCAGAGATCGGTGAGCATATATCCCACCGTACCGGCGACGTAGTAGCAGTACTCCTTGTACTCGTCGACCGTCTGGATGCGGATGCCGTCTGGATAGAGCAGCACGAACTTGCGCATGCCCACCGACATCTCGGTCACCCAATGTCGCACCACCTCCTGCGTGCGCTGCGGCAACCGTCCGAAGTGCTCGAGCACCAACGCGGTATTGCGCGTGAGTGTGAGGTGCGCGAGGTCACCCGTGAGGTGCTGCACGCCGTCGGTGAAACGCGCGAGTGCCGAGGCATCCGAGAAGCTGGCCAGGAAATCGTCGAACAGCGCCGCCTTCACGTCGGGCAGAATGCCGGGCGCGTCTTCCACCGTATCGGCGATGCGGCACAGCAGGTACGCATCGAGCACCGCCTGTCCCAGATCCCCCGGCAACACCTTGATCCCGAGCGCGAAGGTGCGCGACACCGCAGGAAGAATGGCTTCGCAGAAGCGAGCCGCATCCTGGCGGGCGAGCGCATCGGTGACGGTGGCAGGAAGGGGCATTCCGGGCTGGTTCGGGTAGGCGGGAAAGATAGCGAGGCTCGTGACACACAACGGTGTGCGAATAGGCGACGCGCTACACAAAGGCTCGGCAACGGCATCATACTCCCGGGGATGAGCATATCGTCCTCACTGCTGTCGCCCGGACCCGACGGATTTCGCGGCCCGTTTCGCACCGACCTGCCGGCGCGTGCCATGTACGCGGAAGGCGCGGGCATCGCGCGCTGTATTCCCATGGCCGTCGCGGTGCCGGCTGATGCCGAAGACGCGGCAGTGCTGGTGCGATGGGCGCGAGCGATAGGCGTGGGACTCATGCCACGCGGCTCTGGCAGTGGCATGGCCGCCGGCGCTGTGGGACCGGGGATCGTTGTGGACCTGAGCCGGTTCACGTCCATCGACGAGGTCGATGTGGGCGGCCGGTCGCTGCGCGTGGGCGCCGGAGCGTTGCGAGCCGAGGTGGACGCGAAGGCCCGTGCCGTGGGGCTGCGATTTCCGGTGGACCCGTCGAGCGGGGCCTTTTGCACAATCGGCGGCATGGCGGGCACCAATGCGGCCGGCGCCCGGACGCTGCGATTTGGCGCCATGCGTCCGTGGGTGCGGGGCGTGCACTGCGTGTTCGACGACGGCAGTCAGGGCTGGGTGCATCGCGACCGACCACTGCCCATGGATGTGCCGGCTATCGCGAGGCTGGTGCAGGCGCTCGACTTGATCCGCACACATGGCGCGCTCGGTGCCCTGAGTCGGCCTGGCGTGCGAAAGGAGTCTTCTGGCTACGGTATCGCCGCGGCGCTGGCGGATGGCGGGCACCTGGTGGACTTGCTGGTGGGTAGTGAGGGGACGCTGGCCCTGTTCACCGAACTGGAACTGGCTCTCACGCCGATCGCTGGCGCAACTGCGACCATCATGGCGACATTTTCTTCGCTTGAAGAAGCCACTAGCTGCGCAATTGAAGCGAGAGGTGCAGGTGCATCCGCCTGTGAGTTGTTGGACCGGACATTCCTGGACGTGGCGGAGCGTGGCGGGCCGACCGGTGTCCCGCTGGACGCTGAAGCGGTGTTGTTGACGGAGTTGGAGGGCGGTTCACGGGATGAGTGCGCTCATAATGCGCTGATCATGAACGCATTCTGCCGCGCGCATGGCGCCACCTCGGTTGTAAATGCCGGCGACCAGGAATCTGAACGGGAGCTGTGGGCGCTGCGGCACGCCGCGAGTCCGATCTTGTCGAGGCTCGCGCCGAGGCTGCGGTCCATGCAGTTCATCGAAGATGGGTGCGTACCCCCGGAGCAGTTCCCGGCCTATGTGCGCGGCGTGCGGCAGGCGCTCGCACGATTCGAGACCGTGGGTGTGATCTTCGGGCACGCCGGCGACGCCCATGCGCATGTGAACCCGTTGGTGGATACCATGGCCGCGGGTTGGCGGGACCGGGTGCACGGCCTGCTGGACACCGTCTGTGAGCTCACGGCGACGCTGGGGGGCACGCTCGCCGGCGAGCATGGCGACGGGCGCCTGCGGGCGCCGCTGCTGCCCAGGGTTTGGTCCTCGGAGGCGCGTGCGGCCTTCGCCAATGTGAAGGCCGCCGCCGACCCGGCGGGTGTGCTCAATCCCGGGTGCAAGACCACAGTGGGAGCGCCAGCCGATACCGACCCGATCGGAATGCTGCGCCATGACCCCGAAGCACCACCGCTGCCGGCGGCGGTACGTGCGGCCCTCGACGAGGTGGAGCGGACGCGCAGCTGGCACCGGTTCCGACTGGAGCTGGTGCCGGAAGCCTGACCGGGTGAAGCGGGGGCATTTTCAGCCCCCCGCTGCCCCAAACCGCTATTCCGACTCTGCGCGGATCCTCGCCAGCAGGTCGATGAGGGTACGGCGCTCGTCGTGGGTGAGCACTGCTGTGGCCGCGTCGTCCATCGCATCGACCGTGGGGTCGAGGCGTGCGAGCAAGGTGAGGCCTTCGGGCGTGATGCGGCAGAGCACCTGGCGACGGTCGGGACGGCTGCGGTCCCGCGTCACGAGCCCCGCCGCTTCCAGTTTGTCGAGCAGCCGGGTAACCGTGGAGCCTTCGTCGATCATCCGGTCGCGGATGGCCAGCGTCGGCAGACCTTCGGGACCGGCACCACGGAGGATGCGCAGCACGTTGTACTGCGCGAGACTCAGGCCCTCGGGCTCGACAACACGGGCGAAACGGCGGCTCACCACCGAGGCGGTACGAAGCAGCGACAACGCCGCCTCCTGCGCATCGGAGCGGAAGGGGCGCGTTTGCTGGATTTCCTGCTGCAAGCTGTGCGGGGCTCGATCTGACATTGCGCGAAAGAAGGCTAGAATTGTTCGTGTACGGTCGTGCTCTGCCCCGACCACTCTCTTCGACACTTCGTACCCTGCCGATGCCGCTTTCCGACACCGCGATCCTGCGCGAGCCCACCGTGACGGTGCTCGCCCGTCCACAGTTCGCCGAACCATCGCACCTGCCGGTGCAGTGGATCGGAGAATCGACGGATGGCGAGCGCCTCGCGGAATTTGCCGGCCGACTGTGCTACATGAGTCAGCGCAATCCGGCCGGACGCACCACGCGCGAGTATCTCGAGAACATCAAGAAGCAGGGACACGGCAGCGTGCTGGAGCACGCCAACTACTCGCTGCTGCTCGAAGGTGTGAGCCGCTCGCTGACGCATGAACTGGTGCGTCACCGCGCAGGCTTCGCCTACTCGCAGCTCTCGCAGCGATATGTCGATGAGAGTGCCGCCCAGTTCGTGATGCCACCGGCGATCATCGGCGACGAGCCACTGGAGACGGCATGGCGGGCCCAGGTGACATCCGCGCTCGAAAGCTACGTCGCTCTCGTCGAGTCATTGATGACGCGCTACGCCTGGGTGGACGACAAAGTGCACCGCCGCAAGATGGCGCGCGAGGCCGCGCGCGCAGTTCTTCCAAATGCGACCGAAACCAAGATTGTTGTTACAGCAAACGCTCGTGCGTGGCGCACGATGCTCGAGCTGCGCTCGAGTGAGGGCGCGGAGCTCGAAATCCGCCGCATGGCGGTGATGGTGCTGCGCATTCTCATCGCCGAAGCGCCGGCATTCTTCAGCGATTTCGAGATCTACACCGCCACCGATCGCCGTGAAGCAGCACGCATCTCGTATCACAAGGTGTGACCACTGCGTGATGATCCGTCAGATGTGATCCGCGGTCCGCAATCACATCATCGCATCTGACTTGTTCCTGAATACTTGCAACGGCACGCATTTCCCGCGCGATGACTGCGCTCGACGGAATGCGTGCCGTTGCACATGAAGGGGCAGCCCCCCGAAAATCCGGCCCCAACCGATCCCGGATCTCTTCAGGATGGTGCCATGCTCACGCTTCGGCGGCCTCCAGGTCGCGCGCGTGCTCGGAGATCACCTTCTGGGCGGCGTCATGCGGCACCTGCTCATAGCCGTTGAACCGTCGCGTGACCTGTGCATCGCCATGCGACAGTGAGAAGAGCTGGGTCGCATACAAGTGGAGCTCCGCCTGTGGCACCACGGCGCGAACGGTGGTGCGTCCGTCCTCGGCGCTCGTACCGAGAATGTGGCCGCGTCTGCTGGAGAGATCACCAAGCACATCGCCCAACCAGGCATCGGGCACCGACACTTCGAGCAAATCGAGCGGCTCGAGGATGACGGGCCGGCACTTGGGCGCCACCGTCTTGAACGCGAGAATGCCGGCCATCTTGAATGACATTTCGTTCGAGTCGACCGAGTGCGTGGAGCCATCGTAGAGCTCCACCCGGTAGTCGACGAGCGGGAAACCAGCCAGCACACCGCGCGCCGCGGCTTCCTGCACGCCACGATCCACCGCGGGCGTGTACTTGGAGGGAATCACGCCCCCCACGATGCGGTCGTCGAACAGATAGCCTTCGCCACGGGGCATCGGGCTCATGCGGATCCAGCAGTCGCCGAACTGCCCACGCCCTCCACTCTGCTTCTTGTGGCGCCCCTGCCCTTCGGACTTTGCGGTGATGGTCTCGCGATAGGCAATGCGCGGCTTCGCCAACTCGGCCTGCACACCGAACTTTCGCTTGAGCACCGCCATGGCCACATCGAGATGGCGCTCACCCATGCCGCCCACAATGGTCTCGTGGGTCTCGGGGTTGTAGTGCACCGTGAGTGTGGGATCTTCGTCGTGCAAACGATGCAAACCCTGTTGCAGCTTGTCCTCTTCACCGCGTGCCGTCGCGCGCACCGCGAAGTGCACCACGCTGTCCGGGAACGTGATCGCCGGCAGTCGAATGGGATGCTCACGCGTGGACAGCGTGTCGTTGGTGTGCGTATTCCGCAGCTTGGTGACGCAGCCGATATCGCCGGCATGCAGGACGTTCACCTCCTGTCGCTCGCGTCCGCACGGCACGGCGAGATGTCCCAGCTTCTCGGTCCCGTCCCGCGTGGCGTTGAACACCTCCTGACCGTTCACCACCTTACCTGACAGTACGCGGAAGTAGCTCACGTCGCCCACATGCGGCTCGGCCAGCGTCTTGAACACCAGCGCGGCGAAGGGTCCGTCATCCTTCGCGTGCAGCTGCACGGTGTTGTGCCCCTCTGCCCCCGTCAGCGCATGGATCTCCTCCATCTCCCACGCGTTCGGCATGAGCTGCACGAGTTCGGTGAGCAGCGCCCGCACGCCGATCATGCTCTCGGATGACACGCAAAACAGCGGGAACAGATCAAGACGAGCCATGGCGTCCTTCATGCCATGAATGGCATCGTCGCGATCGATCTCCTGTCCCTCGAGATAGCGTTCGAGCAACGCGTCATCAGTGGCACTGATGGCTTCAATCAACTCCTGGCGATAGCGCGTGAAGCGCTCCATGCACTCGGCGGGTATCTCCTGTTCGACGTACTCGCCCTTCGTACCACTCGTGTACATGTACGCGCGCTGCGTGAAGAGATTGATCACACCACGAAACGCCGGCCCTTCACCACAGGGCACCTCGACGGGAATGACCTTTGACGTCAGCCGCTGCTTGATCTGCTGATAGATGCGATCGAAGTCGGCGTGCTCCTTGTCCATCATCGACACGGCAAACAGCACCGGGTCCTGCTTGGCCATCGCCGCACGAAAGGCGCGCTCGGTGCCCACCTCCACACCGCTCGCCGCGCTGATCACACAGAGTGCGCCGTCGGCGGCGGCAAGTCCGGCGATCGTGTCGCCCTGAAAGTCGAGCGAGCCCGGCGTGTCGATGAAGTTGATCTTGCTCTCCATCCACTCGGCGTAGGCGCAGCCAAGGCTGATGGAATACCCGCGCTCGATCTCCTCGGGAAGATGGTCGGTGAGTGCGGTGCCGTCGCGCACGGCACCGTGTCGCTTGCCGGATCCGGCCGCAAAACAGAGTGCATCGACGAGACTGGTCTTGCCGCTGCTGCCGTGTCCGAGCACGGCAATGTTTCTGATGCCGGCGCTGTCGTATTCGCGCATCGTCCCTCCGCGTCCCGTCGGTGAGCCGACGGTCGGATTGCGCGGGCGCGGAAGCCACGGAGTCGCGGGTCAGCGGGGGCCGAAGGCGCGGCGACCGCTCACGAGGACGTCAGGGGCAGGAGAGCCCGCAAGGTTCGGACGTCGCGGCCCTCAGGAGTGGGGGTCGTGGGCCCGGTGGGGCCACCTGTAGGGTGCAGGTTCAGGCGCGAGGGGGCAAGCAGGGTGGGGCGTACGGGGTGGAACTGCCGGGGGGACTGCGGGGGGACTGCGGGGGCTGGAACCACGGAAGCTGGACCTACGGGAGCTGGTGGGACGGGAGCTGGGGACACGGGAGCTGGAACTACGGGTTCGCGCGGGGGCCCTCGTTGGAATCCGTAGTTCCAGCCCCCGTTCCTTCAGCTTCCGTGGGTCCAGCTCCCGCGCCCCTAGCTTCCGTGGGTCCAGCTCCCGCCGTTCCGGCTTCTGCAGTCCCGACCCTGCGGTCGCGCACCTCTCCACCAAACAAAGACGCGGGCAAGCGCTCAGCGCTTGCCCGCGTCAGTCCTGCTTCTGACAAATCGAGGGTCCGATCAGTCTCCCTCCACATCGTAGGTAAAGGCATCGGCCTGGCGAATCGAATCGAGCCAGTTCTCAACCTTGGCATCATCGTCGAACGAGTTGCCGGCTCCACCGCTGGCCGCCGAGGCGGACATCAGCGAGAACGTCAACGCGCGTTCCGTTCCCTCGGGCCAATCCGGCATCGCCAGACCAGCAGCCACCCGACGCAGGGTCGGGCCGCAGGCGCCGAGCAGCTCAACCGCACGAGCTTCCAGCGTCGGCAAGGGAATATCGAGATCCTGCGTGACCAAGCGGCCCGTCGTGCCATCGCGCCACGCCGAGTCACCCACCGCACCGCGGTCGGGCCACACGCCAAGGTGACGCACCACTCCAGCCGTCACCGCTTCCAAACGCTCACTTTCCACGGTTGCGGCCAACGCCAGTGCCAACGACTGGGCGTCTGCCTCTCCGTACAGCGTCACCACTTCACGCCGCGAGCGAGTACCGAACGGAAGCACGGGAATGGAGTTCACGTGCGCGAGTACCGGCGAATCGCTCGGACGAGCCTCGAGTCGTACGAGGACGTCCATCGTATCCCTCCTGGGATCAGGGTAAGCATGTCCGGTGGTCGCTTCGTCACGCGCGCCGTCCACGTTCTCAAGACGTGCCACCGGGGGAACTGCAACGTCGAATGCAGCATAGCCGATGCCACCAAAACTCCAGGCACGACCAGCGTCACTCTAGGTTGCAAACGTGTCACAGCGCCGGCGTGTTGGTGACATCAATCACCAACTCAATCGCCCCGCGTCGCGCGGCTCACTCCTCGGACGGCTCCGAGGACGCCAGCCAAGCTCCACCAAACAACGCGACCGCCAACGCTGCTCCGATAGGAACCGCACCAGGCAGGCTTCCCGTCACAGCGTAGCCTATACGCAACGGTGCGGGCACCACACTGGTGACTAACAGCACGTACCCCACCGCCGCGACAACGGTCACGAGGACACGTGTTGTCCCCCTCCAAGGTAGCACACACAGTGCGAGCAGCACGCCCCACGCGGTCGCGATGGTGAGATGGTGCACATATCCGAGCGCCACGGAAGACAGTGGTGCGGCATTGGATACCACCCCGAATCGTTCCAGCAACGCGCGTCCGGCGAGTCGGAACACCCGTCCCGCTTCGCCTTCGCGCCAGCCGAGCCCGAGCAACGCACCACCGGTGGCAATGGTGGTGAGCGTGCCGGTGGCGAAGGCCGCGTCGAGGAGTGCGGCGGGTGACGTGAACGGTCGCGGAGCTGCCATGCCGAAAGATAAGGCGCGAAACGTCGGATGGTGTCGCATTAACGCGTTCGTTGGCGGCGCGTCCAAACGAAAAGACTCAAGTCTTCAACGGAGCAGGCCCGTGAACCGACGTCGCATCGTCTCAACTGGACATCGAAATCTCTGGCTGGCGGGTGCACTGCTTGCACTCCCTGTCATGTTTGGCTGCGCAGCAGCGTCCGGATCGTCGGCGCCCGCCGGCAGCACCACAGCCTCTCGCGCACCGGCCTATCAGCCGCCATCCGCCGCCGTGATCGCAGCCCGTGAGCAGACGGCCGATCAGCAGGTGCAGCACGTGCTCAACCGTCTGGCGTTCGGCCCCCGTCCAGGCGATGTGGCCGCCGTCCGCACACTGGGAGTCGATCGCTGGATCGACCAGCAGTTGCACCCCGAGCGTGTCGCCGACACTGCCGTCACCAGTTTTCTGGCGCGCTATGAAACGCTGAATAAGACCAGCGAGCAGCTCTACGCCGAGTATCCGCCTCCGGCCCAGGCGCTCGCCCAGCTGCAACGCCGCGGCGGCACGGTGACTGCAGAAGATTCCGCGCGAATCCGCGAACAAGGACGCCGCTCGGGAATCCTGCTGGCCGAACTCACATCGAGTCGTGTGGCGCGCGCGGTGCTCACCGAGCGACAGCTCGATGAAGTGATGGTCGATTTCTGGGAGAACCACTTCAATGTGTTCTCCGGCAAGGACCGCACGCGGTATTTCCTCACGGATTTCGATACGCGCGTCATCCGTCCGCACGCGATGGGCAAGTTCCGCGAACTGCTCGGCGCGGTCGCCAAGAGCGAGGCGATGCTGTACTACCTCGACAACTGGCAGAGCGTCGCCGACAGCGGCCGGCCGGTGCTGCAACCTGCCCGCCCGTCGCGGGCGCAAAACCCACGTGCGGCGGCGCGTCGTGCGGCAGCCACACCACCACGCCCAGCCCAGATGCCCGCCGTGGCACAGCGCCGCCGCGGTCTCAACGAGAACTATGCGCGTGAGCTGATGGAGCTGCACACGCTCGGCGTCGACGGCGGATACACACAGCAGGATGTCATCGAGGTCGCGCGCGCACTCACGGGCTGGACACTCGATCGCGGAGCGCAGGGCGGCAGCTTCGTGTTCCGTCCGATGGTGCACGATGCTGGCGCAAAGGTCATCCTTGGCCAGAAGTTTCCCGCCGGACGTGGCATTGAAGAGGGCGAAGCGGTGCTGGACCTCCTGGCTCGTCACCCGAAGACGGCCACCTTCATCGCCACGAAGCTGGCCCGCCGCTTCGTGAGCGACACACCGCCGCCCGCTCTGGTGGCGCGCGCGGCCGAGACGTACCGGTCCACCGATGGCGACATTCGCGCCGTACTGCGCACGATCGTCACGAGTCCGGAGTTTTTCTCGGCCGATGCGTATCGCGCCAAGGTGAAGTCACCGTTCGAACTCGTCGCCAGCACCTTGCGCGCAATGAACGCGGTGCCGGACTCCACCGCACGTTCGGCGCAGCTCGTCAGCCGACTGGGTCAACCGATCTTCGGCCATCAGGCGCCGAATGGCTATCCCGAAACCGGTGACGCGTGGATGAATACGGGTGCGATTCTCAACCGCATCAACTTCGGCCTGGCCGTGGCCGGTGGACGCGTGCCGGGTGTGCGGGTCGCCATGTGGCCGGCATCGAAGGAATTGGCCACGCTGCCGCGAGAGCAACAAGTGGACGGTGTCATCCGCGAGCTGTTTGGCGGCGCGGTGTCCACCGATACGCGCCAGGTGTTGATCAGTGGCACCAATCCGTTCCTGGAGAAACGCGGAAGTGATAGCGACACGTCGTTCGCCATGAACGGCAACGGTGGTGGTGCGAACAACGGCAACAAGCGACAGCAGCAGGCCGCGGGATTTGCGCAGATCGTCGGGCTCGCCCTCGGGGCGCCCGAGTTCCAGCGCCGCTGATTTTCCGATCGTCGACCGATGAAGGTCGACGACGGCTCTACCTTCGAGGGGCACATGGATCGACGCATCTTCCTCAAGAGCGGCGCGATGGCGCTGGTGACGCTTGGCCTGAGTCCGAGCTTTCTCAGGCGTACGGCGCTGGCCATGGACCTGCCGCGCGCGGCGCGTGGCAAGACGCTCATCGTGCTGTTTCAGCGCGGTGCCGCGGACGCGCTCAACGTGCTCGTGCCATTCGGCGATCGTGAGTACTACACGGCGCGACCACAGCTCGCGATCGGTACCCCGGCTCGCACGAATGGCCCGGTCGGCGCCATCGATCTGGACGGGTTCTACGGCCTGCATCCGTCGCTGTCGTCGTTCAAGCCGCTATGGGATCGTGGCATGCTCGCGCCCATCCATGCCGTCGGCAGTCCGAGCGCCACACGCTCGCACTTCGACGCGCAGGACTACATGGAGACCGGCACGCCCGACCGCAAAGGCACCACCGACGGCTGGCTCAATCGCTATCTCGCTGTACAGGGCACCTGTGAAGCGTGTGTGGATGGCAGCAAGATGGCGCCGTTCCGGGCCGTGGCCATGACCGCACAGACACCACGCATTCTCGAGGGCGCGTCACCGGTGGTGGCGATGAACTCGATCAGCGAGTTCTCCATCCGCAGTGCAGGTGGTGATGCCGAACGTCGCCTCGAGGCACTCTACCGCACCGGATCGGCTGATCTCATTCACGGCAGCGGCAGCGACATGTTCGAAGCACTCAAGGTGCTACGATCGGCCGACCCGCAGCAGTACAAGCCGGCCGCCAACGTGCAGTATCCGCGTTCACAATTCGGTCAGCGCCTGCTGCAGATCGCGCAGCTCATCAAGTCGAACGTCGGTCTCGAGGTGGCGTTCGCCGATGTGGGTGGCTGGGACACACACGTGAATCAGGGCGCCGCGCAGGGACAGCTCGCCAATCGCCTGTCCGATTTCTCCGAATCGATCGCGGCCCTCGTTACCGATCTGGGTGATCGCATGGACGACGTGGTGATCCTCACCTGCTCGGAGTTCGGCCGCACCGTGCGCCAGAACGGCACCGGCGGTACCGACCACGGTCACGCCGGCGCGATGTTCGTGATTGGCGGTTCGCTGGGCGCGTCGCAGAAAGTATTCGGCAAGTGGCCCGGTCTGGCGCGCGAGCAACTCTACGAAGGACGCGATCTTGCCCTCACGACCGACTTTCGTGCGGTGTTCTCCGAGGTCACGTCACGGCATCTCGGCGCCGACAAGCTCGCGCAACTCTTTCCCGGCTATGCTGGAGGCCGGCAAGACTGGCTTGGCGTGCTGAAAGGCTAACAACGGGGGGAACACAGATCGCGCAGAGAAAAAGCAAAACGCACAGATACCACCAAAGAATATTTGGATTGGTATCGTGCGTTTGTTGTGTCGATCTGCGTGATCTGTGTTCCCCCCGCTGTTCTCTTGCGATCCTAGGGATGCTCCTCGTTGCCGCGCTGACTGACACGGCGCTCCCGGTCGCGACGTTCCCTACGTTCGCGCTCCACCGCACGCTTGATTTCCCGCATCACGCGGTCGGTGATATTGCGGACCTTCTCGGTGGACCGCGTCTTCTCCATGATGCTTTCGACCGCGGCGCTGATGTCGTCGACATCCACATCGTCCCCACGATGCCAGTCGGGTGGGTCGTCGTCGCGCATGGCAAACGGCGCCGCCCCTTCGCAGGATCCCGTGGGCTGCGTACCGGTGCGGAAGTACTCGCGGCGCGACGGCCCACACCAGTCGCTGGCCAGCATGCCGGTACCGATGTCGATCTGACGCGACTCGATGCCTGGCGGCGGACGCCACGGCGTGTCCTGCTCGGGGCTGTGCCAGCCATCGCGCACGAAGCGCGCCCACACGGGTGCCGCGAGTCGCCCGCCTGACGCGTTCCAACCCAGCGGCTGCGGATTGTCGGCGCCAAACCACACACCGGCCACCAGCGTCGGCGTATAGCCCACGAACCAGACATCGGTGCCGTCGTTGGTGGTGCCAGTTTTGCCGGCCACCGGTCCACGAATACCCGCATCACGCACCGCGCGCCCCGTGCCCTTGTCCACCACGCTCTCCAGCAGCGACGTGACCAGGAATGCATCGGTGGGCTGCAACACGCGGGAACCCGACGTCGCCTTGCGCTCCCACAGCAAGCGGCCGAACTGGTCTTCCACCCGTTCCACGATGTGCGGCACCACACGCATACCACCGTTCGCGAATGGGGCGTACGCGGTGGTGAGCTCGAAGGGCGTGACAGCAGCAGCGCCGAGCGCCAACGCCGGCACCTGCGGCAAGTCACTGGTGATGCCCTGCGCGTGAGCCAGTGATGCGATCACCGGCACACCCACATCGCGGCTCACACGCACGGTGGCAGCGTTGGCCGAACGCATGAGCGCATCGCGCAGCGTGATACGCCCCGCGTACTCGTCGCCATAGTTGGCGGGCCTCCAGGTGTCGCGGCCGCTGCTGATTTCCACTGGCTCATCGTCCACCATGCTGGCCGGCGTGAAACCGTGCATCAGCGCTGCGGCATACACAAACGGCTTGAATGTCGAACCCGGTTGACGACGCGAGCGCATCGCGCGGTTGAAGCCTTTTCGCTCAAGACGACGCCCACCCACAATCGCGCGCACCGCACCGGTCGAGGGATCCATCGCCACCAATGCGCCCTGCGTGCGTTCATCGGCGCGACGCACGGGGAATCCGTTCCACGACCGTTCCTCGTCGATTTGCGCTGCACCCGCTGCGATGGCCCGTTCGGCCGCGATTTGGGCCCGTCGATCTATCGTGCTCCATACCCGTAGCTGCGCATCGTTGAGCGCACGGGGGATTACCCCCGCAGCACGCAGCGAATCGAGCGTACCACGTACCGCCTCCACGGCCCACGAATCGACCGTGCGCGTAAGCACGAACTCCCGCCGCGCGAGCTTGAGCGCCGACTTGCGCGCCGCGCGCAGGGTGGCGGCATCGGCGACCTGCTCGCGCTCGAGCACATCGAACACCACAGCACGACGTGCCAGCGCTTTCACGCGGTCATTGCGCGGTGAATAGCTCGATGGAGCTTTGGGCAATCCGGCCAGCATCGCGGCCTCGGCGAGCGATACATCACCAATGCCTTTGCCAAACAGGTCACGACTGGCGGCTTCCACGCCGTACACGCCGTTGCCCAGATAGATGGCGTTGAGATATCGCTCGAGAATTTGCTCCTTGGAGAGCGACGCCTCGAGCAGGCGCGCATAGCGCCACTCGAGCAACTTGCGTCCCCAGCTACGCTCGGTGGCGCGATTGCCGAGGAATACATTGCGCGCGAGCTGCATGGTGATGGTGCTCGCGCCTTCGCGTACGCTGCCCGCGCGCAGGTTGCTCACACTGGCGCGCATCACGCCACGCCAATCCACGCCGGCGTGCGTGTGAAAGCGACGGTCCTCGACGGCAATGAACGCCGCCTGCACATGGGCCGGTACGCGGGTCAGCGGCACGTTGACGCGCCGCACCGCAGACAGCGCCGATACCACGCTGCTGTCGCGGGCCAGCAATGCGCCGCCTTCGGTGGGACGCCAGGCGCGCAGCTGAGTCGGCGTCGGGCATCCCTGCCAGCCGCAGCTCCACCACCAGGTGCCCATCACCATCGTCCACACCACGCCGGCCACGGTGGCACCGAACGCCACGCGCCGCGCGTTCCGGTTGGTCCGGAGCACGCGAATCAGCGTTCGCGGAAGCGAAAAGAGGAATGCCGACGCAGACCGGAGGCGTCGGCCCAACGCCAACCTCGTGCGCCACGACACCGACGCGGCACGCTCCGGCGTCTCTGGTGTCACTGTCTCGGCAGGCGATCCGTTAGGTTGCACGTCCATCGTGGTTCTGGCAGCACCCTGGTTGTGAGTATCGGTGTCATGGCGTTTCCGCACACGAAATCCGAGTCCGTCCGAGCCGCCATTCCGGCTCGACTTCACGCGCGTTTGGGTCGTCCCGGTTTGGTCCCGCGCATCCTGAGTGGGACAGTCGCAGTGGGACTGATGGTTGGTGCGCTGTCTTTGCAGGGGGCCGAAGCCGCGCGGTCATCAGTCCTACGTGGCCTGGGTCCAGAAAGTGCCAGCCAGCCCCAGCCGCGCCCGGCAGCAGCGTCAAAGCCGGCCCAGCCAGCTACCCGCCCGGCGACCACGCCGGCGCCGAGCGGCCCCCGCACGCCCAACGAGATGGGCCGATTCCCCATCGTCGAGTGGCATCAGGTAGTGGATGCGGACGGCACGTACAAAGTGTCGCGCGAGCGATTCAAGGCCGAGCTCGAGGAGCTGCATCGCCGCGACTATGTGCCGGTGAACCTGTCGGAGATTCTCGACAAGACGCTGTCGATTCCGGCGGGCAAGACGCCGGTGCTGTTCACCTTCGACGACGCGTCGCCGAGCCAGTTTCGCTACATCGAAAGGAACGGACAGCTGGTGGTCGATCCCACCAGCGCCGTGGGCATTCTGCTCGACTTCATCCGTACGCACCCGGACTGGAAGCCCAAGGGTCTGTTCTGTCTGTTGCCTGCGGCAGCGGCTGGCCACGCGTTCTTCGGCGAGAAGGGCATTGACGGGCAAAAGTCGGCGTGGCGTTTCCAGAAGCTGCAGTTTCTGGTGCAGCAGGGGTTCGAGCTGTGCAACCACACGTTGTGGCACGCGCAATTGAACAAGTATTCCGACGCGGTGGTGCAGGAGCAGTTCGCGCGGGGGGCCATGGCCATCGATTCGGCCGTGCCCGGCTACAAGGTGCGCGGCATGGCATTGCCCTATGGCATCTGGCCGAAGAATCGTGCGCTCACACTCGCGGGCTCATGGTACGACCCGAAGGCGAAGCGCACGGTGTCGTACAAGCACGAAGCAGTATTTCAGGTGGCCGGTGGTCCGGCACGCAGTCCGTTTGACTCGGCGTTCAATCCCGCATCCTTGCCGCGTGTACCGCTGCAAGGCGGCACGAAGTTGACGCCTACACTGGACATGCTCGACAAGCCGGGGCCGGGCACGCGATTCGTGTCAGACGGCAATCCCAAGACCATCGCCAAGCCACAGTAGCTCTCGCCCCTTCCGCGCTGATTGACGGGAATCAGCGCGGAAATACTGTGGGTCCGAGTCGGACACCAAGCAGGATCGTATTGACGCGCAGGTTTTGACCAACGAAGCGCACATGATGTTGCTCGACGGAGCCGACAAGCGCCACCTTTGGTGTAAGCGCGAGCATTCCCGTGCCCGCCAGCAGCAAGCCGACACCGGATGCGCCATCCTCACCCTCGCGGCGCGTCGCATACAGGTTGGGGCCGGCGAGTAGTGACAGCGACGCACGGTGTCCACCAATGCGGATACCACCAGCGGCGCTGAAGGCGAGCAAGTCAGGTTCGAGTGGCGAGCATGCTCCGCCAACAGGAGCTTCGCAGACCAGATCGCTGCCATTGTGCAGGGTGGCCGTACCGCCAAGTCGCCACGCGAGCGCCACACCATGCGACATCGCCTTGCCGTGATCATACGCTATGGCACCCACCGCAGAACCGCGCTCTGCGAACCGTCCGCCGTTGCTGTTTCCGAGACCGGCGCTGAGCGAGACACCCTGCGCGGCCACGGTGTGCGCTGAGAGCGAGAGCGCAATCCCCGAGAGAGAAGCCAGCGCGACGACGCGGGAACAACGTCGTGGGTACGATACGAAAGTCGGCATTGGTGGGATCGTTGAAAGGCCAAGCAACGCATCACACAAGCATGCGGGACACTTTCGCGTGCGTCCCACCAGTGCCGCCGTACCCTCCTACCCGCGCATGCGTTCCACTTCATCCCACCGATCGACGGCGCGACGCAGATGTGGAATGACAATGCTGCCACCGACGACGAGGCCAATGCTCATCGTCTCGAACACCTCGTCGCGCGTCACGCCTTCTTCGCCGCACCGAACGATGTGATACGTGATGCAGTCGTCGCAGCGCAGCACCATCGACGCCACGAGGCCGAGCAATTCTTTCGTCTTCACATCCAGCGCGCCACCTTCATAGGCACGACCATCGAGATTGAAGAACCGATTGATGACGAGATTGTTCTCGCCGAGGATGCGCGTGTTCATGCGCTCGCGGAACTGACGGAATTCGGCGAGGGCTGCGCTTTCGTCGCCGCGCCCGTGGTCATGCGGCGCGCCGGAGGTGGAGTCGGTCACGGAAGTCTCAGGCCGTGCGGGGCACGGATATTCAGAAGGTGTAGTTGCGCAGCGTGGTGAGCGCGGTCTCGAGCGCTGCCCGTTGCTGTTCCGTGGGCGAACTGGCCCACAACTCTTCGTAGGCAGTGATGGCCATGGCGAGCGCCTCCTTGTCGTGCTCGCTGGCGGCCAGTGATGCGGCATTGTCGGCCAGCGCAGCCTTGGCGAGATGATCTTCCGGGAAGCGCTGCGAGACCTGCAACCAGCGCACGGTGCGGTCGCGCGGGTTGGCCTCGGTGAGCGCCCAGAGGTGCCAGGCGCCGCGGTTGGTGGGGTCGATGGCGAGCGCGCGGTTGGCCAGTTCGCCCACCTGCTCCGGACCACGGCCGGAGAGCCAGTAGGCGTTCGCCAGAATCACCAAAGCGCGCGCATTGGAGGGCTGCTCCTCCACCACGCGCTCATACAGGGGTCCAGCGACCTCTGGCATATGCAGCCACGGTTCGGCAGCAGCCACGAGGGCGTCCGGCATCGTGCCATCACGAAGGTGATGCAGCCGCTCCATCAGGGCTCCGATGTTGCCGGAAGCTTCGTAGGCGCCGACGGCATCGGCGAGAGCAGCGGGGATATCCTTGATCGGGGCAATCATCCTTCAAGAATGACACAAAGCTGGGTCATGGGGGTAGCCACGTCAGCAGTGTTTCCCGGTTGGCGGTTTCCGTATGGGTGTTACCCAGTCCGTACCGGAACCGTATTCGTGCAGGGTTGCGCGATTGGCCGAGGCTCGCAATACTCAACACGATTCAACTGCATCGCAGCGCAGCACCTCGAAGCATGTGATGCCACGGCGCCCCGATATTGATGCGCTGAGGCGTGGCCCGGCTGGTTCGCCATCGGTGCCCATTCGAGTGATGGGAGGCACGATGCCTCCTCCCCCCGGCAGTACCGGATTGGCCCTTGCGCCACTCCACCCCGAGCGACGGCACGACCCACCCCGTCCAGAACACCCTGCATTTCCAGCGCCTCTGGCGCGTCCGCACCCGTCCCGGGTGTCTGTCCTGTTGGCTCAGGCACGCTCTGCTACGGCAGTTCCTGCTGTGGCGGCCGTGCTGAGGCCGTGCTCTGCCCGTCGGGCCGCGCCCGACGATCTGGAGCCCACGTACCACTCGCAGTAGTCGAATGACCGAACCGAAACGTCCTTCCCGCCGGGGCACCACGCGCACCCGGCAGAGCCCCGACACCGTTGGGGACGACAATCCATATCTCGACGCACCGGTCAGCCGGGCGTCCAGTGACACCGGCAGCGAACGCAACGCGGAAGGGAGCGCATCCGACGCCCCCCGTCCCCGTCGTCCTCGCCAGCCCCGCCGCACCGCTGCGGACACCGAGTCCGCGCCGTCCGCCGGCGATTCCAATGACAGCGCCGCTCCAGCGCCCACCGCGCGACGGAGTCCGCGACGCACCGCCCGGAGCGAGGCCTCCGGTAGCGACGCCAGCGAAGCGCCGCGCAGCGAAGCCCGGAGTGAGCCGCGCGCTGAGCCCCGCAACGAACCGCGCGCCGAAAGCCGCCCGGAACCCCGCGACGAGGTGCGCCAGGCCCCCCGTTCGGAGTCGCCGACGGAAAGCCGGCCAAGCTTCCGGGACCCGTCGCCGCTGGGTTACGAGGCTTCCATGGAACGGCCACTCGCCGACCGCCAGGAAGCCCCGAACCGCTACGACCGCGCCTTTGATCGCACCGATGGACCGGAACGCCAGGACACCGCCCGTCCGGAGCGACCGTTTCAGCAGGACCGCCAGGATCGTCCTGAGCGTCACGATCGACAGGACCGTCCCGACCGCCGGGATCGCAACGGACGCCGCCGTGGTCGCGGTGGACGTCCGGACAACAACCGCGGGCAGGGTGGTGATCGCCACCAGTCCTCGGGGCCGACCTCCGATCGGTCGCATGACCGGACCCATGATCGTGGTGGCGAGCGCACCTTCGACCGGGGAGACCGCGGTGACCGTCCGTCCGAGTCACCGGATCGCTTCGATGGGCAGGACCGTGGCGGCTTCCGCCAGCAGCGCAACGGGCGCCGTGGACGCAACCGGTTCCGTCGTGGCGGCGGTGGTGGAAACGAGAGTGGGCCAGCCCCGTCGTCGGGTGGTTCGCCACACCAGTCCGCGCCGTCAGCGCCTGTTGGCGTCGAAGGGACGATGGCTGGCTGGTTCGATCCGTCGCGTGATGGCGGCTTCCTGCGCCGCGCCGAGAACAGCTACCTGCCCGAGCCCACCGATCCGTTCGTACCCCCGGCCTTGGTGCGCCTGCACCAGCTCCGCCGCGGTGACCGGCTCGAAGTGACGTATGGGCGTGATCATCGCGGCCGCTATCTCGTCATCGAAGTGCAGACGCTCAACGACGGTTCGCCCGTCGTGCTGGAAAAGCGCCCCGACTTCAACACGCTGACCGCGAGCTATCCCGATCGCAAACTCACACTCGAGACGGGACGCCCGGCCAAGACCGGCCCCGAACTCACGCGGCGCGCCATCGATCTCATTGCGCCTATCGGCTATGGCCAGCGTGCGCTGATCGTCGCCCCGGCCCGGGCCGGCAAGACCACGCTCCTGCAGGCCATCGTCGAAGGCGTGGCCGTGAATCATCCGCAGGCCGTATTGCTGGTGCTCCTCGTGGATGAACGTCCCGAGGAAGTGAGCGAGATGATCACGTGGGGCTACGGTGAAGTCGTGGCCTCCAGCTTCGACATGCCGCCCAAGCGCCATGTGGAAGTGGCCGAGATGACGCTCGAACGTGCGCGTCGTCTCGTGGAACAGGGCAAGGATGTGGTGATCGTGCTCGACTCGATCACACGCCTCGCCCGCGCGCACAACACGGTCGATCGCGGCACCGGCCGCACGATGTCGGGTGGCCTCGACGCCACCGCGATGCAGAAGCCCAAGGCGTTCTTCGGTTCAGCGCGCATGATTGCACCGCAGCACGGGGGCGGCTCACTCACGATCATCGCCACCGCACTCGTCGAAACGGGCTCGCGCATGGACGACGTGATCTTCGAGGAGTTCAAGGGCACCGGCAATTGCGAGATCAAGCTCGATCGCTCGCTTGCCGATCGCCGCATCTTCCCGGCATTCGATATCGCCACCAGCGGTACACGTCGCGAAGAGAAGCTCTATCGCCCGGACCAGCTCGAGAAGGTGCACCTGCTGCGTCGCGGCCTGCACCAGTTGCCGCCACAGGCCGGTATGGAGTGGCTCATCAAGCGCATTGCGGCCACGTCGAACAACGACTCATTGCTCGACGGACTGTAAGCACACCGCGCATCCATATATTAAGGTTGCTGCAGCATCAAGTGGCGGGCGGTCATTCCTTGGGGAGTGATCGCCCGTTTGCATTGCGCCATCACACCATCGGCCCAGGCCACCACAATCACCGATGCCACTGTCACCAATGCGGCACCCGCGTGACAATTGCGCCGGCGGTGTGACGGTTTTTACGGCTTGCTCAAGTGCATGAGCCAATGGTCCGATACCCCTGATTGTGCCGTGTCGGACGACGACGTCCATTCCCTCCGCGCTGTCCCTTGAAGCGAATCCATGTTTCGTACTTTGACTCTGCGAGCCAAGATTTTGGCTCTCCCCGTGGTTGCCGCCCTTGGCTTCCTGATCACGCTCAGCTCGACGATCATTCTGGGCCGCCGCGCGCAGTCTGAGCTGACCACCATTCGCGAAGACTATTCACCGGCATTGGAGCAGAGTCGCCAGCAGCTCAACCTGCTCGAGCTCTATCAGCGTACGGTGCGTGACGCCGTCGCGGCAAGTGACACGGCCGCGATCACGGCTGCGGATTCGATCATCAAGAAGTTCGCCACGGTCAACGATTCGCTGGCGCACAACGCCACCACCGATTCGGCCGCCGTGGTCAAGGTGCTCGCATCCTTCAAGGAATACGCCGCTGCCACCAAGTCTTCGAGCATGGGCATGATTACCGGCTCCATGGAAGACATGATGGGCGCCCGGGCAGAAGCGAAGACGAAGTACGCCGACCTCACCAAGCAGCTCAACACCGAACTGCAGACGCGCAGCGAGCAGATCAACGCCTCGTTCGACAATGCGACCGGTCTGCAAAGCACGTCCTTCTACAGCACCAGCGCCATCCTGGTGGTTGCGCTCGCCGTACTCATCGTGCTGGCGTGGGGCACGCTCAACAGCGTGATCGGTGCCATGCGGACGCTGTCGAACACGGGCCGCGACATTGCGCAGGGCAAGCTCGACCTCGTCGTCGACATCGAATCGAAGGACGAAGTCGGTGAACTGGCTGAAGCGTTCCGCGGCATGTTGTCGTACATCGGTGGTGTGGCCCATGCGGCGGATCGCCTCGCGAGCGGCGACCTGAGCGTCAAGGTGCAGGTGCGCTCGGAGCACGATGTGCTGTCACGCAGCATCAATGGCGCCACCGACACGCTGCAGAATGTGGTGAGCGAGATCAACGGTGTCATCGACGCAACCAAGCACGGTGACCTGTCCAAGCGTGGCAACCCGGATCGTTTCCAGGGTGCCTACGCGCAGCTGGTGTCCGGCACGAACTCGACGCTCGATGCTGTCATCGAGCCGATCGTCGAGGCGAAGGAAGTGCTGACGCGTGTGGCCGCCAAGGACCTGTCGGCGCGCGTGAAGGGCAACTATGTCGGCGAGCATGCTGCCATCAAGGAGTCGCTGAACACCGCGCTCGAAAACATCTCCGAAGTCTTCGCCTCGCTCACCCAAGCGATCAGCCAGGTGAACTCGGCGGCCCGTGAAATCGGCGATGGCAGCCAGGAACTGGCGAGTGGTGCGGCCGATCAGGCCGGCGCGATCGACCAGGTATCGAACCGCATCGGTGTGGTGGACGAGCGCACGAAGGCCAACGCGGCGGATGCCAACGAAGCCCGCACGGCGATGGTGAAGGTGACGGAAACGACCGAGCAGGGTGTGGAGCGCATGACGGCGCTGGCTCAGGCGGTCGCCGAGATCAAGCGTTCCGCCGACTCGACGGCCAAGATCGTGAAGACGATCGACGAGATCGCGTTCCAGACGAACCTGCTGGCGCTCAACGCGGCGGTCGAAGCAGCACGTGCCGGCGACGCGGGCAAGGGCTTCGCGGTGGTGGCCGACGAAGTGCGCAGCCTGGCCATCCGTGCTTCGGAAGCGTCGCGCAACACGGCGACGCTCATCGAAGAGTCGGTGCAGAAGGCCGAGACGGGTGTACAGCTCAACGAAAGCGTCACGCGTCGTCTCGAAGAGATCCGCACCGGTGTGCAGCGCGCGGCCACGATCATGAACAACATTGCCGAAGGCGCGGTGGAGCAGGAGAAGGAACTCGCCGAGGTGACGGTGGCGATGTCGCAGATCAGCGGCCTCACGCAGCGCACCGCCGCCAATGCCGAAGAGTCGGCCAGTGCGGCGGCAGAACTCTCGGCGCAGTCGGCCGAAATGCAGGATCTCGCGGCGCAGTTCGAGCTGGGCAATGCGCGTGTGCAGTCGGTGTCGGCGCCCCTGGTGGCGCCCACCTCGGCTTCGACGCGCCGCGCGGCGGCCAGCACGCCGCCGAGCACCGCCTCGCGCAGCAGCAGCAAGGCCCGCACCACCACGGCCACCCGGAGCAAGGCGAAGCCTGCGCGTGCGACCGTCGCCGCGAACGCCGATAACGACGACGTGTTCCCAGTGAATGGCGCGGCGCTGATTCCGTTCGACGACGACAGCTCCGACGATATCCTGGGTTCGTTTTAAGTCCCAGACACCCGGCTCCGCGCCGGGTCAGTCTTCGAGGTCATGACGGCGGCGGTACTCTTCGTAGAGCGCCGCCGCCGCTCTCGTTCCGCGCTGGTAGTTCTCCACGCTGATCCATTCGTCGGGCGCGTGCGCGTTCTCTCCAGGCAAGCCAAAACCCATGAGCAACACCGGCGCGCCGAGGATGCGCTCGAAGTCGCCAACGACGGGAATGCTGCCACCTTCGCCTGTGATCACGGGCGCGCGTCCGAAAGCCGCTTCAAGTGCCGTCTTGCCGGCTTCGATGATCGGGCCCTGCAGATCGGCGCGCCATGGACGTCCGCCGTGCAGATGCTCCACCTTCACCGTGACACCCGCCGGTGCGACGCGCTGCACATGCGCATCCACCAGCGATGCAATGACGGAGGGATCCTGGTCGGGCACAAGACGGAAGCTCACCTTGGCCATGGAGTGCGCGGGCAGCACCGTCTTCGCGCCTTCTCCCGTGTAGCCGCTGAGCAGGCCGTTCACTTCGCACGTGGGGCGCGTCCACAAGCGCTCGAGTGTGGTGTAACCCGCTTCACCGCCGAGCGCGGTCACGCCCACTTCGTGCATCATCTCCGTATCACTGAACGGCAGCTCGCGCATCTGCGCACGCACATGATCGGGGAACGGTCGCACCGCGTCGTAGAAGCCGGGAATCGCGATGCGGCCGTCGGCATCGTGCATGGTGGCGAGGATGCGCGCGAGCGCCATCGCCGGGTTGACCACCGCGCCACCGTACATGCCGCTGTGCAGATCGCCATTGGCCCCCTGCACCGTGATCTCGAGATAGGTCATGCCACGCAGCGACGACAGAATGCTCGGAATGCCTGGCGCGAACATGGTGGAGTCGGAAATCACCACGGCGTCGCACGCCAGACGTGTCTTCTCGCGCTCGAGGAACGCTTCGAGATTCACGCTGCCCACTTCTTCTTCGCCTTCCGCTAGCACGATCACATTGACCGGCAACGCGCCACGTGTGGCGAGATGTGCTTCGAGCGCCTTGATATGAAGATAGAGCTGGCCCTTGTCGTCCACCGAGCCGCGTGCGTAGATGCGCCCGTCGCGAACGGTCGGCTCGAATGCTGGTGAGGTCCACAGCTCCAGCGGCTCAGCGGGCTGCACATCATAGTGCCCGTAGATGAGCAGTGTCGGCGCATCGGCGCCGGCACCACGCCACTCGCCCACCACGATGGGGTGACCGGGTGTGGGTTCCACCGCCGTCGTGAAGCCGATGCGCGTGAGATGCTCGGCCACGAAGCGGGCGGCATCGGCGCAGTCGGCCTTGTGTTCAGAGCGCGCGGAAACCGACGGGATGCGCAGAAAGGCAAACAGTTCGTCGAGCGCACGCTGATCGTTCTCCGCACACCAGGCGGCGAGATCGGCAGGAATCGCGGGAGCGGTCATGGCTGTGGACGCGGCTTGGTGAGGTAGAGACCCAGCACCGTGGCGCCGAGTCCGAGTATGAGACTGGAAGCGATGTAGAGACCGGCCCGCGCCGTGCGACCTTGCTGTACTAGCGCGATGGTCTCCGCGCTGAGCGTGGAGAAGGTGGTGAAGCCGCCGCAAAAGCCCGTGGTAAGCGCAAGGCGCAGCAACTGATCCGATTCGCTGTTCATGGCGATGCGCGCGAAACAGCCAATGAGGAATGCGCCGAGCACATTCACCACCAGCGTGCCCACGGGAAATCCGCCGCTCGCCGGCAGCAGCCACACACCGGCCGCGTAGCGTGCCACTGAACCCAGGGCACCACCCAGCGCCACGACGAACAGCGCAGACAGGCTCAGTGTTGGCGTCATGGGCGTGTCATGCGTGAATCATCTCACGGCGCCACTGGACGCTCACGTGGCACATCCCGCGCGATACGATACAGCCAGATGCGCCGCGTGGTAATTTCGCCACCGTTGCGCTGCAGCGAGACCGTCGCGCCCTGCTGCGAAGACGCGAACCACGATCCCACCACCGCTGCCAAGGAGTCGCCCTTGGTATCGGCATCGAACACGGCCACGAGGCCGTCGCCCGGCCTGATTTTGGCAAAGGCGTTGGGCCACACGTCGTACTGATTCGTGCGCCCGCCGAGGTTGAGGGCGAACACCGTGGGTTGGTCGTGCAGGTGGAAGGCCAGCTCCGATGCGTCCTGATAGCGGTCGGCCGAAACCCACTGGTCCACCGTGCCCTCGAGGAACGGGTTCGTGCGCGCACTGTCGACCGCGTTGGCGAGCGTGGTCCAACCATGCGCGCGGGCGATGGGATCGCGGCGTGGCGGGAGCGGCAACAGCGGACGCCACGCCTGTGCGCTCACAACGAGCAGCAGAAATGCAGCGAATGCCAATCCGCGTCGCCACCACGCGCCAATCGCCCATGAACGCCCGCTGGTGGCCAGCAGCATCATTGCGCCAGGGTAGATCATGGCCGGCCAATTGGCTTCGACGGAACGGCGCCATGCGCTGATGGCAAAGAAGGCAAGCGGCGCCGTCGCGATGACGGCGAGGGCAAAACGGCGCACGCTTGCGTCGGTGGGCTGGGCAGCGGCTCGCGCCCGCCATCCCTCACGCAGGGCAAGTCCCACGACCATCGCCATGAGTACAAAGAGAATCGGCGATGCGAGTCCGGCCTGTCCGCCGATCATCTCGAGTTCGCGTGACAACGGATTGCCACGCGCGCTGGGATTGAAGCCATGCCCCAGCTGGAAGCGGAACGACACCCAGTCGTTCATCGCATTCCAGAAGACCACCGGCGCAAACATCAGCAGGGCGATCGCGCTCGCCACCCAGGGACCGGGTTCGGCGAAACGGCGGCGCAGCGCCGGGTGCACCACGCAGGCGATGACGAGTCCCACGGGCAGCAGCACGGCGGTGTACTTGGCCACGAAGGCCGCCCCAAGCCCCACACCGGCGAGCGTCCACCACGCGAGCCCGTTCCACGAGCGCACCGGCGCGGCCAGCGCGCGCTCCACGCCCAGCAGGGCTACCATGGCGGCGGCGAACAACACCGCATCGGGGGTGGCGAGCACCAGGCCCAGCGTGGCGATGGGCAGCAGCGCCACGAGTTGGGCAGCGCGCCGGGCGGCGGTCCAGCCAGCCGTGCCCCGCCCGCCAAGCTGCCATGCGCAGTAGATGGCAGCGACATGGGTGATCAGGGCGGCAATGGCCGGACCGGCGCGCACGCCCGCCACGGTCGGGCCCGCCAAAGTGGTGCCCAGTGCGATCAGCAGGGCAATGCCGGGGGGGTGATCGAAATACCCGGCTTCGAGGCGCCGGGACCACTCCCAGTAGTAGGTCTCGTCGGGGAGAAGTGGTACGAGCGCGGCGAGGAGCGCACGCAGCAGGACGGCGCCGAGCACCCATGCTGCGATGGTGCGTGCGTCTCGGTTGGTGGAGGCAGCGGAGTGTGGGCCGTCCAGGGAACGCGCCGCAGGGGCCGGGGTCTGCATCGCATGGAAAGTAGCAGGTGGGGCCGCTTGCCCGCCCGGACCGGCATGGTCAGGTTGCTGGAGGGGGCACGTGCCCGCACTGTGACAGTTACGGCTGCCTCAGACCGTGCGTCCTCTGTTACCAGCCCGTGGGCCAATCCTGCGGGTACCCGATGACATTGGGAGCGATCGTCGCCCCCATTCACTTCCTTGCTGAACAGGACGGACCTGCATGCGGGTCGCTGCCCCTCTCGTGACGTTCCTCTCCCGCCGCGCTGCCGCGTCGAGCGCCCTGGCGCTTCTGGTGGGCCTTGGCGCCTGTGATGCCCTGAAGCCACCCGAGGCGTGCTCGGTGACGGTGGCGCCGCTGTCGTTGTCGCTGCCTGTGAATGGGTCGCAGAAGATCGTCGGCACGGCGTTCGACTGCAAAGGCAACTCCATTCGCAACCGGACTCCGTCGTACTCATCGAACAATTCGTCGGTGGCGACGGTGACCAACGATGGCACCGTGCTGGCCGTGGCGATCGGTTCCGCCACGATCTCGGCAGTGTCGAATGGCAAGAGTGCCAGCGTCGCG
>NZ_DASWXE010000036.1:0-23190 GCF_036405635.1 Gemmatimonas sp. | reverse complement strand
CCGGGCCAATCCACCAGCGCGACACCCAAGTCCTGAACGTGAAAACGCCCGCTGGTGAGCGGGCGTTTCGCGGTACGAACCGGATGTCGGACTACGGCAGCGTGATGATACGCGGACCGTTTTCGGTGATGGCCACGGTGTGCTCGAAGTGCGCGGAGCGCTTGCCGTCTGCCGTCACGACCGTCCACTTGTCGCTCAGTGTGCGGGTCTTCGCCGTACCCACATTCACCATCGGTTCGATGGCGATTGTAAGACCCACCGCCAGCTTCTTGCCGCGCTTGGGCTTGCCGTAGTTCGGGATCTGCAGCTCTTCGTGCGGCGAGAATCCCACACCGTGGCCAACCAGTTCCCGCACCACACCAAAGCCGGCTGCTTCGACGACGGCCTGCACGGCGGCACCAATATCGCCGACATGATTGTCCGCGACAGCGGCCGCGATGCCGGCATCGAGCGATGCGCGGGTGACGTCGAGCAGACGCTGCGTCTCTTCGTCGATCTCGCCCACCGGCACGGTGATCGCCGAGTCAGTGTACATGCCATCGAGCTTCACGCCCACATCCAGCGTGACGATGTCGCCGTCACGGAGAATGCGCTTACGCGAAGGGATCCCATGCACGATCTCTTCGTTGATCGAGATGCAGGCGCTGCCCGGGAAGCCGTACAGACCCTTGAAGGCCGGTTCGGCCCCGGCGTGCGAGCGAATGAACGCCTCGCACATCTGGTCGAGTTCGAGCGTGGAGATGCCGGCCCGCACCTGATCCTTGAGGTGCATGAGCGTGGCGTGCAGGATCACCCCGCCACGCGCCATGATCTCGATTTCACGCGGCGACTTGAGCAACGTGGCGGGCGCCGAACTACCGAGCACCATCAGGAAATCCGCAGCGCGGACAGAACGCGCCCTTCGACTTCCTCGAGCGTGCCGATCGCATCCACCTGCACGAGATTCGCACCGTTGGCCTTGTACCAGTCGATGACCGGCGACGTCTGCTCACGGTAGACCTGCATGCGCTTGCGGATGGCCTCGGGCTCGTCGTCCTTGCGGCGAACGAGCGTGCCGGTGACACCACCTTCCGTGCAGGTTTCGCCAGGCTGGCGTCCAAAGAACGGGCGCTGGCAGGCTTCGCACGTGGTGCGGCCGCTGAGGCGTCGCACGAGTTCATCCTCATCCACCTCGAAAAGCAACACGGCATCGAGGGGGCGACCGAGAGCGGCCAGCATCTGCTGGAGTCCATCGGCCTGCGGCGTGGTGCGAACCACTCCGTCGAGGATGGCGCCCTTGGCCGCGCTGGGCGCCGCGAGGGCTTCCTTCATGATGCCCATGATGACGGCATCGGGAACCAGGTCACCGCGATCCATTGCGGCCTTCGCTTCGAGCCCCAAAGGGGTGCCTTCCTTCACTGCGGCACGAAGCACATCGCCGGTCGCGATCTTGGGAACGTCAAGGCGAGCGGCAAGCCGCTCGCCTTGAGTCCCCTTGCCCGCGCCCGGCGGTCCAAGCAGGACGATGATCAAATCAGAACCCTCAGAAGCCCTGGGTCGCCTGACGCCCGCGGAAACGGACGCGACCCTTCTTCATGAAGCCGTCGTACTTGCGCAGCAACAGGTGCTGCTGCATCTGCGCCATCGTGTCGAGCGCCACGCCCACCACGATCAGCAGCGAGGTGCCACCGAACGCGAACGGTACGTTGACGATGCGAGCGATCACGATCGGCATCAGTGCGATGAACGTCAGGAACATCGCGCCCGGAAGCGTGATGCGTTCCACCACCTGCTCGATGTACTCCGCCGTCTTGGCGCCCGGTTTGATGCCCGGCACAAAGCCGCCCTGCTTCTTCAGGTTCTCGGCCAGGTCGACCGGGTTGAAGATGATGGACGTGTAGAAGTACGTGAACAGCATGATCAGCACTGCCGAGAGCACGAAGTACAGCCACGGGTTCGGACCCTGTGGATTGAAGTACTCTGCGATCTCCTGCAGCTTCGGATTGCCGCTGAACTGAGCGAGCGCACCCGGGATGACGATCACCGACTGGGCGAAGATGATCGGCATCACGCCCGCTGTGTTGATACGCAGCGGGATGAAGTTGCGCGCCGCTTCACGCTGACGGCCACGAGCCATCGTGCGCTGCGGGATCTGAATGAGCACCCGGCGAGCCGCGACCGTGATCGCCACGACACCGGCCACCACCGCCACCATCACCAGGCCCAGCACCACGAGCGACAGCGGCGCGATCGCGCCCGTCGTCACGAAGTTGAACGTCTGGAAGATCGACGGCCACATGCGCTCGACGATCGAGAAGAAGATGATCAGCGACGCGCCGTTGCCCAGGCCGCGCTCGGTGATCTGCTCACCCAGCCACATGACGAAAATCGCGCCCGTGGTGAGGAAGAGCATCATCTGGATCGTGAACCACGGGCCCGGACGCGACACCGCCGCCGGCAGCGAAGCCGTGAACAGCGCGAATCCGTAGGCCTGCACCAGCGCCAGCACCACCGTGAGGTAGCGCGTGTACTGGGTCAGCTTCTTTCGACCCTCTTCATCCTTTTGCATCTTGTCGACGTTCGGCAGCACCGCACCGGCGATCTGGACGAAAATGCTCGCCGAGATGTAGGGCATGATACCGAGCGCAAACACGGTGGCGCGGGAAAGACCACCACCCACGAACATGTCGTAGAGGCCGAGGAGGCCACCGCCCTGCTGGCGGGTGAAGTAGTCTGTCAGCGCCTGGACATCGATCCCGGGCGCCGTGATGTGCGAGCCCATTCGATAGATCACCATGCACAGGAACGTGAAGGTGATCTTCGCCCAGAGCTCGGGCGTCCGGTAAATGTTGGTGACGGCCTGAGCCGCCGCGTTGTTTTGCTCCGCCATGCGCCGAGTGGTCTCCGTCAGCCGTCGATGCGGCCACCGGCCGCTTCGATCTTCGTCTTGGCCGCAGCGCTGACCTTCACGCCGCGCACCGTGAACGCGCGGGACACTTCACCGTTCGCGAGCAGCTTCGCCGGACCCTGGCCCGCACGAATCAGCCCAGCCGCGACCAGCGTCTCCACCGTCACTTCGTCGCCGCTCACAACCGTGAGGGCGTCGAGACGTACAACCTGCGCTTCGACACGGAACGGGTTGGTGAAACCACGCTTCGGGATACGACGCGTGATCGGCATCTGACCGCCTTCGAAGTGCGGCTTACCACCACCGGGGCCACCATGACCCGAGCGGGCCATGGAACCCTTGTGACCCTTACCGGACGTCTTGCCGAGTCCCGAGCCGGGACCACGGCCGAGACGACGGCGCGAACGGTGCGAGCCGGGCGCCGGCGCCAGGTTGTGCAGGCCGATCTTCTCGACGCCTTCTGCGCCTGAATTCTTCGCCACGAGCTTACTCCTCCACGGGCGTCACCTGAACCAGGTGACGCACCTTCTTGAGCTGACCGCGCAGCGAGGCGGAATCCTGCTGCACGACGCTGGCCTGGTGATTACGCAGGCCGAGCGCCGCAAGCGTCGCCCGCATCCGCCACGAATGGCCGATCGAGCTGCGCACCTGCGTGATCTTCACCTTCCCGTCCGTCGGCGCCTGAAGCTTGGGCGTCTTCGCGGGACCCTTCGACGGATGCCACACAAATGTCCGCGGCATTAGGCCACCACCTCTGCCGCCGGAGCGGCTGCTGCCGTGGCGCCGCCAACGACGGCTGCCTTACGGACATCATGGGCTTCCGTGCGCGACTTCGCACGGGACTTGTACCCGATCTGCGAGACTTCGAGCCCACGCTCCTTCGCCGCCTGTTCGACGGTGATCAGGTGCGTCAGGCCGTCGATCGCCGCACGAACCATGTTGTGCGGGTTCGTCGAACCCAGCGACTTCGTGAGGATGTCATGGATGCCGGCGCACTCGAGCACGGCACGCACGGCACCACCGGCGATCACACCAGCACCAGGCGCGGCCGGCTTCATGAGCACCTTGCCGGCGCCATGCTTGCCCACCACCTCGTGCGGGATCGTCGAGCCGGTCAGCGGCACGTTCACCATGCTGCGACGGGCCGCGTCCACGGCCTTGCGGACCGCTTCCGAGACTTCGTTCGCCTTGCCGGTGGCGAAGCCGACCTTGCCCTGTCCGTCGCCCACCGCCACAAGGGCGTTGAACGAGAACCGACGGCCACCCTTCACGACCTTCGCGACGCGATTGATCGCAATCACGTTCTCGACCAGATCGCTCTGTTCGCGCTCCTGCTGGCCACCACGGTCCGGACCACGGCCACGGCCATCACGACCGCCGCCCGGGCCGCCGCCTTCACCGCCGGGGCCACGACCACGACCGCCGCCCGGGCCACCGCCCGGTCCGCCGGGGCCACGGCCACGGCCGCCGCCAGGGCCACCACGTCCACGGCCGCCACCCGGGCCACCGCGTCCCGCACCACCCGGCGCACGCGCGCCACCCTGATTCTGTGCTTCTGCCATGATCAGAACTCCAGGCCGCCCTCTCGGGCGCCTTCGGCAACGGCCTTCACACGGCCATGGTACTGGTAACCAGCGCGGTCGAAGACAACCTTCGAGATGCCGGCCGCCTTCGCCTTCTCCGCTGCGGCCTTGCCGACAGCGAGCGCGCGCTCCGACTTCGTGCCGCTCAATCCCTCGTCGCCAACCGTGAGCAGCGTGCGCTGCGCCACGTCGTCCACGACCTGGGCGTAGATGTGCTTCAGCGAACGGAACACGACGAGACGCGGACGCTCTGGCGTCCCCGACACCGCCTTTCGCACGCGCAGATGGCGGCGCTTGCGCCGCTCCGCGTTCGTGCGCGGAATCGCGATCTTGGCCATTACTTGCCCCCGGCCTTGCCGGCCTTGCGACGGATGACTTCGCCCTGGTACTTGACGCCCTTGCCCTTGTACGGCTCGGGCTTGCGCAGACTGCGAATCTCCGCGGCGACCTGACCGACATGTTCCTTGCTCGCGCCTTCGATCACGACCGTGGTCGGGTTCGGCGCGCTGATCTTCACGCCTTCCGGCGTCTTGTACTCGATCTGGTGCGAGAAGCCCAGCGACAGCAGCGCGCCGTAGGGCTTGATCTCGGCCTTGTAGCCGACGCCCGTGATTTCCAGCACGCGCTTGAAGCCCGTCGTCACACCTTCCACCATGTTCGCGACCAGCGTGCGCGTCAGGCCGTGCAGCGCCTTGTGGCGCTCCTCGTCCGACGGGCGCTTCACCAGCAGCTCCGCACCTTCCTGCGACACCACCATGTCGGCGGGCAGCACACGGGAAAGCTCTCCCTTGGGCCCCTTCACCGTCAGCGCGCTGCCGTCGATCGCCACAGTCACCCCGGCCGGAACCGGGATCGGGCGCTTACCAATACGTGACATGAGTGCGGTCTCCTTACCAGACGAGGGCGAGCAATTCGCCGCCCGTGTTGGCGGAGCGCGCATCACGATCCGACATGATCCCCTTCGACGTGCTGAGGATGGCCATGCCGAGGCCGTTGCGCACACGCGGGATCTCGGTCACGCCGACATACTTGCGCAGGCCGGGCGTGGAAATGCGACGCGCTTCACGGATGACCGACTGGCCGCCGTGCGCGTACTTGAGGATCACGCGCAGGACGGACTTGCCGTCTTCCAGTTCGACCGTGCGGTAGTCCTGGATGAAGGAGTTCTCCTTCAGGATACGCGCGATCTCGATCTTGATCTTCGACAGCGGCATGTCCACGCGGCGGTGCTTGGAAGCACACGCGTTGCGAAGACGCGTCAGCATATCGGCGATGGGGTCGTTGAGGCTCATGCTCTCGGTTTTCTCCTATGGTATCCGCACCGGGCGGACCTGTAGGAAGTGAATGGTTACCAGCTCGCCTTCCGGACGCCCGGAATCAAGCCATTGAGGGCCATGTCGCGCAGGGCGATACGGCTCAAGCCGAAGTGACGAAGATACGCACGCGGACGGCCGCTGATGTTGCACCGGTTGCGGATGCGGGTCTTCGACGAATCACGCGGCATCTTGTGCAGCGCGTTCACCGCGGCCTGCACCTCTTCCGGCGTGCTCTTCGGATTGCTGATCGTGGCCTTCAGCGCAGCGCGCTTCTGGGCGTAGCGCTGCACCAGTTCCGTGCGCTGCGCGTTCCGGGCCAACTTGCTCGTCTTTGCCATGGTTCTGAGTCTCGGTGTCCGGTCAGGCCGCGCTCGGCTGCGCCACCTTGGGCGTCACCGGCTTGTCGTCGCCACGGAACGGCATGCCCAGCTGATGCAGCAGCGCGAACGCGTGCGCATCCTTGGACGCCGTCGTCACGAACGTGATGTCCATGCCGTGAATCTGCTCGACCATGTCGTAGTTGATCTCGGGGAAGATCATCTGCTCCTTGATGCCGAGCGTGTAGTTGCCACGGCCGTCGAACGACTTCGTGCCGAGGCCGCGGAAATCGCGGATACGCGGGCACGCCACCGTCACGAAACGATCGAGGAACTCCCACATCCGTGCGCCACGCATCGTCACCGAAGCGCCGATTTCCTGGCCCTCACGGAGGCCGAAGTTCGCGACGGACTTCTTCGCCTTGCGGCGCACCGGCTTCTGGCCCGAGATCAGCGCCAGCTCCTCGACCACCACGTCGAGCAGCTTCGGCTGCTTCACGGCCTCACCGACACCACAGTTGATCACGATCTTCGTCAGCGACGGAATCTCGTGCGGGTTACCGAACCCGAACTGCTTCGCCAGCGCGGCACGCACCGTCTGCTCGTAGTGCGTCTTCAGACGCGGCGTCGCTGCCGGCAGTTCCGCACCGGCATGCGAGCGCTTCGTGAAGTCGATGGCCTGACGCGGCTGGCCCGCCTGCTTGCCACCCTTGCCGCCACCCTTCTGGCCTGCACCACCCTTGGCGGCGCCAGCCTTCGCGCCCGCCTTTGCACCACCCTTCGCGCCGCCCTTGGCGGCGCCCTTTTCCTTGGTCGCCATCGTGCTAGCTCCGGTCAGCGCGTGCGGGGAATGACTTCACCGCTCTTCACGCCGACGCGCTCTTTCGTACCGTCCTTGTCCGTGCGCACCTTGGTGCGCGTCGGCTTGCCGGTCTTCGAATCGAGCAGCATCACGTTCGACGCGTGGAAGGGGGCGGCCATCTCGATGATGCCGCTCTGTTCTTCCGCATTGCGCGCCTTGCGGTGCTTCTTCACGATGTTGATGCCTTCCACCTTGATGCGGCCCGTCTTGGGGTACACCTGAAGGACCTTGCCTTCCTTCCCCTTGTCGTCGCCACGCATCACGCGGACGGTATCACCCTTCGTTACGTGGATCACTTCGCGCGACGCCTTCAGGGCGTGACGCGCCGCGCCGAGACGCTGGCCGCGATCCGTCTTGTAGTACACGTTCTTTCGCATCTCAGAGCACCTCGGGTGCCAGCGAGACGATCTTCATGTAGCGCTTCTCGCGGAGCTCGCGCGCCACGGGGCCGAAGATACGCGTCGCCTTCGGTTCGCCGTTGTCGTTGATGATCACGACGGCGTTTTCATCGAAGCGGATGTAGCTGCCATCCTTGCGGCGCGTCTCCTTCACCGTGCGCACCACTACCGCCTTGGCCACGTCGGACTTCTTCACGGTGCCGTTCGGCAGCGCGTCCTTGACCGCCACGATGACCCGGTCGCCCAGGCCAGCGTAACGGCGGCGCGTGCCGCCGAGCACACGGATCACCAGGGCGCGCTTGGCACCGCTGTTGTCCGCGACCTTCACGACGGATTCCTGCTGAATCATGGTCCGTTACCTCAGCGTGCGCGTTCGACGATCTCGACCACGCGCCACCGCTTGTCCTTCGACAAGGGCCGGGTCTCCATGATGCGCACCGTGTCGCCGAGCTTCGCCGAGTTCTCCTCGTCGTGTGCTTTCAGCTTGCTGGTCCGCGTCACCATCTTGCCGTACTGGGGGTGCGGCATGCGGCGGTCGATCTTCACGACCACCGTCTTGTCCATCTTGTCGCTCACGACCAGACCCACACGCACCTTGCGTGCGGTCCGTTCGGAGGCGCCGTTCTGCGCGGCGCTCGCGTTGTTCAGTTCAGCCATCGATCGGATTCCGGTTAGCGGCCACGAGCAGCGAGCTGACGCTCACGCTGCACCGTCTTGAGGCGCGCAATGTCCCTGCGGATGCTGCGCAACCGCAGCGGCTCTTCCAGCGCTTCGGTGCCGCTGCGGAACCGGAGTCGGAAACGCTCTTCTTCCAGTTCCGAGATGCGGGTGACGAGTTCGTCGTCAGCGAGTCCGCGGATTTCTTCAGCCTTCATTGGTCACCGCCTCCTCGCGCGCCACGAACTTGGTCTTCACGCCGAGCTTCGCGGCGGCGAGGGACATGGCCGTCTCGGCCAGCTCCTTCGACACGCCTTCGATCTCAAACATCACTCGGCCCGGCTTCACCACTGCCACCCACAACTCCGGCGAACCCTTACCCTTACCCATGCGGGTTTCCGCCGGCTTCTTCGTGATCGGCTTGTCCGGGAAAATCCGGATCCACACCTTGCCGCCACGCTTGATGTGACGCGTCATCGCAACGCGGCACGCTTCGATCTGCCGGCTCGTCACCCAGCCCGGCTCGAGCGCCTGCAGGCCATACGTGCCGAACGACACGTCGGACCCACGGTGCGCCAGGCCGGTCGTCCGGCCCTTGAACATCTTGCGGAACTTGACCCGCTTCGGACTCAGCATCTCTCAGTTCCTCAGTTGCCGGTCGAGTAGGTCTTGCCGCGACGATCTTCCACGATCTCACCCTTGAAGATCCACACCTTGACACCAATGGTGCCGTACGTGGTCTTCGCCGTGCTCGTCGCGTAGTCGATGTCGGCGCGCAGCGTGTGAAGGGGCACCCGGCCCTCCATGTACCCTTCCACGCGCGCGATCTCGGCGCCGCCGAGACGGCCGCCAGCCTTCACCTTGATGCCCATCGCGCCCATACGCATCGCGCTCTGCACCGCGCGCTTCATGGCGCGACGGAACGAGATACGCTGCGAGAGCTGCGCCGCGATGTTGTCGGCCACGAGCTGGGCCTCGACTTCCGGACGCTTGATTTCTTCGACGTTGATGCCGACTTCCTTGCCCGTGAGCTGAGCCAGCTCGTCACGCAGCTTGTCGACTTCCGCGCCCTTCTTGCCGATCACCACGCCCGGACGGCCGGTGTGAATCGTCACCACGACCTTGCCCGGCTTGCGCTCGATCGTCACGTCGGCGATCGCCGCGTTGTCGAGGCGGGCCTTGAGGTACTTCCGCAGCAGCGCGTCTTCCTTCAGAAGCGCCGGCATCTCCTTCTTCGCGTACCAGGTCGACCGCCAGTTCTTCGTGACACCGAGGCGGAACCCGATCGGATTCGTCTTCTGTCCCATTAGCGCACCGCCTCCGTCACGACGATCTCCACGTGGCTCGTCCGCTTCAGCATCGGCGTCGCACGGCCCATGGCCGCCGGCGTCCAGCGCTTCAGCTTCGGTCCTTCGTTCACGATGGCCTTCGTGATCACCAACGTGTCCACGTCCAGCGACAGGTTGGCGGCACGGGCCGCCTGTTCCGCGTTTGCCACTGCGCTGTTGAGCGTCTTTCCGATCTGCTCAGCCGCGTGCTTCTTCGAAAACTTGAGGAGTGCCAGCGCATCGTTGACGCGCTGACCGCGGATCTGGTCGATGACCAACCGCATCTTGTAGGGCGACTGACGCGTGGTGCGCTGAATCGCGCGCGCCTCAATGCCCGCCTTGGTCGACTTCGCCATGGCTTACTTGCCTCCCTTCTTCTTCGTGTCGGCCTTCTGCCCCGCGTGACCGCGGAACAGGCGCGTCGGCGAGAATTCGCCCAGCTTGTGACCCACCATGTTTTCCGTCACGTACACCGGGATGAACTTGTTCCCGTTGTGCACCGCGAACGTGTGGCCCACGAACTCGGGGAGAATGGTGCTCGCCCGCGACCAGGTCTTCACGACCTTCTTTTCGCTCTTGGCGTTCATCGCAACCACCTTGGCCTCCAGGCGCTCAGCGACGAACGGACCCTTCTTGATGCTTCTCGACATATCGGTTCTCGTCTCGCCTGGCGGTTACTGCGTCGCCCGGCCGCGCTTGCGGCCGCGCACGATGAGACGCTGCGACGCCTTCTTCTTGTTGCGCGTCTTGACGCCTTCCTTCTTGCCCCACGGGCTCACCACGTTGCGACCACCGCGTGTACGACCACCATGCGGGTGATCGACCGGGTTCATCACTTCACCACGCACCTTCGGGCGCTTGCCGAGCCAGCGGCTCTTGCCCGCCTTGCCGTGCGACTGCAGCTCATGCTCGGAGTTGCCCACTTCTCCGATCGTCGCCATGCAGTTGCCGTGCACCAGGCGCATTTCCGTGGAGGCCAGTCGGAGCGTCACGTACTCGCCTTCCTTCGCCACGACCTGGGCGAAGGTACCGGCCGAGCGCGCCATCTGGCCGCCCTTGCCGATCTTCAGCTCGATGTTGTGAACCGACGTGCCCAGCGGCACTTCCTTGAGCGGCATCGCGTTGCCCGTGCGCACATCGCTGCCCGGGCCCGACACCACCGTGTCACCCTGCTTCACACCCTTCGGATGCAGGATGTAGCGCTTCTCACCATCCGCGTACTCGAGCAGCGCAATGCGCGCCGAACGGTTCGGATCGTACTCGATGTGCGCCACCGTGGCGGTCACACCATGCTTGTCGCGCTTGAAATCGATGACGCGATAGCGGCGCTTGTGACCACCGCCGATGCGACGCATCGAGATGTGACCATGATTGTCGCGGCCGCCCGACTTCTTGAGCGGCTCCACGAGAGACTTCTCAGGCGTCGAGCGCGTGATCTCGGCGAAATCGGACACCGAGCGGAAGCGCGAGGCCTTGCTGACCGGCTTGAACTGACGGATACCCATGCGACTCAGCCCTCGAAGATCGCGATGGTGTCGCCGTCACGCAGCTTCACAATCGCCTTCTTGGTATGTGGACGGCGGCCGATCGACTGGCCGACGCGACGCGCCTTACCACGCGCGATCGACGTCCAGACACCGGTGACCTTGACACCGAAGAGGCGCTCGACGGCCTCCTTGATGTTCAGCTTGGTGGCGTCGGGCGCCACTTCGAACGTGTACTCGCCGCGATCCTGATAGGCGGCCGAGGTGCGCTCCGTGATGATCGGGCGCACGATGGTGCGATGCAGGGTGGCCATCGCTTAGCCCTCCGCCGGAGTCTGGGTGAGTGCCGACGACTCGATCACCACAACATCGGACCAGAGGATGTGGTAGGTGTTCGCGTCGCTGTAGGGCATCACGTGCGCCTGACCGAGGTTGCGGGCGCTCAGGTACACGTTCGGCTTCACGCCGTCCGTCAGCACCAGCACCTTCTTCCCGACCACACCGAGCTTCGTGAACAGCTCGGTCATCGCCTTGGTCTTGGGAGCGCTGAAGTTCAGCGCTTCGACCACGACCACCGCGTTTTCGCGGGCCCGTGCATTCAGCGCGCTCTTGCGCGCCAGGGCACGAACCTGCTTCGGCACGATCTGCGTGTAGCTGCGCGGCTGCGGGCCGAACACCGTACCACCGCCCGGCCAGTTCGGCGCGCGCGTCGAGCCCTGACGAGCGCGACCCGTGCCCTTCTGCTTCCACGGCTTCTGGTTGCCGCCCGTGACTTCGCCGCGGGTCTTCGTCTTGGCCGTGCCCTGACGACGGTTGGCGAGGAACGCCTTCACCGCCTGGTGCATGACCGGCACGTTGACGATGCCGTCGAACGTGCCTTCGGGAAGCTGGCGCGTGCCGCCCTGCTTGCCCTGCGCCGAATAGAGCGGCGCTTCAAAGGTCTTGGTTTCCGTCGTCATGATCAGCCCTGCTTCCGCACGAAGACGATGCCGTTGGTCGGCCCCGCCACGCTGCCGCGCAGATAAATGAGGTTCCGCTCGGTGTCCACCTTCTCGATGCGGATATTGAGCGCCGTGTGCTGCGTGTTGCCGTACTGGCCGGGCATCTTCTTGCCCTTGATCACGCGCGACGGATCGGTGCCGGCGCCGATGGAGCCGGGCTTACGATGCTTGGTGTTGCCGTGGGTGTTCGGACCGCCATGGAAACCATGGCGCTTCACGACACCCTGAAAGCCACGACCCTTCGACGTACCCGTCACCTTCACGCGCTCGCCGGGCGTGAAGATCTCCACCGTGATCGTGTCGCCGGTGTTGTACGTCGGAATTTCGGGGTTCTTGCCCGGGGCGTCATCAAGACGGAAGCTCTTGAGCACCGACGGCGGCGCGTCCAGCCCCGCCTTCTTCGCATGCCCGACTTCCGCCTTGCTCGCGCGATGTCCCTTGGGAGTGCGCTCGCCCTTCTTGTTGGGACGCGCCACGCGCTGCGCCCCAAAACCGAGCTCCACCGAGGCAAAACCCGCCTGATCCACCGTCGACACCTTGGTCACGGGATTGGGCGTGGCCTCCACCACGGTGCAGGGCACCTGCTGCCCCTGCTCGTTGAACAGCTGGGTCATCCCCAGCTTCCTGCCGATGATACCGATCATGAAATGACTCACTCCGTACGAGTCGCGGGACGCTCTCGCGTCACCGTTGGACTGTGGATGGGACCGCCCTGTGCAGCCCCACCGGTACTCGCCGCGATGCTCTGCGGCGTGAACTCCCTGCGTGTCCTGCGATACTGCTATTCGACCTTGATTTCGACGTCCACACCAGCCGGCAGATCCAGCTTGGTGAGCGCGTCCACCGTGCCAGCACGGGAATCGAGGATGTCGATCACGCGCTTGTGCGTCTTCAGTTCGAACTGCTCACGCGACTTCTTGTCGACGTGCGGCGAACGGAGGACCGTCCAACGCTGCGTCTTGGTCGGGAGCGGGATCGGACCCGAAACCGACGCGCCGGTCTTCTCGGCGGTGCGGACAATGTCCGCCGACGCCTGGTCGATCACGGCGTGATCGAATGCCTTGAGGCGAATGCGAATGCGGCCAGCCATCTGGGTTCTGTCTGTGAACCGGTCGCACGCGATCCCCGGAGGAACCGCGTGCGACCCGCTCCGTGATTAGGCGAGGATCTTGGTGACGACGCCGGCGCCGACCGTACGGCCACCTTCGCGGATGGCGAAGCGCAGCGACTCTTCCATGGCGATCGGGATGATCAGTTCGATCGTCATCTGCACGTTGTCGCCCGGCATAACCATCTCCATCCCCTCGGGGAGCTCGATCGTGCCCGTCACGTCCGTCGTGCGGAAGTAGAACTGCGGACGGTAGCCCTTGAAGAACGGCGTGTGACGGCCGCCTTCTTCCTTCGTGAGGACGTACACTTCCGAGTGGAACTTCGAGTGCGGCTTGATCGAGTTCGGCTTGGCCAAGCACATGCCGCGCTCGATGTCCTTCTTGTCCACGCCACGGAGGAGGAGACCGACGTTGTCACCGGCCTGACCTTCGTCCAGCAGCTTGCGGAACATTTCGACGCCCGTGACGATCGTCTTCTTCTCGGCGTTGTAGCCGACGAGCTGCACTTCTTCGCCGACCTTCACGATGCCGCGCTCGATACGACCCGTCGCCACCGTACCACGACCCGTGATCGAGAACACGTCTTCGACCGGGAGGAGGAACGGCTTGTCGACTTCGCGAACCGGCTCCGGGATGTAGTTGTCGAGCGCGTCGTACAGCTTCATGAACTCGGCCACCCACTTCGGGTCGCCGTTGATCGCGTTGATCGCCGAGCCACGCACGACCGGTGCGTCGTCACCCGGGTAGTTGTACTTCGAGAGCAGCTCACGGACTTCGAGCTCCACCAGGTCGAGGAGCTCTTCGTCTTCGACGAGGTCGCACTTGTTGAGGAACACGACCACCGAGGGCACGTTCACCTGACGGGCCAGGAGGATGTGCTCACGCGTCTGCGGCATCGGGCCGTCGACCGCGGACACCACGAGGATCGCGCCGTCCATCTGCGCGGCACCCGTGATCATGTTCTTCACGTAGTCAGCGTGGCCCGGGCAGTCGACGTGCGCGTAGTGGCGCTTCTCCGTCTCGTACTCGACGTGCGACGTGGCGATCGTGAGGATCTTCGTGCTGTCACGACGACCCTGCGATTCGGACGCCTTCGCGACTTCATCGTACGCGACGTACTTGGTGCCGTAGCCCTTGTCCGCCGAGATCTTCGTGAGAGCAGCCGTCGTCGTGGTCTTGCCGTGATCGACGTGGCCGATGGTTCCCACGTTCACGTGCGGCTTGTTCCGCTCGAACTTTGCCTTGCCCATGGTTCGGAATCTGTGTTGGGTAGTGAATGAGTGGGTGAGGCTTACGCCTTCACCTTGCTGATGATCTCTTCGGCCTTCGACTTCGGCACTTCTTCGTAGTGCGAGAACTCCATCGAGTAGACCGCCCGACCCTGCGACATGCTGCGGAGCTTGGTCGAGTAACCGAACATCTCAGCGAGCGGCACGGTCGCCGAGATCACCTGCGCCTCGCCACGCTGCGTCATGCCGCCGATCTTGCCGCGCCGCGAAGAGAGATCGCCGAGGACATCGCCCATGTAGGCTTCGGGGCTCACGACCTCGACCTTCATCACCGGCTCGAGCAGGCAGGGGCTGGCGATCTTCGCCGCCTCCTTGAATGCCATGGAGCCGGCAATCTTGAATGCCATTTCCGAGGAGTCGACGTCGTGGTACGAGCCGTACACCAGCTGCACCTTGATGTCCACCACCGGGTAGCCGGCCAGGACGCCCGTCTCGAGCGCTTCCTTGATGCCCTGCTCCACCGGTCCGATGTACTCACGCGGAATCACACCGCCCACGACCTTGTCTTCGAACACGTAGCCCTGACCCTGCTCGCTGGGCTCCATGTTGATGACGACGTGGCCGTACTGACCCTTACCGCCTGACTGACGGACGAACTTGCCCTCGACCTTCTCGACGCGCTTCTTGATCGTCTCACGATAGGCCACCTGCGGGCGACCCACGTTCGCGTCGACCTTGAACTCGCGCATCATGCGATCGACGATGATCTCGAGGTGCAGCTCGCCCATGCCGGCGATGATCGTCTGACCCGTCTCGGCGTCCGAGCGGACGCGGAACGTCGGATCTTCTTCCGCCAGCTTCTGCAGCGCGATGGCCAGCTTGTCCTGGTCGGCCTTCGTCTTCGGCTCGATGGCGACGTCGATGACGGGGTTCGGGAACTTCATCGCTTCGAGGATGATCGGATTGTCCTCGGTGCAGAGCGTATCGCCCGTGCGCGTGTCCTTGAGACCGATGGCGGCCGCGATGTCACCCGCGCGCACCTCTTCGATTTCTTCACGCTTGTTGGCGTGCATCTGCAGCAGACGACCGACACGCTCGCGCTTGTCCTTCGTGCTGTTGTACACGTACGAGCCCGACGCCATCACGCCCGAGTAGACGCGGAAGAACGTCAGCTTACCGACGAACGGGTCGGTCGCGATCTTGAACGCCAGCGCGGCAAACGGCGCATCGTCCTTGATCGGCGCTTCGATGAACGTCTCGTCGTGGTGCGGCAGGTGCCCCTTGATGGCGGGCACGTCGATCGGCGCCGGGAGGTAGTCGATCACGGCGTCGAGCAGCGCCTGCACACCCTTGTTCTTGAACGAGGCGCCGCAGAACACCGGGATGAATTCCATGGCGATCGTCGCCTGACGGATCGCACGGCGGATTTCTTCCATCGTCAGTTCTTCACCCGCCAGATACTTCTCCATCAGCGCTTCGTCGTGTTCGACGGCGGCTTCGATGGCTTCGTGGCGCGCGATTTCGCAGGCATCCTTGAACTCTTCCGGCACATCGACGACGGAGAACGTCTTGCCCATCGTCTCGTCGTGGAAGATGTACTGCTTGCGCTCGAGCACGTCGATGTGGCCCGTGAACGTCTCACCCGAGCCCACCGGCAGCTGCAGCGGGAACGCGCGCTTGCTCAGGCGGTCGCGGATCATGGCGAGGCAGCGATCGAAGTTCGCGCCGACACGGTCCATCTTGTTGGAGAAGATCATGCGCGGCACGCGGTAGCGGTCGGCCTGACGCCACACCGTTTCCGTCTGCGGCTCAACGCCGGCCACCGAGTCGAGCAGCGTCACGGCGCCGTCGAGCACGCGGAGCGAACGCTCCACTTCGACCGTGAAGTCGACGTGTCCCGGGGTGTCGATGATGTTGATGCGGTATTCCGCACCCGTGCCCTTCTCATGCGACTGGCCATGGCGCATCCAGAAGCAGGTCGTCGCGGCCGACGTGATCGTGATGCCGCGCTCCTGTTCCTGCTCCATCCAGTCCATGGTGGCAGCGCCATCATGCACTTCACCAATCTTGTGCGACTTCCCCGTGTAATAGAGGATGCGCTCAGTGGTGGTGGTCTTGCCGGCATCGATGTGCGCCATGATGCCGATATTGCGATAGTGCTCGAGCGGGGTCGTACGCGGCATAGTCTTCGGTCAGCGCCACCGAGGCGGCGCAGTGAGAGAACAAGGTTGATCCAGCAAGGCTGACCAGCAAAAAAACGGCTGGACCTGCCCCCTGCCTTTCACAGGAGCGGTATCCATCCGCTGTCGCCGGGTACGCTCGCCGCTGCTGCACGAGTGGGGACCCAAGCGCGCCGACCCCGAAGAACTGCTGACTCCAGGTACGACGTTGAATTGGCTGCGTTGCGTTTCGGGAGCGGCATTCACCATCACGGCGATACCACCGGTACAGCGCGTCCTGGCATGGCGAACCAACCTGGACACCCCACGCCGCACTGGCCGTGGCCCATAGGAGTCGGCCGCAGATCGCCGACGAAAAGCAGGAGTCGAAGGCGCGAGCCGATTGGCCAGCATTTTTCGACAGTCACCTAAAATGACCGAGACTGGTGGGCAAGTCAACCCGGCGCAGTAGGCAATGTGCGCCTTGTGGCCCTTCTCTCCGATTCTACGCAGACGGTCTTGTTATAAGGTAGAGGTCGTTGGTTCTGGCAGCCGGCAGGCATGGCATTGGACACTCAGGCAGCGGCTGCGGTACGGCTGCAACAGATATGCAGCACTTCGTATCACCCGTGCTGCACTTGCAACACTCGACAATTGGTAACAAGTTGCGTCCCGCTCTCCGGAGTGTGACACTCGGCACAGCGAGCTGGAGCATATATGTCGTTTCAAGGCAACCACTTGAATCACATTTTCTGCGGCGGACTGTGCCATGTCGAGTGACATGTTTGGCCGTGCCACCCTCTGCTGGTACGCGTGATGCGTTACCGCTGAGTGTGTCGGACGAGCGGTCATTGCACATTCCCGAAGCCGCTTCGCTATCTTGTCGCCCATGAGGATTCACATGAAGAAGCACATCGCGCTCCTGACTGCCGCGATTCTGGCGTTTCCCGCTGCCGCTTCCGCGCAGACGTGGGCTTTTTGGTCGCTGCCGTCCAATTGCTCCGGCAACGTGACGGGCACGATGGGTTCCACCACCGTGACCTACTCGGGGCTGTACAACGGCGTCACCGATGGCACGGACGCCTGTAAGAACCCGCTGACCAACCCCGCCTACGGTGTGGGTGACCTCACGGCGTATGATTACTTCAACGCCCAGGGCGGATCGGCCTACAGCCCGCGTCCGGACAATGAGTCGTTCATCCAGCTCACCGAAATGGCGAAGCTGTCGGACGATCAGTCGGCGTGGGTGCCCATCCAGATGAACACGATCACGTTCAGCCAGGCCGTGATCGACCCGTACATCGCCTTCATCAGCGTGGGCAACCCGCAGAACGGCGGTGCGGTGACCTATAATTTCCAGAATGCCTTCGACGTCCTCTCCTACAATCCGGACGGTGTCGGCACCAAGCCGTACTGGGGCTATGGCTCCTACTCGGTCAGCCCGGACGGCCTGTCGCTTACCGGCGTCGAGTTCAGCGGCGTGATCCAGTTCAAGGGCACCTTCGAGTCCCTCACGTTCGGCGTGAGCAGCAACGAGTTCTGGCACGGCTTCACGGTGGGTGCCGCCGGCACCACCACGGTTCCGGAACCCACGTCGCTCGCCCTCATGGGTGCTGGCCTGATGGCTCTCGGCTGGACGGCTCGCCGCCGCCGCAACCGCGCCTGATCAACCCGCCTCACGGGCAACCGACACAGTAGCCCCGAAGAACGCCCCCCGCCTCACGGCGGGGGGCGTTCTTTATTTGCGACATCGCAATCGAGGAGTCGCCGGCCTTCAAGACGGAATTGACCCTCACCACGTCGTCGCCGGTATGGCATATTGCTGTGCGCCAAAACTGTGACGGTGCCAGCACACTGCCACGGCAATGGATGTTGTCAGCGCTCACACGCTGTGACGCACAGCCCGTGCGTGAAGGGCGGCACCGACCGGTGCCTGGTGAGCCTCTCCCCGTTCCTGATCGCTGATGTCCGTCGCCTCTGGGCAACACAAAGTGTGCATCGTCATCGGCACGCGTCCCGAAGCCATCAAGATGGCTCCGGTGGTCAAAGCGGTGCACGATCACCCGTATCTCACGCCGCTCGTTGTCGCCACCACGCAGCACCGCGAGATGCTCAAGCAGGCGCTCGATGTCTTCGGGATCACCCCCGACATCGACCTCGGGCTGATGCAGAACGGACAGAACCTCGGCGTGTTCACCTCACGCGCCATGGCGGCACTCACGGAGTGTTTCCTCGAGCAGAAGCCGGCCTTCCTGCTCGTGCAGGGCGATACCTCCACGGTCACCGCCGCCTGCCTCGCCGGGTTCTATCAGGGCATTCCCATCGGGCACATCGAAGCGGGGCTCCGTTCATTCGACCTGTCCAGCCCGTTCCCGGAAGAGGTCAATCGCCGCATCGCCACCTGCACGGCGAATGTGCACTTCGCGCCCACCAATGAAGCGCGCAACAACCTGATCTCCGAAGGCATCCCGGACGGCGACATCTACGTCACCGGCAACACCGTGGTGGACGCCCTGCAGATGGTGCCGCCACGCGCGCAGTTCGATACGCCCGCACTCAATGCGATTCCGTGGAAGAATGGTCGGGTGCTCCTGACCACCGTGCATCGTCGGGAATCCCTTGGCGAACATCTTGAAGCCATCTGCGACGCGCTCGAAGCCATCGTGACGCAGCATGAACGGGTTGAGATCGCGTTCCCGGTGCACCTCAACCCGCGTGTGCGCGACGTGGTCTTTGCGCGCCTCGGCAAGACGCCGCGCATTCACCTGCTCGATCCCCTCCCCTATCCGGAACTGCTCGAGCTCATTCGACGCTCGCATTTCGTGCTCTCCGATTCGGGCGGGATCCAGGAAGAGGTGCCGTCATTCGGCAAGCCGATCCTCATCCTCCGCGATACCACGGAGCGTCCCGAGGTCGTGCACGCCGGATTCGGCGAGCTGGTTGGCACCGATACGCAAACCATCCTCTCCCGCACGTCGGCATTGCTCAACGACACCGCCCTGTATCACCAGCGGTCGAGTGGACAGAACCCGTTCGGCGATGGACATGCTGGCGAGCGCATTGCCGACGTCATCGACACGCTGCTACGCAATCCGCAGGAACGCCGTCAGCCGCGCCGCCTCGATCACCAGCAAGTCAACGCGACACTGCAGCGCCTCTCGGTGGGACCGTGAGCCTCGTCTCCGGATCCCGTCCCCCCTTTCCATCCATGGAGTAGCCGTCGGTGTCGCGTGTAACAGGTAGTCCGACTCGCCGCATCAGTGAGTTGCGGGATCGTGGATTCCGGGGTGGGCGCATTGCGCCGCACCGGGCCATGATCGGGCTCGAGGTGTCGTGGTCGTTGCTCATCGATTTGGTCGTGCTGCCACTGATGTTCGCGGTGGCGATGTTCGCCTTGCTGGATCCTCTGATGGGCCTGTGGCGTGAGTTTTTCAACCTGATTCGCGAACCGCTCGGGCTGCCGGGCGTCGTGGCCACGCAGGTGTTCGAAGTGGGGCCGTTCGGTGTGGCCATTCCCTACTTCACGGCCACCGCCGAATGGCCGCAGTCGCTGGACATCAACACCGGCTGGCTCTTCAGCGGCATCATCTTCGTCATCGGTCTGTTTCTCAAGGGACGGTTGCTGCCTGTGGGTTACCTGCTGCGGGCGCTCGCCATCCTGCAGGTGACCGCACAGCTGTGGTTCACGTTCGCGTCTCCGCCGTTCACCTACTCGCTGTCCGACTACATCGCCGGTCTGCTGGTGTGTGGTGTGATCATTCTGGTACTGGCCCCGTTCCTGGTGGCCTTCACGTTCCACATCTTCGACTTCCTGCTCTGGCAGAAGTTGACGATGGCGACGATGCTGCTGGTGCATCTCAGCCTGCTGCTGCCAATGCAGGCCGCAGTGCATGCCTGGGTGATCCATCGCGCCTCGGTCCTCGCCATGCCGATCCTGTTCCTCGTGTTCGGTGTGCTGCTCGACGTTTTCGTCTACGTGGCGCTGTATGGGTGGGGCATGAGCTGGCGCTCCGGTGGCGTGCTTGATGCCATTGATCGCCGTCCGCCCACGCGTCCCGAGCGCTACCCGACCACGCGTCCGCGTCCGACGCCGACGCCGCAGTCTGTCCGTGCCATCACGCCGATCGGTTCACGCATGGTGCGTGCGGTCAGCTTCGGCGGCATGCTGGGCAACTTCGTGATGCGCCGCCTTGGTATGAACCCAGGAGGCCGGTCGTGAACGTCGGTACCCTGGTGGGCATTGCCAATGTCGGGCTGTGGGTCTGCATCACGATCCTCGCCATCTACACCCTGCGTCACTACTTCTTCACGCTGAACCGATTGTTCGGACGGCATCGCCAGCCGTTCGTGGACATCCTGCAAGCCGACTGGCCGTCGCTCGTCGTGTTCGTACCGGCGCACAACGAGTCGCGTGTGGTGCGCGACTCGCTCGACGCGCTGCTGACGTGCGACTATCCGGAAGACCGCCTCAAGATCGTCCCCATCGACGACCGCTCCACCGACGACACGCGCAGCATTCTGGTGGAGTACGCGGAGAACTATCCGGGTCGGGTGGTGCCGTTCCTGCGTGACGGCGGCATCCCGGGCAAGGCCGCAGCACTCGCCGATGCGATGGACCTGCACACGGATGAAGTCTTCCTCGTCTTCGATGCGGATTACATCCCCGGCACGCGCCTGCTCAAGCAGCTGGTCGCACCGTTCTTCGATCCCGAGGTCGGTGCGGTTATGGGCCGCGTGGTGCCGCTCAACGTCGGTGTCTCGCTGCTCACCCGCTTGCTCGACCTCGAGCGTGCCGGTGGCTATCAGGTCGACCAGCAGGCGCGCATGAACCTGCGCCTCGTTCCGCAGTACGGCGGCACGGTCGGTGGTGTGCGTCGCGCCGCCCTCGACAATGTCGGTGGCTGGCGCGTCGACTCCCTCGCCGAAGACACCGACCTCACGGTGCGCCTTGTGATCGCCGGCTGGGACGTGGTCTACCAGAATCGCTCGGAGTGCTACGAAGAAGTGCCCGAGACCTGGGAGTCGCGCATCCGGCAAATCAAGCGCTGGGCGAAGGGCCACAACCAGGCACTGCGTCGCTACATCGGTGCACTCATTCGCAATCGCAGCGACCTCCCGTTCTGGCAGGTGCTGGACGGCGTGCTGCTGCTTGGTGTGTTCATGGTGCCCCTGGTGCTGCTGGCTGGCTGGCTGTGCACCATCACGCTCTTTTACGCCGGTTATCCACCGCAGTGGGGCCGCGTCACCATCCTTGCCATCTCCTCGTTCAACACCGTCGGCAACTTCGCCGCGTTCTTCCAGGTAGCAGCGGCCAGCCGGCTGGACGGTTCACGTGAACGCATCCGAATGCTGCCGTTCCTGTTTCTCGGATTCCTGGTGAGCACTGTGTCCGTGGGACGAGCCTCGCTGTCGCGCGCTTCGTGGCTGCGTGGACAGCCGGTGCAGTGGCAGAAGACTGAACGTCATCGCGAAGGGCGTGCGCAGCCGCCGAGGAGCAAGTAATGGGGTCCCCGACGATGACATTCGCGCTGCTCCTGCTGGGGCTCCTGGTGTGGATGTCGATACCGCTCATCCCGGCGTTCATGGAATTGCTTCGGCCGCGCGATGCCGCGCCGCTCGACGCCGTGGGCAACGACGCCGGCAACCTGACGTATTTCGCGGAATCGTTTACCGCGCGTGCGACGCGTGAAGGGCTGCTCGGCACCATGGTACCGCCGCGTCTTTCCGATGGCACGGCAGTGCGTACACACTCGGTGGGGCAGCCGCTCCCCGTGCAGCGCCGCGCGTTCGATGAGTTCATCGTGCTCATGGACAGCGAACCGCTGCCTGAGGGTACGGAACTGGCCAGCGAATGCCTGGCACGCCTCACCGTGCGTGGCAGCGCGAGCGTCACCTATCGCGCACTGCTCGGACAGCGTGACGTGTACCTTGGCGCCAAGTCGGTGGTACAGCGCTGGGTGCACGCCAAGGGCCGTCTCGAAGTGGCCGACAACTCGCAGTTGTGGGGACGGGCCACCGCCGATCGTCAGATTGTCCTTGGCACCAACGTCGCTTTTGAGCGTCTCGAGTCGGATGTCATTCGCGTGACGGATATGGAGACGGCGGAAGCGCCCGTGCTGCCGACCGGTGCCTACGAACGATTTGTGCCGAAGAAGGCCCGCGAACTGGGCCCGGCATACTGGCGCGTGGAAGATGGTGTGTCCATTCCCGCCGGCAGTGTGCTCATCGGCTCGCTCATCGCCACGGGCTCCATCATCGTGAACGACGGCGCACGCATCACGGGTTCCATCAAGGCGCATGGCGAAGTCATCGTGCGCAATGGTGCGGTGGTGGTGGGCTCGGTCGCCGCGCGCGATCGCGTGACGATCGAACGCGGTGCGCGCGTGAGTGGGCCGGTCATCTCCGAAACGGCCGTGGTGGTGGAAGCGGCCGTGATTGGCAGCTCCGGCAAGCGCACCACGATCACGGCCCCCATCGTGCGCCTGCTGCCCGGCGCGACGGTGTACGGTGCCGTGATGGCCGCTGCGGACGGACTTACCGTGAGCTGAGTGTGGTGTACGGGCGATGCCATGTCGCCCGTGCATCACGAATGATCAACAGCTCCTGCAGCGCCCGCAGGAAATCCCCGCCCCGCACCTTGGACCCGGCGCGATGTTGCCACACTCCGAGCGGTTGCTCATGCACCAGCCGCTCGATGGTGTGCTCGCCCTCGAAACGCAACAGTGACTGCGCACGCGTGAGCAACTCCACGTCGAAAATCCATCGCGAACGAAACGGTTCCGAGAGCGACGTGCACAGCAGGGGGCCGATACGAAACAGTTTGGCGCCACACTGCGTGTCGTAGGACTCGATGCCCAGCA
>NZ_DASWXE010000035.1:0-8040 GCF_036405635.1 Gemmatimonas sp. | reverse complement strand
TCGAGGGGACCTTCCAGCAACGTGCCGCCGTGTTGCTGCCAGAGTGCGTTGGCACGCGCGAGGCTGTCGATGGAGAAGTAGACCATCCAGTGCGGTGCCCGGTCGGACCCGGACACCGTGCGCACCACACCCGCCACGGCCGGGTTGCCGTCGTGCAGCGTGTAGTACTCCATGTCCGGAGCGTCGAGCTTTTCGGCACGCAAACCGAACAGGTTGGCATAAAATGCCGCACTCGCGGCCGCGTGCGTGGTGTGCACTTCACACCACGCCATCGCGCCCGGTTCGCCTTCCACAGCCGCGCCGTGAAACTCCGTGCCCTGCCACAGGCCGAATGTTGCGCCGTCCGGATCGGTGCAGAGCGCCATGTGCCCCTGACCCGGCACTTCCATCGGTGGCACCAGCACTGCACCACTCAACGCCACCACGCGAGCAACGGCCGCATCGATGTCGGCGACGCCGAAGTACATCGTCCATCCCACCGGCGTGTCTGGCGTGGCCGGCGCCATCGCCGCTGCCGCCTGGCCATCACGGGTGAATGCGATGGTGTAGTGGCCCAGCGCCTCGCCCAGGTCGAGGTAGCTCCAGCCGAACAGGTCGCTGTACAGCGCCTTGGCTGCCGCCAGATCAGAGGTGGTCAGATCGAACCACACCGGCCGGTTGATTTGCGGAGCAGTGATCGGTGGCATGCGGAACACCTCGACGTTGTGTGGGAGACGTCACCAAAGGGCGGTGATACACCGCGATGACATCGCGGATCTATCGCGAAAGCGATTCCGTCGCAAACATTCCAGTCTGCAGGTGTATGCTGTTCCCGCCGGGCGTCTCCAATCCTCGACCTGCGCTCCCCGCGCAGGTCGCCGGACGCCTGTTCGCCGCCGGGTCCGCCCGGTCCCACCCCAGTTTCACTGATCAGGAGTCAGACGGATGAAGCGTCTCACGAAGGGAGCCCTTGCTGCGGCTCTCGCGTTGGCGATTGCACCACAGCTCGTCCACGCGCAGGAAGACAAGTCGAACGCTGTGAAGGGCGGCATCCAGGTGAGCGGCTGGAAGGGCAAGGTCGATGACAAGGAAGCCAAGGCCGGCCTGACCGTCGACAGCGCCAAGTTCATCACCATGGGCCCCGGCCTGCACGCCACCACCGGCCCGGCCACGACCTACTGGAACCCGACCATGGTCGGCAAGGGTGACTACGTCGTGAAGGCGACGTTCACCGAGCGCGAGTACATGGGGCTCAACAGCCATCCGCATCCGTACGGCGTCGTGATTGCCGGCAACGACATGGGGACGGACAACAACAGCTACCTGTACTGCGCCGCCTACGGCAACGGCAACTTCATCGTGCGTGGCTTCGGCCCCGCGCCGTTCCAGATGAACGGCCCGCGCGGTGGTGCCAACGACGCCGTCCACAAGGCCGAAGCGAAGGGCAAGCCGGTGACGCAGGAAGTCGCGCTGCAGGTGAAGGGCGACAAGGTCTCCTGCATCATCAACGGCACTGAAGTAGCCAGCTACAGCAAGGCGGAGCTCGTGGCGGCTGGTAAGCTCAAGAGCACGGATGGCGTCGTCGGCTTCCGCATGGCGCACAACACCGACGCGCACATCGCCGGCTTCAGCCTCGGCAAGCCGTGAGCGCACCCGATACGGCCACGCGCACACTGCGCGTGGCCGTGTTCGGCGTCGGAGCCGTAGGTGGAGTGTTCGGCGCGCGCCTCGCACAGGCCGGACATGACGTGTGGTTCATTGCCCGCGGTGCCACGCGGGATGCCCTTCGTGCAAACGGACTCCGTCTCGACAGCGTCGACGGGGATCTGCATCTCCAGCCAGTACAGGTGACGGACGACCCGTCACAGGTCGGCCCCGTCGATGTGGTCCTTGTCGGCGTGAAGGCCACCCAGGTGACCGGCGTGGCGCCGTCCATGCGCGCCCTGCTTGGCCCCAACACCGTGGTCATTCCGCTCCAGAACGGTGTGGAGGCCAGCGTGAAGCTCGCCGACGCGCTTGGCGCAGAACACGTGCTCGAAGGTCTGTGCCGCGTGATTGCCGAACAGGCCGGGCCAGGACACATCCGCCATCCGGCCGTGACACCGGTGCTCGAATTCGGAGCCCGCCCCGGCTCGGCGCTGTCTGATGCAACCGCGGCGATGATTCCCGTGGTGGCCGATGCCATGCGCGCGGCAGGCATCAACACCATCGTGCCAGCCGATATGACCACGGCGCTCTGGGAAAAATTCCTCTTCATCGAGCCCATTGGCGTGGTCGGTGCAGCGTCCCGTAAGCCGTACGGAACCGTACGATCCGTGCCGGAAACGCGGGCCCTGATCGACACCGCCATCGAGGAAGTCATTGCGGTGGGCCGTGCAGTGGGTGTGCAGTGGCCAGCCGATGCCAAAGAGCAGATCTGGAAGCGCTACGACAGTTTGCCGCCAAACGAGTACACCTCGATGGCGCGTGACCTGATTGCCGAGCGTCCGAGTGAATTCGATGCGCAGACATCGGCTGTGGTGCGCCTTGCACGGCAACGTGGTGTACAAACACCTGTGCATGACGTGCTGCACGCACTGTTGCTCCCCTCTGTGGTTGCAACGAACTGAGTCTTGCGGCGTCCTTGATGATGTCCGATAGTGGGCATCTCTCGTCTTCCCTGCAGTTTTGTGCAGTGGTTATGCACACGCGTTGTGCACATCCGTTTGTGACGCGGTCCCCGCACTTGTCAGCACTGTGCGGGGGTACCGCGTAGAAACGGATTACAGATAGCAAGCACTCCTCCGGTCTCCTTCCCACCGGAGAGGGTAGCACCAGCAGATGCGGACGCACCGCTGGTGTGCATGCGGCTCGACTCGCGCCGTCCCCCATGGACGGCGCGCCATCCCGTCTGGAGTGGCCGGCATGAAGGTTTTACTCGCGTGGTCGGGGATTACCGCCACCGTGACTCTGGTGACATCGCTGCTTTCGCCGGCGACGTCATCATCGGCGTTGCCGTCTGGTAAAGACGGCACCCCCACACCGTCCCCCTCGTCGATCGTGAGCACGGCAACCGTGCGAGCGCCCAGTGTTTCCGCGACCGATCCGGTCACAGGGATCCATGGCGTGCTTGCCCGGCCCATGTATCCGACCAAGGCGAAGGCCAAGTACGGAGCGCGCGGCATCGAAATGGCCGCGCTCGACTCCACCATCCAGCGCTACTGTGGCTCGTGCCACAACCCGCAGCGCGCGGCCCGGAGCGGTAACCTCTCGCTTCGCGCCTTCTCCATGGACTCGACGCTGTCCCAGCTGTCGACCTCGGAGAAGATGATCCGGAAGCTGCGCACCGAGATGATGCCCCCGCCGGGATCGCGCCGGCCGGGCGGTGACACGCTGCAGGCGCTGGTCGAGACCCTGGAACAGACCATCGACGCGGTACCGGTGAACCCGGGTACCCGTGTCTTCCAGCGCCTCAATCGTCCGGAGTATCAGCGCGTCGTCCGCGACCTGCTGAACCTCGAGATCGATCCGGGCGACTGGCTCCCGCTCGACACCAAGAGCGCGAACTTCGACAACATCTCCGACGCTCAGGCGATGTCGCCGACCCTGCTCGACGGCTACCTCAATGCGGCCTCGGCCGTAAGCCGGATGGCGGTGGGTGACCGGACGGCAGCGGCTGGACAGGCCAACTACCGCATCTCGCCCTTCGTGTCCCAGCACCCCTGGGATCACGTCGAAGGCACGCCGTACGGCACGCGCGGTGGCATGGTGGTGACGCACACCTTCCCGGCTGACGGCATCTACCAGATCCGCGTGAATGTCGGTGGTGGTGTGGGTCGCCCGGTGGAAGACGTCGATGTCTCCATCGACGGCGAACGCGTCTCCCTGCTCCACTACGACCGAGGTGTGGCCCGCAACAGTGAGTCGGCCGACCTGCCCCTTGGCGCCGACTACCTGCTGACCGAGCCCATCCAGATCCAGGGCGGCCAGCGGAAGGTCTCCGTGGCGTTCCTCCGAAAGGCGGAAGGACCGTACGAAGACCTGATCCGTCCGCATGACTGGTCACGTGCGTCGGGCGGCACCGGTGCGGCCGGCACGACCGAGCCGGCGTTCCTCATGGAGTTCCTGATCATGGGCCCGTCCAAGGTGACTGGCCTGTCGGACTCGCCGAGCCGCAAGGCGATCTTCACCTGCAATCCGAAGACGACCGCCGCGCAGCGTCCCTGCGCCGAGTCGATTCTGACGCGCCTGGCCACGCGCGCCTATCGCCGTCCGCTCAATGCGAATGACAAGAAGGCGCTCATGACCTTCTATGACCGTGGCGCGGCCGCCGGCGGGCAGAACGGGTTTGAAGAAGGTGTGCGCCTGGGTCTTCAGGCTCTGCTGGTGAGCCCGCACTTCATCTTCCGTATCGAGCGCGAGCCGGCCAATACGGTGGCGGGCAAGGACTATCGCATCGACGACATCGAGCTCGCGTCGCGACTGTCGTTCTTCCTCTGGAGCACGGTGCCCGATGAACGGCTGCTGACGCTGGCGCGCCAGAAGCAGCTGTCGGTGCCGGCTGTCTACAACGCCGAAGTGAAGCGCATGCTGGCCGACAAGCGCGCCGAAGCGCTGTCGACGCGCTTCGCCTCGCAGTGGTTGCGCCTGCAGGACCTCGAGAAGGTGCATCCCGATGCCTTCCTGTTCCCGGACTACGACCAGCAGTTGGCCGATGCCATGGAAACGGAAACCGAGATGTTCTTCGAAGATCTCGTGCGCAAGGATCGCAGCGTGCTGACGGCCTTCACGTCGGATTCGACCTTCGTGAACGAGCGCCTCGCCAAGCACTACGGCATCCCAGGCGTGGTGGGCACGCACTTCCGCAAGGTGAAGTACGCCGACGATCAGCGTCGTGGTGTGCTCGGCCAAGGCAGCGTGCTCGTGCAGACCTCACTCGGCAATCGCACATCGCCGGTGCTGCGTGGCAAGTGGGTGATGGAAGTGCTGCTGGGCGCTCCGCCGCCACCGCCGCCGCCGAACGTGCCCGACCTCGAGCAGACGGCCGGTGGCAAAGAAGGCAAACCGCTCACCACGCGCGAGCGCATGGAAATGCACCGAGACAACCCGTCGTGCATGTCCTGCCACAACTTCATCGACCCGATCGGTCTGGCACTCGACAACTTCGACGTGACCGGCAAGCTGCGCTTCCGTGAAAACGGCGCCCTGCTCGATACGCGCGGCAAGCTGTACGACGGCACGCCGTTGACCACGCCGACTGACCTGACGACCGCGTTGCTCAAGCGGCCCGTGCCGCTGATGCGCAACTTCACGGAAAACCTCATGGCCTACGCGCTCGGACGCCGCGCGGAAGACTATGACCAGCCGACCATCCGCCAGATCGAGCGGACGGCAGCCAAGCAGCAGTACAAGATGTCCGCGTTTGTGATGGGTGTCGTGAACAGCAAGGCCTTCCACTCCAAGCGCGCCGAGCCTGTGTCGGCTGACGCGTCACATAACTGAGCCGACTCATACCGCCAGGAGCATCCAATGCAATTTCTCACTCAGAAGACTCTCGCCCGCCGCTCGTTCCTGCAGGGAATGAGCGCCACGATCGCGCTGCCCTACCTCGACGCGATGGCGCCGGCGGGGCAGTTCCTGTCCAAAGCGGGCGGCGCGGCGGCCTCCGGTCATAAGCGTCTGGTGTGCATCGAGTCGGTGCACGGCGCGGCCGGCAGCAACACGTGGGGCGCGTCCAAGTTCCTGTGGGCGCCGGAAGGTGTGGGCAAGCAGTTCTCGCTCAATCCGGAAGGCGCGCTCATTCCACTCGACAAGTGGCGTGACAACCTGACGATCGTGAGCAACACGGACGTCCGCATGGCCGAAGCGTTCGACGCGCCGGAAATCGGCGGCGATCACTTCCGTTCGAGCGCGGTGTTCCTCACGCAGTCGCACCCGAAGCAGACGCAGGGTTCTGACCTGTTCGTCGGCACGTCCTTCGACCAGATCGTGGCCCGGAAGATCGGCCAGGACACGCCGCTGCCGTCGATGCAGCTGTGCATCGAGAACCTCGACCAGGCTGGCGGTTGCTTCTACAACTACGCTTGCGCGTACACGGACACGATCAGCTGGGCGTCGCCCACTGAGCCGCTGCCGATGATCCGCAATCCGCGCGCGGCGTTCGACATGCTCTTCGGTGCCGGCGCAAACAACGCCGACCGTTCGGCGCGTCGCAAGGACAATGGCAGCATCCTCGACTGGGTCGTGGGCGAGATCAACTCGCTCAAGCGCGACCTCGGCGCGGCCGATCGTCGTCGTGTCGATCAGTATCTCGAAAACGTGCGCGAACTCGAGCGTCGTATCGAAAAGGTCGAAGCGAAGAACACCAGCGGTGACGAGCGCCTGATTCCGGAAGCACCGGCCGGTGTGCCGGACAGCTTCGAAGAGCACATGAAGCTGATGTTCGACATTCAGGTGCTGGCGTTCCAGTCGGATATGACGCGCGTGTTCTCGTTCAAGACGGGCCGCGATGCGTCGAGCCGCGTGTTTGTCGAGAGCGGTACGAACAAGGGCTTCCACCCGGCGTCGCACCATGGCGGTCGTGAAGCGGCCATCATGGAGTTCAACCTGATCAACAAGTATCACGTGGGGATGCTGCCGTACTTCCTCGAGCGCCTCAAGGAAACGAAGGACGGCGACAGCAACCTGCTGGACAACACGACCATCGTGTACGGCTCGCCGATGGCCGACGGCAACGTGCACAACCACCGTCGTTGCCCGCTGATCATCCTCAGCGGCGAACAGGCTTCGCTTCCGCGCAACACGCACCTCAAGGCGCCGGACGGCACGCCGATGGCCGACGTGTTTCTCTCGCTGCTGCACAACTACGGCATCGACACGCCGAGCTTCGGCGACAGTGTCTCGCCGTTCGCGCTGTACTCCAACGCCTGAGGATCAGCTGATGGACGTGAATCAGTGGTCGACGCGGCTCGCAGGAGCTGCGGTGCTGCTGGCGGGGACGGTGTCCCCGCTGGTGGCGCAGGACAGCAAGCCAGTGATGCGTGTGTCGTCGTCATCGCCGGTCGCCCCGGTGTCGTCGACAGCCATGGCGCAGGCCGCCATGCGTGGCGATCTGGCCACAGTGCGTTCGCTCATCGCCTCGCGCGCTGACGTGAACGCGGCGCAGGGCGACGGTATGACGGCGCTGCACTGGGCGGCCGACCGTGGTGATGCGGCCATGGCCAATGCACTCATCAAGGCAGGGGCCAAGCTCACGCCGGTCACGCGCAACGGCGCCTATACGCCGTTGCATGTGGCAGCGCGCGCGGGCAACAGCGCGGTGCTGCAGGCGTTGCTCACGGCGGGCGCGGATGCCAAGGCGCTTACTGAAACGGGCGCCACGGCGCTGCACCTGGCGGCGCAGGCCGGTGATGCGGCCAGCGTGAAGGCGCTCGTGGCCGCCAAAGCCGACGTGAATGCGAAAGAACCGTCGTGGGGACAGACGCCCCTGATGTTCGCGGCAGCATCTGATCGCGCGGACGCGGTGAAGGCGTTGATGGCGGCTGGCGCGGACGCGTCGATCCGTACGAACACCGTCGATCTCACCGAAGAGCTCTCGCGCCAGCAGGCTGCGGCGCGCAAGCGCAACGAAGTGTTGTTCAGCTTCCTGCCCGAGAAGATGCGGGATTCGGTGATCAAGGCGTTCGAGAAGCAGGCCGCTGAGCAGGCGGCGCAGTTGCGCCTCCGTCAGGGTGCTGCGCCGGCCACGCCGGCGGTGGGCGCGCAGCCGGGTGGTGGTGCGCCTGGTGCTGCGGCTCCGGCGCGTATGGCCAGCGCCGCGGGAGCACCGGGCGCCGCACCTGCTGGTGCAGCAGCCGGCGCCCCCGCAGCCGCCAAGCCCGACACGGGGAAGCCCGCGTTCAAGGTTGGCGTGCAGGCGCCACCGGTGAACGATCTGACACCGGCGCAGGTGCAGGAAGCGATTCTCGCTGGTCGCACCGTGTACGACAACAAGCAGAAGGTGGACGGCAAGATCGAGACGATCATCCCGGCCGACACCACGAACGGCTTCAATGCGGGCTATGAAGCGACCGTGGGTAGCCT
>NZ_DASWXE010000034.1:0-9330 GCF_036405635.1 Gemmatimonas sp. | reverse complement strand
GTCCGGAGGCCAGGGAGGCCAGGCGCGATGAGCGACGAACGGCAGCAGCAGAAAGAGACCGGTGAGCCGGTCGAAGGCATGAACATCAGCGAGATCTGGATCAAGCGACCCGTCATGACGACGCTCGTCATGTCCGCCATCCTGATCTTCGGTGTGCTCGCGTATCAGAGGCTGCCGGTCAGCGATCTTCCGACGATCGACTATCCCACGATCACCGTCTCCGCCAACCTGCCAGGCGCGAGCCCGGAAGTCATGGCGACGTCGGTGGCAACGCCGCTCGAGCAGCAGTTTGCCACGATCTCCGGCATCGACAACATCACGTCGTCGAGCTCGCAGGGCAGCACCAACGTCACGATCCAGTTCAACCTCGATCGCGATATCGACAAGGCGGCGGCCGACATCCAGTCGGGCATTTCCAAGTCGCTGCGCCAGTTGCCGCAGGGTATCAACCCGCCCTCGTACAACAAGGCGAATGCGGCCGACGCGCCGATCATGATGTACTCGCTCAACTCCGACGTGCTTTCGCGCACGGAGTTGAATGAGTACGCCGAGACCTTCATCGCCCAGCGCCTGAGCACGATCACCGGCGTGGCGCAGGTGCAGGTGTTCGGTTCGGCCAAGTACGCGGTGCGTGTGCAGCTCGACCCGAGCGCGCTGGCGCAGCGCGGCATCGGCATCGATGAAGTGCAGTCGGCCATCAACTCCGGCAACTCGAATTCACCGGCCGGCGTGCTGATGGGTCCGAACCAGTCGTTCACGCTGCAGGCCACCGGCCAGCTCAAGAACGCCTCCGAGTTCCGCGCGCTGGTGGTGGCCTACCGCAACGGTACACCCGTACGACTTGGCGACCTTGGGAACGTGTTCGACGGCCTGCAGAACATGCGTGGCATGAGCGAGCTCAATGGTCGCTCGAACATTTCGCTCGCCATCATCCGTCAGCCTGGCGCCAACACGGTGGGTACGGCGAAGGGCGTGGATGCGGCCATGCAGGAACTGCTGCCGCAACTGCCGCCCAGCGTGCAGGTGGAAACGATCTTCAACCGCGCCGAGAGCATCGAGCATTCGGTGTGGGACGTGCAGTTCACGCTGCTGTTGACGGTGGCGCTCGTCGTGATGGTGATCTTCCTGTTCCTGCGCAACATGCGGGCGACGATCATCCCGTCACTGGCGCTGCCATTCTCGATCATCGGCACGTGCATCGTGATGTATGCGTTGGGGTACAGCCTCAACAACCTGACTTTGATGGCCCTCACTCTCGCCGTCGGCTTCGTGGTCGACGACGCCATCGTGATGCTCGAGAACATCGTGCGTCACATGGAAATGGGGAAAGGCCCTGTCCAGGCGGCGCTCGATGGCTCGCGGGAAATCAGCTTCACGATTCTCTCGATGACGCTGTCGCTGGTGGCGGTGTTCATTCCGCTGCTGTTCATGCCCGGACTGGTTGGTCGCCTGTTCCGCGAGTTTGCTGTCACCATCGGCGTGGCCATCCTCGTATCCGGTTTCGTGTCGCTGACGCTGACGCCGATGCTGGCCGCCAAGTTCCTCAAGGGCGGTGAAGGGCACGCGGACACGCAGGGCAAGTGGCGCTCGGTGGAGCGGCTCTATCAGGGCACCGAAAACCTGTACGTCCGGTCGTTGAACTGGGTGATGCAGCATCGTCCGCTCACCATGGTGTTCAGCGCCCTGACACTGGCCGCGACCGTTGGATTGTTCATCATCATCCCGAAGGGCTTCCTGCCGTCGGAAGACACCGGTCGTTTGCAGGGTTCGGTGGAAGGTCCGGAAGGCATCGGATATGACGCGCTGGCGCTCAAGGTGCGTGAAGTTGGTGCGATTCTCACCAACAACCCGAACGTGAAGTTCGCGCTGATGTCGATCGGTGGTGGCGGTGGTGGTGGCAGCAACAGCGGCCGCATCCAGCTCACCCTGGTCGATCGCGAACAGCGCAAGCATGTCGACGAAGTGATGCGCGAACTCACGCGCGCCACCTCCGGCGTGCCGGGCGTGCAGGTGTTCTTCCGCAATCCGCCGCCGATCAACATCGGTGGTCGCCGCGGCAACAGCGCCTACTCCGTCTCGCTGCAGGGCGCCGACATCGCCGAGTTGTATACAGCGGCTCGCGCACTCGACGTGCGCATGCGTGAACTGCCCGGCCTCGAGAATGTTTCCAGCGACTTGCAGGTCGGCAATCCGCAGGTATCCGTCACGATCGATCGTGAACGCGCCTCGGCACTGGGTGTGACGGCGAGCCAGATCGAAAACGCCATGTACAACGCCTACGGCCAGCGGCAGGTGTCGACGATCTACACGCAGGTCAATCAGTATCAGGTCATTCTCGAGCTGCTGCCGGAGTTCCAGCGTGATCCGGCGTCGCTGAGCCAGCTGTTCATCCGCTCGAACACGGGCAACCAGGTGCCGCTCGGTGCGGTGGCCACGTTCACCAAGGGTGTTGGACCGCAGTCGGTACAGCACAACGGCCAGCAGCCGGCCGTGTCGATCTCGTTCAACACGCGCCCGAACGTCGCGCTTGGTGATGCCGTCGCCGCAGTGCAGCAGGAAGCGGCCGCCGTGCTGCCGACTGGTGTGACGGCGGTGCTGTCGGGTGACACGCAGGCCTTTGCACAGGCGCAGAGCGGCCTGCTCGCACTGCTCGTGGTCGCGATCTTCGTGATCTACGTCGTGCTCGGCATCCTGTACGAGAGCTTCATCCACCCGTTGACGATTCTCTCCGGCCTGCCGTTCGCGGCCGTCGGTGCACTCGCCACGCTGATGATCTTCGGCAAGGACCTGAGCGTCTACGCGTATGTCGGCGTGATCATGCTCATCGGTCTCGTGAAGAAGAATGCGATCATGATGATCGACTTCGCGATCGAGGCCGAACGTAAGGAAGGGATGAATCCCACGGATGCCATTCTTGAAGCGGCCCGTGTGCGTTTCCGTCCGATCACGATGACGACGATGGCAGCTCTCATGGGTACGCTGCCGATCGCCATCGGATATGGCGCCGGCGCCGAATCGCGTCAGCCGCTGGGTCTGGCGGTGGTTGGCGGTCTCGCGTTCTCGCAGCTCATCACGCTGTACGTGACGCCGGTGGTGTATACCTATCTCGACGCGATGGTGAAGCGCCGCGAAGCGCGCCGCAAGCGCGCGACTTCCGGCTCGCTCGAGCCGGCAACGGTGACTGGCGATTGAGTTTGAGCGATGGGCTGTCGTGAGCTGCTTTGTCTTGGAGCTCACAGCCCATCGCCCATAGCTCACGGCTGCAGTTTTTCGCGATAGCTGGAGATCTCAGCTCCAACCTACCACTTGCAGCCTACAGCTTAGTACCCGCTGCCCTAAAACCGAAAACGCCCGCGCTTCTCGTCGATTGAGAAGCGCGGGCGTTTGGGTTTCAGGTCCTGGGGGAGCGGGTCCTAAGCTGTAAGTCGTAGGTGATAGGACTCGGCATGATCGCCAGCTATTGGAGAGAACCGCGGCTATGGGTTGTGTGCTATGGGCGCGGTGGTTTCACTGCCCATTGCGCACAGGTCAGAACTCGATCTGAGTACCCAGCTCCACCACACGATTGGGCGGGATATTGAAGAAATCCGTCGCCGATCTCGCGTTGCGTGCCATGATCGAGAACACGATCTTGCGCCACTTCGACAGCGTAATACGATCTCCTGGCCTGCCTGGCACGGGAATCAGACGCTCGCGGCCAAGGAAGTAACTCGTTTCCATCGGCTTGCAGCGAATGCCCATCTGATCCACCACTTCGAGGATCTGCGGCACATTGGGCGTCTGCATGAAGCCGTACGAAGCAATCACGCGCCAGAAACCGTGACCCAGCGGCAGTACACGCACCCGCTCTGAGGCGCTGGTCTCGGGGATATCGGCTGTTTTCACCGACACCAGCAATACCCGCTCGTGCAGCACCTTGTTGTGCTTGAGATGATGCAACAGCACGGGGGGTACGCCGTCATCATTGCCGGTCATGAACACCGCCGTGCCAGGCACACGATGCACCTTGGACTGCGCGACGCCATCGAGGAAGAGGGCGATGGGCATGGTGCCTTCCGCCAGACGCTGCATGAGCAGGGCTCGGCCGCGCTTCCAGGTGAGCATCAGGATGAACAGCAACACACCCAGCACCATCGGGACCCAGCCGCCATGGGCCAGCTTCACCACATTGGCGCTGAAGAACAGCAAGTCGACCGACAGGAACACCAATGTGAGCAGGATGGCCTGCCAGGGTTCCCAGCGGAAACGGATGCGGGCGACGAGATAGAACAGCACGCTGGTGATGAGCATGGTGCCGGTCACGGCGATGCCGTAGGCCGCACCCAGCGCCGACGTGTTCTTGAAGGCCACGACGATGAGCAGACAGCCGACGGCGATGAACCAGTTCACCTCGGGGATGTAGATCTGCCCTTCTTCCTTCTGCGACGTGTGCTTGATCTCGAGACGCGGGATGAAGCCCAGCGCGATGCCCTGTCGCGTGACCGAGAACGCGCCGGAGATCATCGCCTGGGACGCTACAATGGCCGCCAGCGTGGCCAGCACGAGCAATGGGATGAGCATCGCGCGTGGCGCGAGCAAGAAGAACGGGTTCTCGGCGGCTTCCGGCATGCGAACGAGCAGCGCGCCCTGGCCGAAGTAGTTGAGCAGCAGCGCCGGGAATACCATGACCAGCCACGCGATGCTGATCGGACGGCGACCGAAGTGACCCATGTCGGCGTACAGCGCTTCGCCGCCCGTGATGACCAGCACCACCGAACCCAGCACGAAGAACGCGAGCTTGCCGTGCGCCTGTACGAAGTGCACGGCGTACATCGGATTCACGGCGGCGAGGATCCACGGCGAATGGAGGATCTCCATCAGACCGAGCACGGAGATCACACCAAACCACAGGACCATGATCGGAGCGAACGCTTTGCCGATCAGGTCTGTGCCGTGTCGTTGCACGAGGAACAGCGCGGTGAGGATGACCAGCGAGAAGGGCACGATGTAGTGTGCCAGTTGCGGGAAGGCGACTTCGAGGCCTTCCATGGCGCCCAGTACGGTCATGGCGGGCGTGATGATGCCGTCGCCGTAGAGCAGGGCCGTACCGAAGAGCGCCAGTGCGACGAAGATGCCGCCTTTGGCAAAGCTCTGTGGCGTGCCGCGCGGGAAAATCAGCGCGAGCAGGGCAAAGGTGCCGCCTTCACCGCGGTTGTCGGCTCTCAGCACGTAGCCTACGTACTTCACCGTGACCACGAGCGTGAGCGCCCAGACGATGAGCGAGAGAATACCGAAGACATTCTCGCGTGTGGGCTGGAGCCCATAGAGCGGGCTGAAACACTCCTTGATGGAGTAGAGGGGACTGGTGCCGATATCCCCGTAGACCACACCAAGCGCCGTCAGCGTGAGGACGGCCAGCCGCTTGCCGGTGGGGTGTTCATCGCGCTGGTGCGTGGTGACGGAGGCGGCGGGAAACATCCCGGTGCTTGCGCGGAACTCCGAGCCCGGCGCGGCCTCCAGCGCATTGACCGGACCTGGGTCAGGCGCGGGTCCGCTGGGGTGGCGAAGCGACCCGGAGGAGCGTGTACTGGGCTCGTCCGCGGGCTTCGCGTCGGTGCTGCTTTCTGTATCTCCGGCTTCTGACGGCGAAGACGGAGGCTGTTGGTCGTCGGTCATTTGGAGTGATAGGACCCGACTAATGTAATCGCGGCGTTCCTTGCCAAACACTGGACAAAGCGGCTCATGGCCTCGAAAAACAAAACCCACAGCCACCGAAGGCGGCTGTGGGCTTCTACAGGTGTGGTACCTGTCGGCGTGGGGCGGACTACAGCTCGCGACCCACCAGGACTGACAGCTGCGCGCGTGCGATACGGCTGTCCAGGCGGGCCTGGATCAGTGCCTGACGCGCCTGGTTCAGCGTGGTCTGCGAGGTGAGCAGATCGAGCAGCGTGGAGGCACCCAGTTCGTAGCGCTGCTGCTGCACACGAAGGTCTTCTTCCGCCGCCGCGATGGCCGCCATCTGCACCTGCACACGGGCCATCGCGTTCTGCAGCGAGCGCAGGAAGTTTGTGAGGTTCTGCTTGGCGGCGAGCTGTGCGTCGCGCAGCTGTGCCTCGGCATTCGTGAGCGTCACATCGGCCTGTACCGTCTGTGATTCACGCTGCAGCCCGTTGAACAGCGGATAGCTGATATTGAAGTTCATCGTCTGACGCGTGGCATGCTCACTGCCCACCAGCAGCAGGTTGCGGCCCACAAAGCCCGCCGCGTTCTGATTGAAGGCGTAATTGAACTGCATTCCCAGCGTTGGCAGGTAGGTAGTACGCTGGGTCTGCTTCGCCGCGCGGGCCACCGCCACGTTCGACTGGGCCAAACGGATGGCCGGGCCGTCGCTGGCCAGCATCGTCAGCTCGGCCTCCGACGGCAAATCCACGGGAGAGTCGAGCGTGTCCGTCACGGACGCCGTGATCGTCGCGGTCGATCCCGCCACGCGCGTCAACGAGGCGTTTGCCACTCGCAGGTCGTTTTCGGCCGTGAGTACGGCCAGCTGCGCGTTACCCACCAAAATGGCAGACCGGAGGGAGTCCGATTTGGTCGCCACACCGGCGGCAACGCGTGCTGTGGACGCCTTGAGCTGCTGGTCGGCCTGCTCGAGCTGCGCTTTGGCCGCTGCGGCAGACTCACGCGCGGCCAGTGCCGCGTAGTACTGCTGCTTGACCTGCAGGGTCGCATCAAAACGCGCCGTGGTTGCCGCTACTTCGGCAACGTCGGCCGTGGCCCGGATCCGTCGGGCCTCAGAGAAGCGACGACCACCATCGAACAGCTCCAGATCCATACGGAGCGTGTTGCCGTAACTCCACGGGTTGCCCGACAGAGCCGTCAGCTGACCGTTGAAGCTGTTGATCGTGGTGCCCTGCGTATGACCACTCGTCGCGTTCAGATTGACGGTGGGAAAGTAGGACGCCACCGCCTGCCGCCGTGCGGCCGCGGCGTTGCGGTTCAACCCCCGCGCCTGGACGGCCGCTGGCGCATTGCGGGCGGCCATGTCGATCGCCTCGCGCAGCGAGACCGGGCGGGCGCCGTCTTCGGGGACGGCAGGGGGTTGAGCGCCAAGCGGGGCGGCCACCAGGACCGCCCCGACCAAAGCCAGACCAACGGACTGACCAAGCTTCACCGGACTTCACCTCGTGCACGCGCCGTGCTGTCCGCGACGCGTTGGTTGCGCTCGAGCAGTCGGCGGAATCCCGCCACCTGGGTACTGTCGAACGTGTTCATCATGAGCACCCGCGCACTGTCCCGCAAAGAATCCAGGGACGGGCGGACGATGCGCATGATTTCGCGGGACCGGTCCTTCCGCCACTCCCACACCGAATCGACGACTCGGCGCTGGTCGGCGTTAAGGGAAAGTTCTCGGTCGAGCTCGTCGAGCATGGCTCGCTCATCAGTCACGCGCGGCGCGCTGGGTGGCGTGACCACCCGCTCTGCGGCGAACCCCACGGCGCCTCCCATCAGGAAGGCACCGAGCAGGAACATGATGGCGAGCGACTTTGGGCGGGGGGAGGACACGGTACTGCCGACGGACTAGTAGTCGAGCGGATGCAGATACCGTTCCGGCGCGTCGGCCGGCAGGTGCGGGCGCACCCGCGTCAGCGTCACATCATCCAGCGGCTGCGTGGACTCGACCACCTCACGGGCGGCCAGCTCACGTGCCTTGGCGTTGGCGGCCTGATCGCGCACGAACGTCGCACCAGCCGCCAGCAGCGCCAGTGTGGCCGCAATCAATCCTGCCGTCCGCAATTCCGCCGTGCGCAGCTCCGCGAAGCCACTCCACCACGACGGGCGGAGTTCCTGCACCACCTTGCCCAGTCGCAGCGGCAGGGACTGCATGATGCGCTGTTCCTGTTTCGCCCAGAGGGCGTTGTCCTGTGGCGCCGCGTAGTGCGCCCGCAACATCGCGGTCACCTGGGGATCCGCGCCCGGGCTCCGCCCGTCGTCGTTCCGTGTGCCGTTCATTTTTCACTCCGAAGGTTGCTCAACTGGCGCCTGAGGTGCGCCCGAGCGTGATGCAGGTCCGATCGGGCAGTCCCCTCGGGGATACCGAGCAGGGCGCCGATCTCTGCGTGTTTATATCCCTCGACGTCATGCAGCACGATCACTGCGCGCTGCCGTTCGCCGAGGGTGTCCAGCGCACGCGTCAACCGCGCGCGCAGTTCGTCGGATTCTGCGGGGTCTCGATGTGGAGACGAGAGCGTCTCCGGCAATTCATCGGCATCACGCACCTTCCGGCGGCGCGCGATGTCGAGGGCCGCATTGGCGACAATGCGGTGCAGCCACGCCCCAAAAGCCTGCTCGGGACGAAACCGCTCCAACGCTCGGAACGCATGCAGAAATCCTTCCTGCACCGCATCCTCGGCGTCGTCATGCGAAAGGACGATTGCCCGGGCCACGGCGTAAGCCCGGCGCTGATGGCGCCGGACCAGGCCTGCAAAGGCGGCATTGTCCCCAGCCTGTGCGGCCAGGACCAGTTCCCGCTCCTCGAGCGCTTCGGGGGAAATCGGGCGCTCAGATGCCACGGACGGCCCCATTACCCGAATATCGGACACAGCCCGTTCGGGCCGCCCTTTGCTGGGCGACGCATTCGGGATCGGGAGGGAGAGGGCAGTCACAGGATCGGGTAGGGTCACCCGACTTACGCATCGCCGGAAAACGTCGTTGAGGATGAGGGGGCAATTCCGGCCAAACCCAGCGGCTCGGCGTGTGCCTGCATAGCCGTCAGCACCCGCTGGATGTGTTCATCCAGCGGCACGCCAAGGGCGTCGGCACCCTGCACGATGTCATCGCGGTTCACGCCGCGCGCGAAGGCCTTGTCTTTCATCTTCTTGCGAACTCCGGCCACATCCACGTCGGCCACCGCCTTGGAGGGCTTCACCAGGGCGCAGGCCGTGATCAATCCGGTCAACTCGTCCACCGCGAACAGCGCCTTGGCCATGGGGGTCACCCGCGGTACCCCGCAGTAGTGCGCATGGCCCAGCACCGCCTCACAGACACTCTCCGGCCACTCCAGCGTGCGCAGGTAGCGCACCCCTTCCGCCGGATGTTCGACATCCGCGGCCTGGGAATCGTTGGGATAGCGTTCGTAATCAAAATCGTGGATGAGCCCGGTCACTCCCCACAGCTCTTCGTCTTCGCCCAGATGACGGGCGTACGCGCGCATGGCGCATTCGACGGCCAGCATGTGCTTACGGAGGGACTCGGAGGCGGTCCATTCATGGACCAGGCGCTCGGCCTCAAGACGGGTAGGAATCACAATAGACAGAATGGCGCTTGGGAGAGAGCGAGACAACTGCTGGGGAC
>NZ_DASWXE010000033.1:0-18489 GCF_036405635.1 Gemmatimonas sp. | reverse complement strand
CACGATCACCACGCCCGACGGCACGCAGATCTACTACAAGGACTGGGGCACCGGCCCGGTGGTGATGTTCAGTCACGGCTGGCCACTGAATGCCGACAGCTGGGAAGCGCAGATGTTGTTCCTGGCCAACAAGGGCTTCCGTTGCATCGCGCATGACCGGCGCGGTCACGGCCGGTCCACGCAGACCTGGCACGGCAATGAGATGGACACGTATGCCGACGACCTCGCCGCGCTGATCACCGCGCTCGACGTGAAGGACGTCACGCTGATCGGTTTCTCCACCGGCGGCGGGGAAGTGGCCCGGTACATCGGCCGGCACGGCACGAGCCGAGTGAAGCAGGTGGTGCTGGTGGCCGCGGTGCCCCCGTTCATGCTCAAGACCGCCGACAATCCGGATGGTGTGCCCATCGAGGTGTTCGATGGCATTCGCGCCGGTTCGCTGGCCGATCGTTCGCAGCTGTACCGCGATCTCGATGCGATCGACGTACCCGCGCTGGTCATTCACGGTGATGACGATCAGGTCGTGCCGTTCGCGGTGGGCGGCAAGGCGTCGGCCGCGCGCATCCGCAACGCCAAGCTCGTGGTCTACCCGGGCGCGCCGCACGGCATCACCGATACGCACAAGGACCAGCTGAGCAACGATCTGCTGGCGTTCCTCACGGCCTGAGCACGAAGTACCGGCGCGATGGCGTCGGCATCTGTTCTTCCCCATCTCACGCACCGCCTCCGGAGCCCGTATGTCCGCCAACGGCAAGCCCGATACCATCATTCTCGTTCACGGCTTCTGGGTCACCCCACGAAGCTGGGAACACTGGATCTCCCGCTACGAAGCGCGTGGCTATCGCGTGATTGCGCCGGCCTATCCCGGCTTCGAAGTGGAAGTCGAAGCCCTCAATCAGGATCCCACGCCCATCGAGCAGGTCACGGTGCCGCAGATCATCGCGCGCCTCGAGGAGATCGTGAAGTCGCTCGACACGCTGCCGATTCTCATGGGCCATTCGGCCGGTGGCGTGTTCGTGCAGCGCCTGCTCGACAAGGGGCTTGGTGCGGTGGGTGTCGCCATGAACTCCGCACCCACCGAGGGTGTGCTCGTTGCGCCGTTTTCGCAGCTCAAGTCTACATTCCCGGTACTCAAGAATCCGTCCAACCGACACAAGGCGGTTGGGTTCACGCACGAACAGTGGCACTACGCGTTCACGAACACGTTCAGCGAAGCCGATTCGCGCGCGATGTACGAGCGGTATCACGTGCCGGCGTCGGGCGCGATCTTCTGGGACAGTGTGCTGGCCAATGTCACGCCCGGTCACCAGGAGACCTGGGTGGACTACCACAACGATGCGCGTCCGCCGCTGCTGTTCATCTCCGGTGGTGAGGACAACCTCATGCCACCCGCGGTGCAGCGCTCCAACGCCAAGCACTACAAGTCCAACACGGTGACCGAGGTGAAGGAGTTCGAGGGTTTCGCGCACCTGCTGCCCGCGCAGAAGGGGTGGGAGCAGATCGCCGACTACGCACTCGACTGGGCCATCCAGCACGCCCGCACAAGCCCCGTGCGCGCAGTCTGACACTCCCCATGCATCAACAGGCGTCATGATGACCGTGATGACCACGATGGATCGCATCCACGTCACGCACATCGGCGGACCGACGACGCTCATCGAAGTCGGTCCATGGCGCCTGCTCACCGACCCCACGTTCGATCCCCCCGGCCGGCGCTACAACTTCGGCTGGGGGTCTGCGTCGACGAAGCTCGCAGGACCGGCCATCGCGGTGAGCGACCTGCCGCCCATCGACGCGGTGCTGCTCTCTCACGACCAGCACGCCGACAATCTCGACACGGCCGGGCGTGCACTGCTGCCCCGCGCTCGTCATGTGATCACCACCACCGCCGGCGCCCGACGCTTGCGTGGAAACGCCATCGGCCTCGCGCCCTGGCAGGAGACCACGCTGGCCGCCTCCGACAAACCACCCCTTCGCATCACCGCCACGCCGTGCCGGCATGGCGCACCGCTGGTCGCGAAGCTGGCCGGTGACGTGATTGGGTTCGCGCTGCAGTGGGAAGGCCAGCGCTACGGCGCGCTTTGGATCTCCGGCGACACGGTCATGTTCAGCGGCGTGCACGAAGTGCCGCGGCGACTCCCCATTGGCGCGCTGCTCCTGCATCTGGGCGGCGTGCATTTCGGCATCACCGGCCCCCTGCGTTACACCGCGCGGGCACAGGAGCTGGCCGCATTCTGCACGCTCAGCGGCGCGCGCACCGTGGTGCCCATCCACTACGAAGGCTGGTCGCACTTCGAGGGCGAAGCGGCCTACTCCGACGCCATGGCGTCTCTGGGTCCGGCGCTGCAGACCACCGTCCAGCCGATCCGCCCGGGGGAGCGCATCGAAGTCGCGACATAGTGGATACCAAGATATTGCGTTTTCCTATATCAAATATTGCAGTTGAGTCATTGGCGCCTATCGCTTCATTGCGTATCATTACGGATCTTCGCCCAGACTGCGGCGATTCCGTCGCGCACGGTTTGCGCACCGCCCGCTGTCTGGCACCCACCCTGCTCCGCTCCGGGGACGTACGATTATGGAAGGACATTCTGCTGCATCCGGGGGCAAGTGCCCGGTCGATCATGGTTCGATGAAGGCGACGTCCATTGGCGCCCGTTCGAATCGCGACTGGTGGCCCAATCAGCTCAACCTCGCGATGCTGCATCAGAACTCGCCGCAGGCCGACCCCATGGGCACGGCCTTCAACTACGCGGAAGAGTTCAAGACGCTCGATCTCGCCGCCGTGAAGCAGGACCTGCACGCGCTGATGACGGATTCGCAGGACTGGTGGCCGGCCGACTTCGGTCACTACGGCCCGCTCTTCATCCGCATGGCGTGGCACAGTGCCGGCACCTACCGCACCGGCGACGGCCGCGGTGGCGGTGGCTCGGGCACGCAGCGCTTTGCGCCGCTCAATAGCTGGCCCGACAACGGCAATCTCGACAAGGCCCGCCGCCTCCTGTGGCCGATCAAGCAGAAGTACGGCAAGAAGCTGTCGTGGGCCGACCTCATGATCCTCGCCGGCAACGTGGCTCTCGAGTCGATGGGCTTCAAGACCTTCGGCTTTGCTGGTGGCCGCGCCGACGTGTGGGAGCCCGAGCAGGACATTTACTGGGGCGCCGAATCCAAGTGGCTCGACGACAAGCGCTACTCGGGTGACCGCAACCTCGAGAACCCGCTGGCGGCCGTGCAGATGGGTCTCATCTATGTGAACCCGGAAGGCCCGAACGGCAATCCGGACCCGATCGCCGCCGCGCGGGATATCCGCGAGACGTTCGCCCGCATGGCCATGAACGATGAAGAGACCGTGGCGCTCATCGCCGGCGGTCACACGTTCGGCAAGACACACGGCGCCGGTGATGCCGCGCTCGTGGGTGTGGAACCGGAAGGTGGTGATATCGAAGCGCAGGGCTTCGGCTGGCTGAGCACGCACGCCAGCGGCAAGGGCGGCGACGCGATCACCAGCGGCCTCGAAGTCACGTGGACCTCCACGCCGACCAAGTGGAGCAACAACTTCTTCTGGAACCTGTTCGGCTACGACTGGGAGCTCACGAAGAGCCCGGCCGGTGCCCATCAGTGGACGCCGAAGCATGGTCAGGGCGCGAACTCCGTGCCCGATGCACACGACGCCACCAAGCGTCATGCACCGGCAATGCTCACCACCGACCTGTCGCTGCGCTTCGATCCCGAATACGAAAAGATCTCGCGCCGCTTCCACGAGAACCCCGAGCAGTTCGCCGACGCCTTCGCGCGCGCGTGGTTCAAGCTCACGCACCGTGACATGGGCCCGCGCTCGCGCTACCTCGGCGCCGAAGTCCCGGCCGAAGAACTGATCTGGCAGGACCCGATTCCTGCGGTCGACCACGATCTCGTGGATGCGCAGGACGTGGCCACGCTCAAGGGCAAGATCCTCGCCTCGGGTTTGACGACGCAGGAACTGGTGTCCACCGCGTGGGCCTCGGCCTCCACGTTCCGTGGCTCGGACAAGCGTGGCGGCGCCAACGGCGCGCGCATCCGTCTTGCGCCGCAGAAGGATTGGGAAGCCAACAACCCCGCGCAGCTCACCAAGGTGCTCGGCACCCTCGAGAGCATTCAGCAGGCGTTCAACGCGTCGCAGGCCGGCAAGAAGAAGGTGTCGCTGGCCGACCTGATCGTCATCGGCGGTAACGCCGCCGTCGAGCAGGCCGCGAAGCAGGGCGGCGTCACGGTGTCGGTGCCGTTCACGGCCGGCCGCATGGACGCATCGCAGGAGCAGACGGACGTGGAATCGTTCGGCGTACTGGAGCCGGTGGCCGATGGCTTCCGCAACTACCAGAAGGCGGCGTACAGCGTGCCGTCGGAAGCGTTGCTGGTGGACAAGGCACAGCTGCTCACGCTCACCGCGCCCGAGATGACGGTGCTGGTGGGTGGCCTGCGTGCACTCGACGCGAACGTGGGTGGCGCCAAGCACGGCGTGTTCACGTCGCGCCCCGGCACGTTGAGCAATGACTTCTTCGTCAACCTGCTCGACATGGGTACGGCGTGGAAGTCGACGTCGGCCGCGCAGGATGTGTTCGAAGGCCGCGACCGTGCGACCGGTGAGGTGAAGTGGACCGGCACGCGCGCGGACCTGGTGTTCGGTTCCAACTCCATCCTGCGCGCTCTCGCCGAAGTGTATGGCAGCAGCGATGCGCAGGAATCGTTCGTGCATGACTTCGTGGCCGCATGGACCAAGGTCATGAACCTCGATCGCTTCGACGTGGCGTAAGCCGCGAGAGCGGAAAAACAACGGGGCGCTTCGGCTGATGCCGGAGCGCCCCGTTGTTTTGTGGTCAGACCGATGTTCAGTCGACTGTTCAGTCGACCCAGTGCGTGAGTTCCGTTGCCGGACGGCGCGTCTTCTCCGGCGGCTGCTCGGCCGGTTCACCGACGGTCAGCACCGCGACGATGCGTTCACCCTCGGGTACGCCCACTGCGGCACGCGCGGCGGGATCGTCCATGATGGCACCGCTGCGGATGTACGTGCCAAGGCCATGCGCGACGGCCGAGATGCAGAGATTCTCCACCGCCATCATCGTGGCGGCGTAGTCTTCTTCACGGATTTCGGCGTTTTCGTTCAGCGTCATGGCCACGACCACCATGCACGGCCACGCGCGATGTGAGTCGCTGGTGTCCTTGCGCATCTTGTCGGCCTGCGCTTCATCGGTGGCCTTCTTCGCCTTGCGATTGCCGAGTGCGAGTCCGTAGCCCGCGCGGCCTTCGGGGCCGAGCACATAGAAGCGCCACGGCTGCGTCAGGCGGTGATTGGGCGCCAGGTTGGCGTCGTGAAAGAGCGGCTCGAGATCTTCACGGGTGATGGCGCGGTCCGTGAACGTGCGGATCGAGCGGCGGGCAGCAATGGCGTGCGAAACGTGCATGGAGGTCCCAGACAGAGGCGATGGAGCACAGGTAGACCAAAACTAGTCGGAAGTCCGACCGATCTCGCCTGTTGCCGCGTCACGCGCAGCCTTCGACCCACTCCACTTCCGGGAAGAGGCCGATACGGAATCGGGCGACCTTCCCGCCGGTGAGCTCCACCACCAAGCGCTGCAGTGAATCCTGTGGCGCGAGCGGCTTCACGATCAGGTATTCCCCCGCTTCGTACTTGTGCGGTTGGCGCGTGGCCTTGGCGCCGTACAGCGAATCGGCGCGCGCAGCCGTCTGCCCGACCTCAAGCCCCTCCACCGTGGGCGTGCCGGGCTGCATGACATCGACGCGCTTGAGCACACCGCCCACGAACATGACCATCACGCCATTGGGAGCAGTCTCCCACTTGGCGTACTCACACTGATCCGGTGCGCTGGGCGACGGCACCGTGAGCGCGCCGTTGGTGACCTTGCCGGCGTCGGCGGTCGTCATGCCAAGTGCAAGCGGACCAAAGCCATGAGCCGTGATGAACTGCGATGCGGCGGCGGCCGCCGTGTCGGGGATCGCCGCGGCTACCGTGTCTGCCGGTGCATGATCCGCGGTGGTGCAGGCAGCCAGCACACATACCAGAGCGATCGGTGTGACACGCATGGGAGTTTTCCTAGCGAACAGTGAATGAGGCGGAGGTCACCGAACTGGATTCAGTCGATAGTACGAGCCGATAGATGCCGGATTCCTGCACGTGAGTACGTTGTTCCCGGCGCGCCGCAGACTCGAGGGGTACGGGGTCCATGGGATTGATCGCGGGACATACGGTCGTCGCATAGGTCTCCCACGCTTTGCCTTCGCGCCGCTCCACCGTGATCGAAAGCGATGCCCCGCACCGGTTGACACGAACCGACTCGGTCCCGCGGTTTTCCACCACAAATGGCACTTCCGCCACCCCGCGATCATTGCGGGCAAACGACGATGCCACATCGATGTACACCGGTCCAGAAGGCGCGGCAGGATCAGAGCACCCCGCGCTCGTGAAAAGCAGCACGCCCGCGAGCAACGCCTTCGTCATTGTTTTGCTCATGACAGAATCCCGGTGGTAGTCACTGCCAGCCCCGCCGGTCACCGAGACTGGGTGATCCGCGTTCCCTCTCCCCACAACAATGTCCGCAACCCGGTGGTCACCCACTACAGCAACCCCGGGTTCCGCTGCCATGCCGAATAGGCGAGCGCCGTCGCGAAGCTGACCCACGCGAGGTACGGCACGAGCATCAACGCTGCCGACGGCCGAATCCGCTTGAACAGCAGAATAGTGGCCACGATCAGCAGCCACAGCACCACGATGTTCACGAAGGCCAATGCCCCGCGATGCCAGGCGAAGAACACCCAGCTCCACAGTGCGTTCACGACCAACTGCAGCACGAACACGCCGATCGCGACATCCGCGCCCGGTGCATTGCGCCGCTGCCACACCATCCAGGCCGCGATCGCCATCATGGTGTAGAGCACGGTCCAGACCGGTCCAAAGACCGATGCGGGCGGTGCCCACGAGGCGAGCGACAATTGTGCGTAGAACACCGGCGCATCGCGTGTCGCCATGGCGCCGATGTAGGCCGTCGCAAAACACAGAATGAGCCAGATTATGAGTGCAGGGATGTCACGAGTCTTGGACATGGTCGACATGTTCGTTCCCGGAAGCAGCGTGAGTACTATGCGAGCGGCCACGGTGGGAGGGACCTGCGCCAGATCCAACAGCGCGTCCCCTGCGGCAGGGTTCCTGTCACACCCTGAGGCCACTGGTGTGTTCCCCGATCAGGGACGCCGTGCCGGGCCCGACCGGGCATACCGTTAGCCACGGTCTCCGCCCATACTCCCTGTGGCGCCACTGCTTCCAGAGGCGCCGTGTCTTCCTCACGGGCTGGTGCAATGCGGCGGGTGGTGGTGATCGGTGCGGGGGCTGCGGGCACGATGGCAGCCATCTTTGCAGCCGCAGGTGGTGCCGAGACGATCCTGCTGGAGCGCACCAGAGATGGTGGCCGCAAGATCCTCATCAGCGGTGGCGGGCGCTGCAACGTGCTGCCGGCTCGACTCGATGAATCGCGGTTTGTGACCGACTCATCGCCCAACACGCTGCGCAAGATCGTGCGCGCATGGCCGCTGGCCGAGCAGATCGCATTCTTCGAGCAGGAGGTGGGCATCGCACTCGAAGAAGAAGTGGAGTCGGTGAAGTTGTTTCCGGCATCGCACAAGGCGCGCGATGTACGCGATGGCCTGCTCGACCTCGCGGCACGCCGCGGTGTGCAGCTCCGCACCGAGACGATGGTCACCGACATCGTGCGCGAAGGTGATGGATGGTCGGTGCATGTGGCCGACGACATTCCATTGCACGCCGACGCCGTCATCGTGGCCACCGGTGGCCTGTCTGTACCGAATACTGGTAGCGATGGCACCGGTCTGCGTCTGCTCACGAAGCTCGGGCATGTGGTGCATCCCACCTACGCGGCGCTCACGCCCGTCACATCGGATGCGGCGAACTACGCCGAGTTGAGCGGCATCTCGCTCGAGGTCACCCTGTCGGCGCGTGATGAGACACGATCGGCATCGGCGACAGGCGGATTTCTTTTCACGCACCGCGGCTACAGTGGACCTTCGGTGCTGAACGTGTCGCATGTGGTGGTGCGCTCGCGCCTCGAGGGCGGCGACCCGCGGGCCGGCGTGCGTGTGAAGTGGACCGCGCACGATGAGGCCGCGTGGGAGACGCTGCTCAAGCCACAGGGCACTCGGCAGGTGAGCACTGCCGTGCGTGGCGAAATGCCCGAGCGACTCACCGCCGTATTGCTGGCGCAGGCCCGCGTGGAACCCACACGTCTGCTGGCCGAACTCACGCGCGAGGAGCGTCGGCGCCTGCTCGACACGCTGGTGCGCGGTGAACTGCCGTGGAACGGCGATGAAGGCTACAAGAAGGCCGAGGTCACGGGCGGTGGTGTGCGGTTGTCGGAGATCGATCCGCGCACCATGGAGAGCCGCATCAACACGGGACTGTACCTGTGCGGCGAAGTACTCGACGCGTTTGGCCCGATCGGCGGTTACAACTTTTTGTGGGCCTGGGCCACGGGGCGCGCAGCGGGAATGGGAGCCGCGCGTCCTCCCGAGACCTGACAGTCAATGACTGACGGTCAACGATTGACGTTCAGCGCGCCGGTGTGAGCGACGGCGTGTTCGTGCCGGGGATCTCGATGGTCTCCGGCGCGGGCACCGCCCCATAGCGACGATCACGCTTCGCGAAATCAGCGAACACCGCGTCGAGCTCGCTCATCGCGAGGTCTGGAAAGTTCACGTCGAGAAACGCGAGCTCTGCGTACGCGCACTCCCACAACAGGAAGTCCGACAGGCGCCGCTCGCCGCCCGTGCGCACCAGCAGGTCCACCGGCGGCAGAATGGTCTCGCCCGTGAGCGCTGTATCCGGGGCGGGCATGGCGGCGGGGCCCACCGCCAGCGCCTTCTGCATGGACACGCGGCTGGAATAGTCCACCGCCACGCGCAGGTGCATGCGCTTGCCGCCCGCGGTACGCTGCTCCGCCACAGCGATCGCCTCGACCAGCGGCTGGGGCAGTCGATCACGGCGGCCGATGATGGAGAGGCGGATGCCGTGTTTGATGAGCGATGCGAGCTGACGCTCGAGGTGCGACGCGAACAGGTCGAACAGGAAGCCCACTTCTTCCCGCGGCCGCTTCCAGTTGTCACTCGAGAAGGCGTAGAGCGTCAATTGACTGACACCCAACCGGGCGCAGTGGGTGACGATCTCCTTCACGGTGTGGGCGCCCCGCACATGACCCATCCATCGGGGGCGTCCGCGGCTGGTCGCCCAGCGGCCATTGCCGTCCATGATGATGGCCACGTGTCCCGGCACGACGGCGGGGACGGTGCGGGCGGATTTCCGGAAGCGATTGGTGGGCATGGGGACCAAGCTTATCCGCACCAAGCGGCATCGTCAAGTCCTTTGTGCTACAAAGTCAACCGGCCTATTCGGCCTGGCTACCCTGCCGCCCCGGCGAACAGCAGGAGATTCCCGTCCGGGTCGCGGACCATGAACGTGCGCGCGCCCCACGGCTCGGTGCGGAGCGCCTGGGCGAACACCACACCGGCCTCGACATACTCGGCGTTCACCGCGGCCACGTCGTCCACGGTGAACGTGACACTGAGCAGTTCGTCTTCGCCCTCACCATGGGACATCAACGCGTCCACATGCCGCAGGTTGAGGCGGGCGCCATCGCGAAACACCTGCGCATAGAACGGCGGTTCGCCGTACTCGAATGCCAGATGAAAGCCGAGTGACCGCGTGTAAAACGTGATCGCCGCCTTCAAATCGCACACGCCCAACTGCGGCTCGGCGCCGATGAAACGCGTCATGGTTCACTCCTGTCCATACGCCTACTTCGCCGACGTCTCCGGAATCGTGCGCGCCGGACGCGACGCCGTGTACGGCTTGCCCGCAGAGAATACCCCCTCGAATCCGTCGCGCAGCGTGCGATCGAGCACGATACCCCGCGCCGGAACCGGTTCACGTGCCGGCATGTCGTACGCAATGCATCCCGCCGACCGGTCGCCATTCGGCGCACTGCACCCCCAATACTGGCCACCGGGGCGCGCGAAGGTGAGGGCAATGGTCTCGCCATCGGTCAGCAACTGACCCGTGGCCGGGAACGGCGGGTTCTGTGAACTCCAGGGTGTCTTGCCCGCGTGCCCTGCGCCCGTGAGCGCGACCACCAGCCCGCCAGAGACGCGCGCCCGCGCATCCATGAGCCCCTGCGCCAGCGCCGCCTCCCGCTCACGCGAGACCGCCGGCGTGGGCACACGATCAAAGGCCACGATGGACACGCGCTTGCCAGCCCGCTTGAGCTGACGCGCCATGTCGATCATCTCGAGCACCGCGACGGTGGTACGACCTTCTGCCACCTGCCACGCCGGGCCGGTCAGCAGCGCGGCACGTGCCGCCGGACCACCGTCGGACACGAGGTAGGCATCGAGCGTGGCCTGGTTGTCGGGCGTGAACTCCACGCCGAGGATCACGGGGCGATCCTTCATGGCGGCAGCGCACAGAGCGTCGGCCGCGATCTGCGGCATCTCGACGGTACCGTGGTATTCACCCACGAGCAGGTAGTTGAGCTGCTTCGTGGCCAGCACGGCATCGAGGCCGGGCAATGACTGACAGGTGACGGGAGCCGTCGCGGCGGAAACAAAGGGCAGCGCGAAGGCCAGCAAGTATTCAAGCATGCGGGGCAATCCTGCAGATGAGGGCGGGGAGAAGACGCGCCATACGACATCCAACGGCGCGCGATGGTTTCCCCTCAGGGATCCACGGCGCCGGCGCGTCCCTGCCCTACCCGCGGCGGGATTCTGCTGTCACCGCACCAGCGAGCCGGGCGGCGCCAGCAAGCGCGCCGTCGCATCAATCTCCTTGGTCCCAATCAAGTCCACACCAGCCGCAAACAACGCCGCATGCACCTCGGCATTTGCAGGCACATTGTGCACACGCAACAGCCGATCAGGGAACGCCGCTTTGCTCGCACGTATCGCTTCCGTCCAGCGCCTGCGGCCTGCGGCGGTGCGCCACCACCGACCAACCGTCTTGCCATAGTCCACACTCAACAGTCGCACACGCGAATCGAGTTCCCACACCGCGTCGGCTTTGGCAATCCGCTGCTGCAAGCCTGGAAGGGAATCGGCAGGCTCGCTGGCGATAAGTGGATGCCATCCGACGAGAATGATGTCGAGCGGCGCGCGGCGATTGTCGGGGCCGCGAACCCAGAGATGCGTATATCGTCGTAACACCATCAGCAACGCGTCGTACGTGGCCGGCGATACTTCCTTGATCTCCACCGCCAGAAAGAACGGGCGTTCCGGCGAACTCCAGGCGCTGCAGCGCGCGATCACGTCGGCGAGCGGCGCGAGATACACCGAGTCGAGCGTGCCACCGGATCGTGCGGCCCGGCGATCGTGCCCGACACGCAACACACCATCGATCAGAAAGACATCGGCTTCGACACCACGGTAGCCGAGTGACAGCGCGTCGAGCAGTGGACGCGCGCGCTCGTAGTCGTTGTGGGAATACGCTGGCAGCGTTGGCTCAGGGCATGCGGGCTGCGCTACGGCCTCATTGGCGACACCGGTAGCGGCCAGCGCACAGGCCAACCGCGTGGTGTTCAGAAACCGGCGCACGCTTCAACTCGCAATGTGCTGTGACTCCGCGGTGCGATGCGAATGCATCGATTTTCACGGCAAACAGGGTCGACATGCCGACTAGAGGCTCGCGAGAAATGATAGCTGGTCGGAGCCGGTCACCGCACGCACGATACGCTGATAGACCGCAAAGCCGCCTGCCGCATTCGCAAGGATCACCAGTGCCCGCCCGCTGCCGCAATCAGAGGATCGCTCGATCCCGGAGTAGGCGGTGAAGCGGCCATTGTTGTTGCCTTCGTGCCCGCAGCGATCGACCTCACCTTGCCGTTCGACATTCCAACCCAGCCCCCAGGCAAGTGCACTGCCTGGGCGCACCGGCATGATGGGCGTCAGCATGGCGTCGCGCTCCCGGTCACGCAGCATCCATGGCTGCGACGACGTGCGCGAGGCGACGATCTGCAGGAAGCGGGCATAGTCCTGCGCGGTGGTCAGCATGCTGCTCGCGGCGTTGGCAAACCGCACACGTCGCGCAGGGTTGCCCGGATCCAATTCGGCTGCCGCGCGCAACCACTCTTCATGTCGCCATGCCCGCAACGGGATCCCCCAGGTCGTCGCCCGCGGTGCGATCATCGAGAGCACCCCGCGTGTACCGTGACCGTTGTCGGGCCGACCGTCGCTGTGTCCGTGCACAAGACGGGAAACCATCGATTCGTCGAGGGTGAACGCGCTGTTGCGCATGCCCGCCGGATCGAACAGCGTCGTGCGCACAAAGGCATCCAAACCCTGTCTCGTGATGCGCTCCACCACGAGTTGTAACCAGAATATGCCTTCGCCTGAATAGCGAAACCGGGTGCCCGGATCAAAAGCCGGTTTCAACGTGTCCGGCTTGCCGTCATCGCCCCAGTTCGGCAAACCAGAGGTGTGCGACAGGACATGACGGACAGTGATGCGATCGATGCGGGCATCATTGGGCAGGTATGCGGGCCGATGATACTCCACCAACGGTCGGTCGAGCGACAGCGTGCCCGCCTGTACGAGCTGCAGCACCGCATAGGCAAACACGGCCTTGCTCATCGAAGCCGCCTCGAAGAGCGAATCATCCGTCACCGGTGCGCGCGTGCTGCTGTTGGTCACGCCAAAGTTCGCGCTCCAGGCTACCCGGTCATGCTCCACAACCGCCATGGCCAACCCCGGAACCCCCGCCAGATCCATCCAGGCCGGGATGGACTCCAGCACTGAGTCTGCGGGGACCCAGGACCGCGGTCGGCTCGGTACAGGCAACGATGACTGAATCGACGCGCGAGGCGCGCAACCGGTAGTCAGCGCGATCGCCGAGGAGGCCAGCAGAAATTGACGACGATCGACCGGAGACATTGGGAGGGGCAGGGCGACACGGCGATGGTGAGCTCTCTCTGGACAGTGCGAGCACCTCCAGAGGTTTGACTCATCCTGTCCGGACGGCTCGCGGTGACGAATGCCCTGGACCTGCCGTCTTTCGGGGAGACTCATTCCCCTCCCTCATGACAATGCCCATGCGCCTCACGTCTGCGCTGTGCCCCGCATTGTGTTCCCTACTTGCGCCCATCGTGCTCTCGGCGCAGCCTGCGCCTCGCACGCCATCGACGGCTTTGCGTGGAGCGCAGGCGGTGACGCTCGAACAGAATGGCGAGCCACTCGAACTGGTATCACTGGCAGGTGTTCGTGTGACACGGAGCGGCAGTGTGCTCTTCGCCGATTCCAAGCCTATCACGGTGCGCGCAAGAACAGGACGCGACGGCGTCATCACGTCGATCGCTCGCGAAGGAGCCGGGCCGGGTGAGTTCCGCAACGCACCTGAATTTGTGGGCTACCGGGGAGATTCGATCGCCGCTTTCGATGGCAGACTGCGGAGATGGTCGTTGCTTTCACCGGCCGGCAGCTACGCGCGAACGCTCGGAGACGGAACGGAAGCCGACCGCTTCTCGACGGCCGCCGCGTGGGTTGGGCGCGGAGCCCTCGTCTTCAACGCGTCCATCGAAGAAGGGAGTGCCCCGCTCGCCACCATCGTCGCGGGCGTGGCAGCCGAAGTGTCACGCGCAGTCAATCGTCCCGGCCTGCCGGTGGTGATTCGTCAGACCAACAACGGCGACCTGTGGGCCGCGTCAACGGTCTTCGCCACCACCTGGCGCGTCTTCGATCGTGCCGGACGGCCGCGCTTTGCTGCGACATTCGAACGCCCGTTTCGTTTTCAGTTTGCCAATGACACCGTCGCGATCGGCCAGTCGACCGACGAGGACGACCTCCCCCTCATCGTGGCACTGCCGCTGCGGCGCGCACCCGCTGCCAGGGGCAACCCGGGTGCAGCCCTCCAGACCGCACCCGTCACGGCCGAGAAGCGCACACAGCTCACCAAACTGTTGCAGCAGTTGGTCATGAAGCAGGAAATGGCCTACGCAGACTCCTCGCGCTACACGACAACACTGAGTCGGCTGCGGATAGACATTCCCGCAGGCGTGCACCTCGCCATCCTCGACGCCACGGCTCGCGGCTGGTTTGCCATGGCCACCGACCAGGCCACCGGGGCCACCTGTGCGATGGGTGTCGGATTTACCCTCGTCATCGGCTGGAGCGAAGGCCAACCGTACTGCTCGAACTGAGGTCCCGCGCTCAGATCTGAATGAGATGCTGCGGGGCGATCGGCGCAGGGATGTCCGTTTCCCCCAGCATCTCGCGCAGGTCGATCTCGATGGTGCGGCTGAGTGTGGTGATGGGCGTGTCGTTGGCGTTGCCTTCGAATGGATTCTCGGTGGCTTCGCCAACGCGCTCGATGGCCGTGAATACCCAACCGATCAGAAAGCCCACCGGAATGGTGAGCCACACCTGCCACGTCCCCATCTTTGCAAACTCGTTCAGCAAGCCGAGTGGCGTGAGCCATACGAACAGACGTACAAAGAACTTGCTGATCGTCGCGTACTGCCGCGGATACGGATAGTTCTTGATGCGCTCGGCGCGGCCCTGATGATCGTAAAACTCCTGCAGCACTCGCTCCATGGCGATGTGATGATAGGCGTCGAGCGTGCCATCGGCATGCAACGCAGCGAGTTGCCGTCCCTGCAGGGCGATACTGTGCGTGGCGCGGTTGGTACCCGCAAGCACATGGCGGTAGTCGTCGTCTGACAGCAGCGGCCGCAGCATGTCTTCCAGCTTGTCCACGCGCTCGGGAATGACGAAGTGCGTGCGCTGGTACTCCGAATTGCTGTGCAGCACCATCGACTCCCATTGACGGGGCTGACGCAACTGAAAGCGCAACGCCGTCAACCAGGCGATGTGCCGGTGCACCAGCTGTGTGCGAACGGCCGCCGCGGCGGGTTCACTCAGCGAGTTGCCAGCACGCACGAAGTCCATCACCAGCAGTCCCCATGACCGGCTGCTGTTCACGATGGCGCCGTAGATCTGCCGGGACTCCCAGGCGCGCGCATACGTGGCGTTGTTGCGAAAGCCGGCAATGAACGCCGATGCCGTACCGATGAGTGCAATCGGCACCCACGGCAGGGCCAACCAGGTGCAGCCGAGCAGCGTGTACAGCAGCGTGGGTGCGGTGGCCCCGACGATCAGCCAGAAGCTGTCGTAGCGGGACCAGTGAACAAACTCGATCAGCGTGTACTGCCGGCCGATGTGCATGTCGGGGGCTAGTGGGGGTCGGCGCGCCGGGTGAACTGAATGCCGTTGAGCGTGAGCGCAGGAGTCATGGCCGCCGCACTCGCTGCAAAATTGAGCACCATCCCGCTACCCGCCAGTTCGATGCGATAGCGTGAGCCAGTGGTGTCCATGGGAACGGCCTCCCCCCGCATCGCTCCCCACTGGAAGTACAACCCGGCATCGCGCCGCTGCACGACCATCGCGCCATAGCCGTTGGCCTCATACCGACCCACCAGCTCCGCCACGGGTCGCACCACCGCGAGGCGCTTTCGGGCCTGCATGGTCGAGTCGAACGCAGCAGCTTCCCGCTTCGCCTCGCCGAGCTGCTCCGCCAGCTGGTTCAGACGCTGGGTCGCGCGAGTGCGTGCCTCCGGCTTGCCCGCCTCGAGATCGTAGGCCAGGGCGGCCACGATGTCGGTGAAAGAAGAACCGACACCGCCCGTGCTCATCGCGACGACGCCCATGCGTCGACGCGGCAGGAATGAGAGGTGCGACCGCGTGGCGTCGTAGCTGCCAAACCGGCTCACCATGGGCTCCCCTTCGTAGCGCCCGAGGTCCCATCCCGCGCCCCAGCCGTCGCGGTCGAAGTACGCGAATCGCTTTCCGTTCTCCCGAGTCTGTCGCGCGATCAACTGTTGACCGAGCACGACCGCCTCCTTCGGAAACACCTGTCGTCCGTCGATCATGCCAGAATCCATCTGCACAATGGTCCACCGCGCCAGGTCGTGCAGCGTGGCGAGATGACCACCGGCCGAGTTCATGGTGACATCGGTCTTGTAGAACGGCGACGTCGTGTAGCGGCCGTTGGCCAGCAGACGGTGTGGTCGCGCGATGCGGCGCGTGTCGAGACCGGAGACATGAGCAAAGGTCTGCCGCATGCCCGCCGGGCGATACACCTGCTGCTCGAGGTAGCGACGCCACCCTCCCGGCTGCAGCCGGTCGATCACCATGGCAGCCACATTGTAGCCGAAGTTGCTGTAGACGAGATCCTGATTGCCGCTGGGTGAGGCCAGCACCAGGAGCGACGGCCACTGTGATTCCGGTACCTCGCCCGTGAATGCGGCCGACATCACCACCGCATTGTCATTCAGGTGGTGGGTGTGGGCGAGAAAGTTCGCGAGTGTCAGCGAATCGGCGTGTGCGCCGGCATGCCACGACACGCCGGGAAGCAATGACGGGATGGGCGCGTCAAACCGGAGTGCACCACGCTGGGCCAGCAGCGCCACGCCAAATCCGGTGAGCGACTTGCTCGTGGATGCCACGTACCACAGCGTCTGGTCGTTGGCCTTCACACCGGCCGTCGCGTCGATTGCACCAAAGGCGCGCTGGTAGATGGTGCGCCCATCCATCGTGATCGCGATACCCAGCGCCGGCGCCACGCCCAGCGTCATGCCCCGGATGGCGAGCGAATCCACGGCCGCCGCAATCTCTGCGGGCTTGGGTCGGGCTTCCTGTGCGTCGAGAAGCGGGGCAGCAGCAACAGACAACGCAAACATGACCTGAACCAGCAGACGTATCGACATCCTGAGCTCGGCAAATGGGAGGACCGCAGTATCACGCGGCGCGCTCCACGCACACTTGAATTCCCTAAACCGTCGTTCGCGGTCCCGCCGTTTCGAGCAACCGGCGGTACCGTCCGGGCGTGGCGCCGAGCGCTCGGCGTACATCGCGGCAGAGATGCGCCTCATCAGCGTAGCCACAATCCTGCGCTACCAGAGAAAGCCGTGTGGGGCTGTTGGCGACCGCGTGCATGGCGTGTCGCAGGCGTTCGTGCCTGAGCAAATCGCCCAGGCCACGGCCATACCAGCGGCGCACGCACCGGGCGAGATACACCGGGTGTACATGCGCGCTGTGGGCCAATGCCGCGCCCGTGAGCTCCGGGCGCCACTCGTCGCGCAGCCGATCGATGGTCTCCGACAACCACACCGGCGGCGCGCCCTGCGGCTCGTGGGTGCGCCGCGCCGTGAACGCCGCGACGAGATCGAGCAGATCACCATCGTCGGCCGCAAAGGCCTGCGTACCACGCTGGCGTCGCTCGATGAGCCGCAGGAAAGGACGGGCCACCAGCGGTTCCCTCGTCCACCGCCACGCGACCGCGCGGGCAGGGTCGTCGACGAGTGCATCCATGGTGCCCTTGGGCAAAGAGAGTCGCGCCAGACGGGCCCCGTCGGCGCCCCAGGCGTTGGCGTGCCGCACGCCGGCGTCTTTCACCACCACACTGAGCGGGCCCGCGTGTTCGGTGGTGCGTCCGACGGTTTCCGTCAGCCCGCCCCGCAGCACGACACTGAAATGCAGGCTGTCGTGCTCATGCGCCGCCTGTCGGGCGGCAGCGCGATAGTCATCGATGAACAGATGCAGCAACGGGGGCATGCAGGACACTACGCCTTGCATACCCCCGGAGATTCGTCCTCAGCCGACGTACGCCGCCAGGTGTTTTCCGGTGAGCGTCGCCTTCTTCTTCACCAGTTCTGCGGGCGTGCCTTCGAATACCACCTTGCCACCATCATGACCGGCGCCGGGCCCCAGATCGATGATCCAATCGGCATGGGCCATCACCGCCTGATGATGTTCGATCACGATCACCGACTTGCCTGAATCGACCAACCGATCAAGCATGCCGAGCATCTGCTCCACGTCGGCCAGGTGCAGGCCGGTGGTGGGCTCGTCCAGCACGTACACGCCCCCGTCTTCGCTCATGTAGGTGGCGAGCTTGAGACGCTGCCGTTCGCCACCAGAGAGCGTGGTGAGCGGCTGTCCCAACCGCAGGTAGCCCAATCCCACATCGGCCATGCGCTGCAGGATCACATGCGCGGCGGGCGTGTGCGCGTCGCCCGTGGCGAAGTACTCCACCGCATCCTTCACCGGCAGGTCCAGCACCTCGGCGATATTCAGTCCGCCGAGTGTGTATTCCAGCACGGCTGCCTGAAAGCGCTTGCCCTCGCACTCTTCGCACACCGAGGTGACACCGGCCATCATGCCCAGGTCGGTGTAGATGACACCCGCGCCATTGCACGTGGCACACGCACCTTCGGAGTTGGCGCTGAACAACGCCGGCTTCACACCGTTGGCTTTCGCGAACGCCTTGCGAATGGGTTCCAGCAATCCGGTGTAGGTGGCGGGGTTGCTGCGACGCGAACCGCGAATGGCCGACTGGTCTACCGTGACCACACCGGGCTTGCCACTCACCGACCCGTGAATGAGCGAGCTCTT
>NZ_DASWXE010000032.1:0-34305 GCF_036405635.1 Gemmatimonas sp. | reverse complement strand
TGCCGATCCACGACTGCACCACATCGCCCAGACCACCTGACTGCAGCTTCTGCACGATGCCCTCGAGCCCGCCCTGCTGCTGCACCAGCTTCATCGCAGCCGCGAGCAGCCCCTGCATGTTGGCACCACCGGCCCCGCCAGCGCCGCCGAACTGCTGCAGCAAGCCGCCCAGCATGTCCTGCGGCGACTGACCACCCTGCCCGCCCGCGCCATTCAACAGCGAACCGGCCACCTGCCCCAGTGCTCCATCCAGCAAACCCATCGTCGCCTCCGAAATGCCATCGCAAATGCCGAGTCGTTCCATCACGAGTCGTATGACCCGCTGCTGCAATCTGTAGCACCGCGTGAGCGCGTGACACCACCACGACACACGAACGCTTCCCGACGCCGCGGGTATGCTTCAGCTTGAAATCAGCGTGAACCTGGTTTGCCGCCGCGCCCACTCACCCACGATGTCATGACGCAGAACGACGCCTCCACCATCCTCGCCATCGCCACACTGGCCGCACTCGCCGACGGACAGCAGGACGGCGAGGAACAGGCCCGCATCGCGCAGGCGGCCACCAGCCTCGGCCTCGCCAACGCCGACGACATCGTGCGCCGCGCCGCAGCCGGTGAACGCTCGCTGCAGTCACTCGCGTCGTCACTCTCGAGCGCCGAAGCCCGACAGCTCGCCTACGACACCGCAGCGGCTGTCTGCCACGCCAATGGGTGGGTGAATCCCAGCGAAGCCGCCTTCCTGCGCGAACTGGCCTCCATGGTCGGCGCCGATATCAGCGCCGCCGAAGACGCCATCGCCGAGGTCAATCGCGCCACCGAAGATCCGTCTGCCCAGCGCACCGAACCCTCGGCGCTCGACCAGCACATCCTCGACCAGGCCATGCTCACGGCCGCCCTCGAGATCCTGCCCGATCGCCTCGCCAATCTCGGCATCCTGCCGCTGCAGCTCCGCCTCGTGCACCGCATCGGCCAGTCACACGGTCAGCAGCTCGACGCCGCGCAGGTGAAGGACCTTGCCGCCACCCTTGGCCTCGGCGCCGCCGCACAGGTGCTGGAAAAGGTCGTCCGCCGCACCTTCGGGGGATTGGCCGGCGGCCTGTTGGGTGCCCTGGGCGGCCTGGTGGGTGGCACCGCCGGATCGGTGGCCGGTCTGGCATCCGGCGCCGCGGTCACCTTTGCCGCCACCTACGCGCTCGGACACGTGGCCGACCAGTACTACGCGCAGGGCCGGCAGCTCTCCACCGACGACCTCAAGGCACTCTTCGCCCGCTTCCGCACCGACGCCGACACCATCTTCCCGCGCGTCGAGGCCCGCATCCGCGAACTCGCCCGCAGCAACTCCATCGGCAGCGTGCTGCGGTCCATCTAGCAGCACGCCCCGCCAAGGCGGGGCTCCAGCAGGAAGCTCCTCCGGTGAGTAAATCTGTGCGTACAGCCATGCCGCCTGTGGCATGCGGCGAGTCGACATCGACCGCCGAGCGCACGAATTGCCCATCGGAGGACGCAGGACATGACGCTTCATCGACGCCGCCTCGGTCACGTGGCCGGCGCCCTCGCGCTGCTCGGAGGCAGCACCGGCATGGCCCACGCCCAGGCCGCCACGCAGTCTGCACCGCCCACCGCGCGCACCGTCTCACAGACAGACGGCCGCGGCGTGCGCGCCAACTGGACACTCGCCAACCGGTTCGGCGCCGCCGCCCTGCGGTCGGTGACCTACACGCAGGCCATCCAGCCGCGGTTCCTCGGTCAGTCGGACACCATGTTCTACAACTGGCGCGACCGGAATGGCTCGCGCTTCATGTTGTACGTGCCGTCGGCCACCGGTGGCAGCAAGCGCCTGCTGTTCGATCCGAGCAAGATGGCCGAGCAGCTCACGTTGCTCAGTCGCAAGCCGTACGACGCGACCAACCTGCCATTCCAGACCATCTACTTCCTGCGGAATCACAAGGGATTCCGGTTCACCGTGGACACGGTGCGCTACGAGTGGACCCTGGCCACGGAAACGCTCAAGTCCCTGGGCCGTCCAGCGCGCGGTGCGCCGCCGCCAGCCGACGAAGAGCGTGAGACGCAGGGCACTGGTGGTCCTGGGGGCACCCCCAACCGCGACTACCGAAACTTTTCGCCCGACAGCTCGGCGTTTGTGTTCGCGCGCGACCACAACCTGTTCTTCGTGGACGTTGCCAAGGGCGACACCACCAAGATCAGCACGGACGGTGTGGAGCACTACACGTTCGGCTTCCGTGACACCACCGAAAACCGTCGTCAGCTCAATGCGCTGAGCGGCGGTCAGCAGAATCAGGGCGAAGACAACGAAGAGCAGGAAGAGGCGAACAGCCGCGACATGCGCATTCGCCCCACCGTCGTGTGGTCGCCCGACGCGAAGAGCGTGGCCTTCGTACGACGCGACCAGCGCAAGGTGAAGGATCTGTTCCTCGTGAACGTGCTCGCGCAGCCGCGTCCCGCGCTGCTGCAGTACAAGTACACGATGCCGGGCGAAGAGAACGTCACGCAGACGGAGCTCTGGGTCTATCGCCGCGGTGAACCGGCCATCAAGCCGGTGAACGTGCGCAAGTGGAAGGATCAGACCCTGCTCGACGTGCACTTCCCCGTGAGCGGTGACAAGGTGCGTCTCGTGCGCCGCGATCGTCCGCAGCGCGCCATCGACTTCATCGAAGTGGACCTCACCACTGGCGCCACGAAGATGCTGCTCTCCGATGTCATCGAAGGCGCGGCGCTCGAGCCCAAGCCCATTCGGTACCTCAAGAAGGGCGGCGACTTTTTGTGGTGGTCGCAGAAGACCGGCTGGGGCATGTTCTACGTGCACGGCTTCGATGGTGGCGAAAAGATGCCGCTCACCACGGGGCAGTGGAATGTCGATGGCGTGTCCAAGATCGACTCCACCACGCAGCAGGTGTGGGTCACCGGTCAGGGCCGCGAAGCCGGTGAGCAGCTCTACCAGACGCACATCTATCGCGTGAACGGCAACGGCACGGGCCTCACCCTGCTCGATCCGGGCAATGCGCATCACACCAGCACGGTGTCGCCCACCAAGCGGTATGTGTACGACACCTACTCACGCATGGACCAGCCGCCGGTTTCGGTCGTGCGTGACGGCGCCACGGGACGCGTCATCACCAAGCTCGAGGAGATGGATCTTTCCAAGCTGAACGAGCTCGGATTCAAGGTGGCCACACCGTTCTCGGTGAAGGCCGCCGATGGCGTGACCGAACTGTTCGGCAACATCTGGAAGCCCATCGACTTCGACAGCACCAAGCGCTACCCGATCATCGCGTACGTGTATCCGGGCCCGCAGACGGAAGCCGTTACCACCGGCTTCAGTGTGCGGCAGCCGCTGCTGCAGCTCTCGCAGCTCGGCTTCATCGTCATCGAAGTGGGACATCGCGGCGGCTCACCGCAGCGTTCGCTGGCTTATCACCGCTTCGGCTACGGCAACATGCGTGACTACGCGCTCGCCGATAAGAAGTCGGCCATCGAGCAGCTCGCCGCGCGGCACGCCTACATCGATCTCGATCGGGTGGGCATCTTCGGCCACTCGGGCGGCGGGTTCCTCACCGCGGCCGCCATGCTACTCCCGCCGTACAACGACTTCTTCAAGGTGGGCTGGTCAGAGTCGGGCAACCACGACAACAACATCTACAACCAGAACTGGAGCGAGTGGAATCACGGTGTGCGCGTGGTGAGCAAGGAAGACTCGGCGCGCATCGCACGCGGCAGTGCCAATCCTGGCGGGCGCGGTGGCCCGGGGTCGTCGGCCCGTGAGGTGGCGCAGGACTCAACCAACTACGACGGCGTGCGTTTCGACATCCGCGTACCCACCAACGACGAGCTGGCCGGTAACCTCAAGGGCAACCTTGCCCTGATCACGGGTGATCTCGACAACAACGTGCACCCGGGTGGTACCATCAAGCTTGCCAACGCCCTGATGCGCGCGAACAAGCGATTTGATTACTTCGTCTATCCCGGTGAGCCGCATGGCTACCGGGGCATCTACAGCACGTACAACCAGCGCATGCTGATGGAGTACTTCGCCGAACACCTGCTGGGCGATTACTACCGCGGCAACGCCGAGATCCGGTAACCCGCTTGTCCTTCCTGCTGCAGATGGCAGTCGTGCCGAGTGACGCACGCATCGAGACGATCGCCCATGTGATTCAGATGGCGATTGCCCCGGTGTTCCTGCTCACTGGTATCGCGTCGATGCTGGTGGTGCTCACCAACCGGCTGGCGCGCGTGATCGACCGCGCGCGCCTGCTGGAGGACCACTTGCCCGACCTGACGGGCGAACACAAGGTGGTCGTGGGCGGCGACCTGCACATGCTGTCGCGGCGTGCCCGTCACATCAACCGGGCGATCGGACTGTTCACGACCGCCGCGTTGCTGGTGTGTCTCATCATCATGACGCTGTTCGTGAGTGCCACGACGACACGGGACATCTCCCGCTTCGTCGTGGTGTTCTTCATCCTCACGATGCTGAGCCTCATCACCGGGCTCGTCAGTTTCCTTCGGGAAGTGCAGTTGGCGATCAACTCGCTGCGCATTGGTCCGCATGGCGTGGCGCGCCCGTCGCGCGACTGATCGCCTATACCGCACGGCAGTTCAGTCAGCACATGCAAAACGGGCCCCCGATCTTTCGATCGGGGGCCCGTTTCCAGTTCAGAAAGCTGCGGTATTAACCGCGAACCTTCGTGACCTGCTCGGCCGCGGGGCCCTTCTGACCCTGAACGATGTCGAACTCGACACGCTCGCCCTCGGCCAGGGTGCGGAAGCCGCCGCCCTGAATGGCCGAGTGGTGGACGAAGCAATCCTTCGAGCCATCGTCAGGCGTGATGAAACCAAAGCCCTTGGCGTCGTTGAACCACTTCACCTTGCCGGTCGTACGCATGGCACTGCTCCTGTTGCTGTGTGTTCGGAGTCCGGCCCTGCCGTACGCACCGAGCACTCGTGTTGGTTCGCGGACCAGACCCCCGCGCGGGTATGCTGTGATCACACGAACACAGCGGCACTTCATCCAACTGACCGGCCACAAAAAAGGGACCCGCCGATGCAGGTCCCCGAAGTCGCCTGCGTCCCGTTTCCCGCGCCGTGACGCGGCCAATCGAACTGAGTGTTGCTAGACGGTAGCGCTGACTTGTCAGAGTGTCAACAGGAATCTACTGCCGGGTTCGCACCCGTTCTGTCACGAACGGACACCCCGCCCACGGCCCATCCCCCCGGGCAACTCGACCCACACCAGATGGTGTTCTGTGACGCAGCAGGGGGCCCACGGGCTTTACAGTCGCGGTGGTCGGCAGCAACGTCAGGGAGTGGTCGCGCGATCGTCTCGCGCTGGTCCCTCCTCTCAATGCCGGAGCACTCCCTGATGAAGGACGCGCAGCTGAAGGCTCTCCTCAAGAAGACGCAGGCGAAGGCCGCCCAGGTCAAGAAGCCGGCCTCCAAGGCGTTCGACTCCACCCTCGAAGCCACGCGCGGTAAGAACGAACCGGTCCAGGGCACGGAAGCCGAAGAGATCTTCAAGGAAATGAAGCGCCGGGAATTCTGACGCGGCAAAACTTCCGTGGGGCAGCAGGCGTAGATCGAACCATGGTCCCGCCGTCTGATCCTGCGTTCGCTGAATTGCAACGCGCCGTAGCTGGCCGGTTCTCGCTCGAACGGGAACTGGGCCGCGGCGGTATGGGCATCGTATTTCTCGCACGTGATGTCCTGCTCGAGCGCCCGGTGGCCATCAAGCTGCTCGTGCCGGAGCTGGCCACCACCGCCAGCATGCGTGACCGGTTCCTCCGGGAAGCGCGATTGGCCGCACAATGTTTTCACCCGCACATCGTGCCCATACACGAGGTAGCGGAATCCGGCACCCTGGCCTGGTTTGTCATGGCCTACGTGCGCGGCGAGACACTGGCCGACCGCCTCCGCCGCCTGGGGCCATTGCCGCCCAGCGATGTGCAGCGGGTGGCCCGCGAGATCGGGTGGGCGTTGGCCTATGCGCACGACCGCGGCGTGGTGCATCGCGACATCAAGCCTGAGAACATCCTGCTCGAGGCGGGATCGGGTCGGGCATTGCTGGCCGACTTCGGCATCGCGTTCGATGCAAACGTCACGTCTGAACACAGCGGCGCGCATACCCTCGTGCCAGGCACGGCGAAGTACATGGCCCCCGAGCAGGCCATGGGCGAGCGGGTCGATGGCCGTGCCGATTTGTACGCGCTGGGTGTGACCCTGCACATCGCCGCCACGGGCCGCCATCCGTTCGGCGATCGCCCCACATCGGCGGCGCTGCTGGCCGGCACTGCGCTCACCGCCGCACCGATCGGTCGGTTGGCACCGCAACTGCCACCGGCGCTCGGAGAGGCTATCGACAAATGCCTCGCCCCGGTGGCGAGCCTTCGTTTCAGCTCCGCCGGCGACTTTGTGCAGTGCATCGAGCAGGATTCCGCACCGCGCTCCATTTCGCCGGATGTACTGGCCGTCCGCGAACATGCCCGAAGTGCCACGTCGCTGCTGTGGTGGACGCTGGCCATCGGTGCACCCTGCTGGTCGCGGGCGAGGCGCCCCGAACTCTCGGACGGGCGATGATGATCGGCGCGGCCCAGACCGTGCTGTCCTTTGCCCTGGTGGGGTGTGCGCTGCTGTCGGTGGAGACCCTGCGCGCCGCCCGTCGGGCCATCCGGCGTGGCACCGCCGCGTGGGAACTCGAAGCGGCCTTCGTGCAGGACCCGCTGGGTATCGACACGTCCACGCCTGACACCAGTCTGCGTTCGCTGATCGGCGGCACCGTGGCGGTGACCGGCGCGGCGGCGATGGCTCTTGCTCAGGGCAACTTGCCGTCCTCACCACTCATTCCGGAGTTCGCGTCCGGGATGCTGCAGGCCGTGCTGCTCTTGGCGCCTCCGATTGTCATGCACCGCGGTCTCACGTCGCTCTGGAACGGTTCGGCCTTCACGCGTCGGATGGGCAAGCGCATTGGCGGCCTCTTGGCGTCCGGTCTGGCCAGCGTGTTTGGCGCAAAGAATCCCGCGTCTCCCGGGCTGTACGCCTCTGCGAACGCCTCCACCGAGATCCGCTTGGGCAAGGACGTCGAAGCTATTCTGGCCCGACTGCCCGCGTCGCTGCAAAAGCAGCTTCCTCTCCTGCATCAAACGGTGGAGCGTCTGGCCACGCAGGCCGAACAGTTGCGTCGTCGTGACGCGGGGCTCGTCGGCCTCGCAGAGATGACGGAAGAACGTCGGGTCGTGCGTGCACGCCTCTCCGCGACCATCGCCGCGCTGGAGACGGTGCGCCTCGACCTGCGTCGCCTCGAAAGCACGCAGACGCTGCCCGGCGAACTCACCGAATCACTGGACGTACTGCGCGACCTGCAACGCCATGTCGACGCGGTGGCTGAAGTGCGCCGCACTTTGCAATTGCCCAGCCTGACGCCGTCACCGACGCCGGTGTGATTTCCCGAGTATGATTCGGGATCGGCCTCTCCTGATCCCCATCGTACCTGCTCCGATGCCTGGCTCGAATTTCTCACGGCGCGCCCATCGTACCGCCGTTGCTGGTGCCATGCTCCTGCTGCTGGCCTGCGGCAATGAGGCCGGACAGCGCTCCGCCGACAGCGCCGCATCACCCGCGCCATCCACCGCAGCCACGGCCGCTACGTCTGTCACGGGCGCCCTGACCGGTGAATGGCGCGATGGCGACGAGCAGATCCGCTGGAGCGGCGATCGCACGGACGGTGCGGTCACCCACATCAGCGAAACCGCCACCTTTGGTACCGACGGCCGCCTTTCCCGCGACCTGCGCTTCACCCGCGAAGGCACGCTGCTCGCCTTCAGCGAGACGCGCACGCAGACCATGCAGTCGCCGGACCGTACACCGGCTCCGATGGAAGTGCGCATCACGCTCGAGTTCTCGGGCGACTCGGTACTGCGCCAGGAGAAGCTCGTCGACGGGAAGCCCACCGCCATTCGCAGCTTCGAGATCGACTACGCGCGCCGCCATGCCAGCCAGATCCTCGCCATGGCGCGCAGCACGCCCTGAAAACCCCGGACATCTCCGTGACTGACTTCGAGACACTCGGCGCCTTCTACCTCGGCAAGCAGTACGACCTTGCCGCGCGCACGCGCACAGAAGACCTCGTGCTGTATGACGCCAAGGACCTCACCACGCACGCCGTCATCATCGGCATGACGGGCAGTGGCAAGACAGGCCTGGGCGTGGGACTGATCGAGGAAGCCCTCATTGATCACATCCCCGTGATCGCTATCGATCCCAAGGGTGACCTCGGCAATCTCGCGCTACGCTTCCCGCGACTCGCCGCCGAAGACTTCCGCCCGTGGATCGACCCGCAGCAGGCTGCGACGGCCGGACAGACGCCCGACGAGTTCGCCGAGCAACAGGCGTCGCTCTGGAAGAACGGCATCGCCGGCTGGGGGCAGACACCGACGCGCATCGAGAACCTCGTGAATGCCGCCGAGGTGACTATCTACACGCCGGGCAGCAGCGCAGGGAAGCCGATCTCGTTGCTGCGGGCGTTCGATGCGCCGCCCGCCGCCATTCTCGATGATGTGGAGCTCCTGCAGGAGCGCGTGAATGCCACGGCGACCAGCCTGCTCTCACTGCTGGGCATCGATGCGGACCCGATCACCAGCCGCGAACACATCCTGCTCGCGAACCTGCTGAATCATGCCTGGCGCGAAGGACGCAGTCTCGATCTCGCGGCGCTGATCGGCGGCATCCAGAATCCGCCGTTCACCACGGTAGGTGTGATGCCGCTCGACACGGTGTTCCCACCGAAGGACCGCATGGCGCTCGCTCTCCAGCTCAACAACCTGCTGGCCGCTCCCGGCTTTCAGGCATGGCTGCAAGGCGAACCGCTGGATACGGCATCGCTGCTCTACGATGCGAACGGCAAGCCGCGTGGATCGGTGGTGTCCATCGCGCACCTGAGTGATGCAGAGCGGATGTTCTTCGTCACGCTGCTGCTGGCCGACGTCCTCGCATGGGTGCGCGCACAGCCCGGCACGGGTTCGTTGCGCGCGATTCTGTATATCGACGAGTTGTTCGGTTACATGCCGCCGGTGGCCAATCCGCCATCGAAGATGCTGCTGCTCACGCTGCTCAAGCAGGCCCGCGCCTACGGACTGGGCGTGGTGCTGTCCACGCAAAATCCGGTGGACCTCGACTATCGCGGCCTGTCCAATACGGGCACCTGGTTCATCGGCCGCCTGCAGACCGAACGCGACAAGATGCGCGTGATGGAGGGCCTCGAAGGAGCGGCCGGCAATCAGGGCTTCGATCGCGCGGCGCTCGAGCAGACCATCGCAGGACTGGGCAAGCGGGTGTTCCTGCTGCACAGCGTGCACGAACCGGCGCCCATCACCTTCGAGACCCGCTGGACGCTGTCGTACCTCGCCGGTCCGATGACGCGCGAACAGATCAGGGCCGTCTCGGCGAAGGCGCGAATCGACGCCGGTGCGACAGCCGGTGGTTCCGTTCCTGCGGCTCGCATCGCCACGACCGCAACGGCAACCTCGGGCGCATCTGCCGGTGCCACCGCGGCACCGGTGCTGCCATCGGAGATCACGCAGTACTGGTTGCCACCCACAACGTCCGACTCCGGCGCGCTCGAGTACACACCGGCGGTCCTCGGCCTCTCGGACATCAGCTTCGCCAATGCCAAGCTGGGCGTCACCGAACAGCGCCGTGTGGCACTGCTGGCCACCCTCGACGACGGCCCCATTGCGCTCAACTGGGACGATGCCGAGCGTATCGACCTGGAGCCATCGGCACTCGAGCGCAGCGCTCGTGAGGGCGCACGCTTCATTGCCGTGCCACCCGCGGCCAGCAACGCCCGCAGCTATGCAGCCTGGAGCAAGGCGCTGCAGAAGTGGGCCGTGACCAACGAACAGGTCACGCTCTACAAGAGTGCCGCGTTCAAGACCACGTCCCAGGCCGGCGAAAGCGAACGCGATTTCCGTATTCGCCTGCAGCAGGTGGCTCGGGAAGCACGCGACGAAAAAATCGATGCCCTGCGCAAGAAGTACGACAGCAAGTTCACCACTCTGCTCGAGCGCATTCGCAAGGCCGAGCAAGCCGTGCAGCGGGAGCAACAGCAGGCATCGCAGGCCAAGATGGATACAGCGATCTCGGTGGGCGGCGCCATTCTTGGCGCGATCTTCGGGCGTGGCAAGATCGGCGTGGGCTCGATCGGCAAGCTCGGAACGGCGGCGCGTGGCATGGGGCGGGCCTCACAGCAGGCCGGCGATGTGGACCGCGCCAACGAGAGCGTGCAGGCGCTCTATGAGCAGAAGGCCGCGCTCGACGCGACGCTGCAGGGCGAGATCGATGCGCTGGGCGCGAGCTACGACGCGCAGGCCGAGTCACTCGAGCCGGTGGTGGTCACGGCCAAGAGCGGCGATGTGCGCGTGCAGTTTGTGGCGCTGGTGTGGCTACCGTTCCTGCGGGACGATCATGGACTGCAAACCGCAGCCTGGCGCTGAGACCAGCTGCGGTAGGTTGACCGACCAGTTGTTCAAACCTGCGTTCAACGCAGGTTGAGCAACCAGGCGACCAGGAAGGCCAGCACGAGCGCGATACCGCCTTGCACGATCGAGGAGCGATCGAGTCGCAGGGCGTGGGCGCTGATGGTGCGGGTCGACTGGTTCTTCGGGTGGGACATGGAGGCTCCTGGTATGGGCTTCCCAATTGACGGAACGGGTGTCGGATTGGTCACACACGGCCAGCCCGGTCCGTCCACTATGGTTCAACGATGCACAACGACTGGTTGTTGGGAACCTGGCAGTTGCTGCGGGCCGACCCGCACCTCGACTTCGCCCCCGGGGTGCGGATGGAGTTCCTGGCCGGCGGTGACCTGCGCTACCACGTGGACGTGGGTGGCCGGGACCAGGTGATCCATCTCATCTACCGGGTGGACGGCGATATGCTGTTCACCGACAATCCCGCCGCGCCGCACTCGATGTCGGTACACCTCGCCCACGGCGCCGGCGACACCATGCTGCTGGACTTTTCGGGGGCGCAGGCGGTGTTCGTCCGCGAGCTCAGTTCCATCGGCCATGGCAAGCGCGCGGGCGACCTGCCCGAGGCCTGAGTCCCCTGGTACGGCCGGGCCGGCGCCAATGCCGGCCAATTTGCTTACGGCCCGTAGACCACCGGCGACGTGCCCTGGCGAATATCGCGCGCGCCGGCCGCCACACCCGTACCCACCGCGAGCGCGGCCGTCACGGCCGTCCCGATGCCGATGAACGGCAGGCCGGCCAGCACCGCGCCCACCGCGAAGACCGCACCACCAGCCAGCCACGGCGCCACCGACTTCTGGACCGCATCGACATACCGCAGGCGATTGCGCACGAAGCGGCGCGACGAGCCATGCAGCACGACAGCGAGGATGGACGCGATGGCGAACGACAACAGAAGGGAGAACATGGTTCCTCCAGAGACTCAGATGCTCCGAACGCACTGGCACCATGCCACGTCCGGTTCCTGCTGGTCCTAACGCCTCTCCGAAGAAGGAGGTTTCACCGCCTCCTGATCGTGTCGAAGTGCGACGCTCGCCCAGCGACGCTCGCCTAGCGGCGTCCGGGTAGTTCTGTCCGAGTATAGTCGAGCGGCACGCTGAACTGGTCTTTCGCGACCACACGCCGCTCCACCTTCGTCACCTCGAAGGACACGCTGCCGTCAGCTGCGATCACTTTGAGAGGAAACCCTTCGGCGGCCAATGCCTTCTGCCATGCCGGAACGCTGCCGTTGCTCATGGCGTCGAGGGGATTCACGTAGCGCCCCAGGTCGCGCGTGAGGCAGACATCGGTGGACGACGCACCGCGCGCGACCAGCACATGCTGGCAGGTAAGGCCGGCAATGGTCTCCGACTTGCCGGTGCGCGTGACGGTGACATCGGCGGGGGGTGCCGTGGCCGGGTCGAGCAGCGCGGTAGCCGACGCTGGCAGTTCGGCGTAGCGCCGCTGCGACGGTATCAGCACGTACGCCTTCTTTTCGGACGGCACGGCAAGCACGGACATGCCACGCGCCCCACCGATATTCACGCGCACCTGCCCATCACGCGTGAAATACTGCGCCTGCTCGCTGCGAACGCCCTGAGGCGTGGACGCCGAGAGCCGGAACGTGATGACGCCATCGAATGATGGCGTCGATGACTGCGCTTGGGCGACCGTGGCGGCAAGAGCGAGCCCCGATGTCGCCGTCAGCGTTGTGATCCGTGCGATGTGTGATGAAAAGCGAGCGAACACGTGCAACAGCCCTGAAGCGGGAATGCCGCTCAGGCGATGCCCTTGCGGATAGCAGTGAGAACGAGCTCGGAGAACCGATCGACTTCGTCCAACGTGGTATACACGTTCGGTGTCACGCGGATCCCGCTGAACTCGGGGTGTGTGATCGGTGTCTGCACGACACGATGCTGGCTCATGAGCCACCCACCGAGCTTGGCCGGATCGAGACCATCCACACTGAAGAACCCAATGCCACCGCCCCACTTCGAATCGAGCGGTGTGAGCACCTTCACGCGCCCATTGCCTTCCGTGAGCAGACGCTTGGCCCATCGATCGCGCAGATACACCAGTCGCGCCCCCTTGCGGGCTGCGCCCAGCCCGCGATGAAACGCGATCGACACCGACACGGCGTTGTGGTTCGCTGCGGGATGTGTGCCGATCTCCTCGTACTTGCGGATATCCGCTTCCTGCCCGGGATTGCCCGCCATGAGCGGCCACATCGTGGGGATCTCCGACTTCCGCACATACAGAAAACCCGTGCCGATCGGTGCGAGCATCCACTTGTGCAGGCTTGTGCCATAAAAATCGCACCCCAGCTCATCACGCGTGAACGGGAACTGTGCGAAGGCATGCGCGCCGTCCACAAACGTCTTCACACCCTTCGAGCGGGCCATCGCCACCAACTCCTTCACGGGCAGGATCTGGCCCGTGAGGTTGGTGATGTGCGTGATCTCCATGACCTTCGTGCGCGGCGTGATCGCCTCGGCGAACCGATCCACGATCGCCTGCGGTGACGTGTTCGGCACCGCGAACGAGATTTCCTTCAGCACGATGCCGTCGCGCTTCACCCGCTGCTTCCACGCGTTGAGCATGCGGGGATAGTTCTGATTGCTGACCACCACTTCATCACCGCGCTGCAGGTCGATGCCGAAGATGAGTGTCTCCAGCGCCTCCGAGGCGTTGCGCGTGATGGCCATCTCCTCGGTGTCGCAGCCGAACTCGCGGGCCAGCTCGCGGCGTACGATCTCGATGCGGGGCTCGAGCGTCTGCCACATGTGAATCACCGGCAGCTCGTTCGAGAAGCGCAGGTCGCGTTCGAGCTGCGCCATGACGTGCGACGGCGCGGGGGAACAGCCGCCGTTGTTCAGGTTGATCCAGGTGCGATCGAGATCGAACGCACGCTGGACCGGCTCCCAGAAATCCTCATCACCGGCGAACCGCACCGCCTCGTCGTGGGATCCCTGCCAGCCCGGGCCATCGGCGGCGAACAGGTCTACGCCCCGATCGCGGGCCACGTCGGCCGCATCGAGCAGGCGCCGTATGGCGCCGGACGAGAAGTGCGGCATGGAGAGCGCGGGCAACGCGGTGCTGCCGGCGACGGCGGAGAGGAAGAGGCGACGGTCCATAGGCAGAACATGCGTCTCACCGAAGCGCTACGCGAGGGGACCTGGGCCCGGGCCCTGGGAGCCCGACAAGCACGCGCACGACCAGTCCCAATGGTGGCGGGGGGACGGACGGCCGGATAACGTCCGGCATGACCCTCCGTCTGCCTTCGGTGGCCGTTCCTGCAGTGGCGGCCGCCCTTCTGCTTCAGGGCTGCGCGCAGCCGCTGACCATTGCCCAGAGCGACGCCGCCACGGTGCTTGCTCATCGGACCATCACGGCGCCCAACCCCGGGGTACCGGGCACGACGGCGTTCAGGACGCTGTACTACGGTAGCGGCAAGGACATCCGGCGCCCCGAGTTCCGCGACTCCATCACCTACCGCACGGGCACCGTCGACGCGTCGCCGTTCGCACGCATGGATCCGCCCATCGCGAAGAGCCGCAAGAAGTACTGGGGCTACGACAACACCAAGTTCCCGCTCAACGCCCGGGTGTGGTATCCGGAAGGCAACGGCCCCTTCCCGCTCGTGCTCGTCGTGCACGGCAACCACAACATGAAGGAGTTCTCCGATCCCGGCTATCAATGGCTGGGCGAGCTGCTCGCCTCCAAGGGATACATCCTCGCCTCCATCGACGAGAATTTCCTGAACGGCAACATCCGCGGCGAGAACGATGCCCGCGGCTGGATGCTGCTCAAGCACCTCGAGGTCTTCCGGGCGCTCAACGATTCGACGGGCAAGCCACTGCACGGCAAGATCGACATGACGCGCATCGGGCTCATGGGGCATTCACGCGGTGGCGAGGCCGTGGCGATTGCCGGCGCGTTCAATCGTCTGCCCGCTTATCCGGACGACGCCACGCAGAAGTTCGACTTCAACTTCGACATCAAGGCGCTCGTCGCCATTGCGCCGGTCGATGGCCAGTACCGCCCCGCCGAACAGCCAACACCGGTGAGCGACTACAACTACCTGGTCATTCACGGATCGCATGATGGCGACGTGTCGAATTTCTCGGGGCTCACGCAGTACAATCGCTTTCGCTACACACGGCCGGGGACCGAGTTCAAGAGCGCGATCTGGATGCATCGCGCCAATCACGGTCAGTGGAACACGGTCTGGAACAACAAGGACAACGGCGCCTACTCGGTGCGGGCGCTGCAACTCAAAGCGCTCATCGATGGCGAGGAGCAGCGGCGCTTCGGCCGAGTGGTGATTGGTGGGTTCCTCGACGCCACGCTCAAGGGCAAGGACGAGTACCGCGCGATCTTCCGTGACTACCGGAGCGCCGGCGACTGGCTGCCGCCCACGATGTACCTCACGCGCTATGCCGACGCGCGCTCACAGTGGCTGGCCACGTTCGATGAAGACGTGGACGTGTCATCGGGCACCGCGCCTGGTGTGCGCATCGCGGCCGACTCGGTGAGCTCGTGGAAGGAGAGCGATGTCACCACGCGCTCGCGCACGAACACGTTCCGCAGCAATGCCGCGACGATTGGCTGGAACAACACACCGGCCGCGGGCGCGGACTCCACCGTGGCCCGTTGGCCGGCTCGCGTGAGCATCAGCGTGCCCGATTCGCTGCGTCGTGCATGGAACGTGGGTGCGCAAAGCGCCCTGCTCTTCACCATCGGCACCACCGACCAGAAGCCCGGTGCGCGCAAGGTGCCACGGCCCGCGCGGGCCGACTCGGCGGCCAAGGACACTGCCAGCAAGAAGCCCGCAGCCAAGACACCGAAGCCGCCCGCGAAGAAGCCGGAGAAAGACACCATCGCGCCCGACTTCACGGTCGAAGTGGAAGATGGCGCAGGGCGCGTGGCGCGCGTACCACTCAGCACGCTGGGCGCGGTGCGCATGCCGATCGAGAGCTACGTCTACCGCCGCAAGGGACGCGACAAGGCACAGTTCTCCACGCTCAGCGAACAGGTGATGCAAACCTACGTCGCACCGCTCACGGCATTCACCGCTGCCAACCCGTCGTTCGACCCGGCCACGGTGCGGAGCATCCGCCTGGTGTTCGACCGGAAGCGTGTGGGGGCGATCCTGCTGGATGACGTCGGGTTTACGCGACTGCCCTGATCGCTGCGCACGTCGTACCAGCCCGCACAAAGAAGAAACCTCACGAATGCCGCACACCGCATTCGTGAGGTTTTTGCATCGAGCCAGAGGATCAGAGGCTCGCCCTAGAAGATCGTGCGCAACCCGAACGTAAGCGTGCGTCCTGCCGTCACCGTGGCGTTGTCGGGCGCACCGCGCTGCACGTTGAGCAGGTTGTCACCGCCGGTCACGATGGACAGGTCGCCACGCAGCCGGTAGGTGAGATTGGCCCGCCAGCGGGTGATGGGATCGTAGCTCGTCCAGTAGTTGCGAAGCATGCCGCCTTCAAAGCCCTGACTGGCCGCACCACCGCCATTGAGCTCGGAACCGATGCGGGCGCGATCGTAACCCACCCAGTCCGCTGCGCGCGTGGCGCTCGAGGCCAGCGTGAAGCGACCCATCACATACGACGCCGACAGACTCACCGTATTGGCTGGCACGTCGAACATGCGATCGCCTTCACGCAACTCACCGCGATAGCCACGCGCCAGGCGCGCCACGCGACTGTCCACCAAGGACATGGTGGCGGCCAGCGAGAGCTTCTGCAGTCGGGTCGAGCCTTCGAGCTCCCAGCCGCGGTTGGTGATGGCGCCAACGTTCTGCAGCGAATACACCATGGTACGCTGCATCCGGCCGTTCGCGCCCACCGTGGTTTGCACTTGCGCCACCGGCTGGATCAACCCCGAAGCACGCTGATCGAAACGGGTCACATGCAATCCGTAGCGTGAGCCAATCAACAGGTCCGCGCCAAACTCTGTGCCCTGCTGCGACTCGGGCTGCAAGCTGGTCATCGCCTGCAACTGCCCGGCACTCATCCAGGAGCTGGTGCGCATGAGGGAGCGCGCCGGACGGATGCCACGTCCGAACGCTCCACGGAACTTGAGCACCGTGTTACCGATGTCTTCCACATAGGCGAGCCCCAGCATCGGCAACAGCGCGTTCTGCGTGTTGAGCGTCGCACCGGTGGTGCGTTCGGCACGCAGCCCGGCCGATGCGAACAGCCGGTCATGCCAGGCCAGCATGCCCTGTGCCGACACACCCGAGCTGCCGTACCAACTCTGCTCGGCGATCATGCGCGACGGCGTGCGGGCAATGCCGATGACCGCGGCATTCGCCTCGTATGGCTGCTTCAACGCGGCTTCTGTCGTCGACAGCAGCTCGCGGGTGACCGACTGCTCGCCAGCAAATGTCATCGTGAGCAACGTCTGCGGCGCGACATCGAATCGCCCGACGGAACGCCACCGCAGCGTGCCACGATCGCCCGTGCTTTCGCCAGCACCGGCGGTCGAAGACGGCGCTCCGTTCATGGTCGTCGGCACCGAGGAGACCGACAGCCCCTGCAGACGGAATCCGTCGACGCCCACAATGAACGAATGTGTCCAGTGCAGGTCCGGCATGTATGACGCGCTTCCGCCGACGGTGTACTGCATGAGCCGCTGACCACTCGCACTGTCGCCGATGGTGCCGTGCTGCATTCCACTGTCGAGCGGCGGCGTGGTGTTCACCGAGAGCGGTGGTGTCACACTGGTGCGGCGCGGACCGACGTCGAGCAACCCACTAGTGCCGGCACTGGCGCCGAACTCTCCACCGAACCCACCGCCCAATGGATTGATGAGCCCATTGCTCGCGTTCGCACGCTGCAGGGACAGGCGAGCCGTTCCCGTGAACACCGAGCGGCTGCGGGCCAGACGTCCATCGGCATCGGCCAGCAGGCGCTGCTCCGACGCGCCCGGCACGTACGCGCCGATCGTACCGACATTGAGACCGAGCCCCACACTGCGCGCGGGAGTGCCAGCCCGGAATGAGATGGCATGATCCTGTACGAACGCGTTGCGCGGCGCGTATGCCGTGGCCGATACGCCGGCGGCTGTTGACAGCTGCAGCTGCGGAGCGCCGGTGGCGGTGCCGTCATGCCGTGTGAGAATGTTGACCACACCGCTGATCGCATCCGCACCATACAGCGCCGCGCCCTGAGGGCCACGGATCACTTCCACACGGGCAACCCGTGAGGGATCGAGTTGCGTGACCAGCAGCGGGTTCGCGACCTCGATACCGTCGAGATAGATCTTGGGCGCCGTGACCCCGAAGGAACTCGCTCCGCGAATGCTGCCGTAGCGCGCCGACACCGAGCCAGCGCTGGCAGTCCACGTCCAGATACCTGGCACCGCCAGATCGAGCGCTTCACCCAGCGTTGTCGCGCCGTGCTGCGCGAGTGTCGCGCCGTCCACCACGTCGAGCGCGAATGGTGAACCACGCTGCGCCGCGCCATCGGGAGACCCCGTCACCACCACACGATCGAGCACGCTGGCTCGGCGCGGAATCACCGCGCTCTCCACGGCCACCGCGCGTTCGCGCGTGGGCGCCAGCACCACCTGCGTCGTGCCCAGTACGATGGGGCGCAGCGTGGAGCCGGAGAGCAGCGATTCGATCACCGCGCCCACCGGAACCCGGTCGAGCGACAGGCACACTCGGCGGTCGTCCGGCAGGAGGTCGTTGCTGTACGACAACTCCACCTTGGCGATCGCGGCCACGCGATCGAGCGCATCGCGCAATGACAAGTCAGCGAGTCGCACGTTCACGATTCGATCGAGCGGCGGCGCCCACAGTGCCGTGCGATCATCCGACACGAGACGCGCCACGCAGGTGGGCTCGTCGGCATGCAGCAACGCCAATGGGACGATCGACAGAATCACTGTCGTCGCCCCCATGGCGGCTCGCCGAAGCGCCGCGCTACGTCTCGGGGACCTGCGCTTCATCCGACCTTTCCAGGCGATGCGCTTCGTTCACCAACTCCGGTCACGGCGTGGACGGCGGAGTCATACCCTGCGGCTGCAACAACACACTGTCCCCACGCTGCACGGCATCCGCACCCAGCGCGAGGGCAATCAGGCGCACCACCTGCGCCACCGAATCACCCTTGAAGGAGGCGGTGAGCGTACGGGCCGCAAGCGCGCTGTCGGTGATCTGCAGATCAACCCCGTACCACCGCTTGAGGTCCGCGCGCACTTCACTGAGTGGTGCATCCCGGTAGGCCAGCTGCCCATGTGTCCAGGCGACGTCCTCTGCCGTGACGACCCCGCGCGCCACCGCCAGTTGCCCGGCCGCCAGCACGCCACGATCACCAGCATGCAACTCCACCGGCGCCACCGAGGCCGTGTTGCCCACCGAGACGATGCCATGCGTGACCGCCACCGACACCGCACCATCGATGCCCGTCTTCACGCTGAAGGCTGTCCCGATGTCGCGAATGTCCGCGCCACCGGCGTGCACCGTGAACGGCCGCGTACTGTCGTGCACCACCTCGAAAAACGCGGCGCCCTCGAGCGTCACGTCGCGGCTGTCCTTGCCATACGCCGAAGCCAGCACCAGGCGGCTGCCCGGGGCGAGCACCACCGTGCTGCCATCGGGGAGGCGAACGGAATCCCGCTGTCCCACGGCCGTCTGATATTCACGCGGCGCTTCGCCACGCGCGCGAAACTGCGAGATGGCCACCACTGCCATGAGGCCAGCGGCAATCGCCACGCCCATCGTGCGCCAGCGGCGCGATGGCGCCGAACGGACCGAAGCCGGCGCGCTGGCGGGGCGAGGCGCGCCCCCCTGCTCCACACGCAGCGTGGGTCGGGCCGGCGCTTCGTCGGCGAGTCGGCCGCGCACCGTACGCAGGGCCGCCTCGGTGTCGATCACCAGGTTTGCCGCATCGTCCGCCACCTGATCGAAGCGGGACGCGCGGGTATTAACGAGCGAGACCAGCGCGGCGTCTTCCGGATGGGCGGCCAACCACGCCTCCACGACCGCGGCCTCGCTGGCATCACTTTCGCCGGCGAGATAGCGGCCGATTGCATCCCAATCGGCTTCTGTTGGAACTGGACGGATTTCCTCGGACATGCCCGGAAGACACCGTGATGGTGGAGTACCCTACGTCCTTCCGACGGGTACCCACGGCTCTGGGCAAATCCCGCCGGCGCGCCCGACACTGGCGGGCACCGGTTTAGTATATCAGCGTACGATGCACCGGGCGCCCCGTCTCACGCGCGCCCCGTCCCATACACTTCCTCCTCGTCTTCTCCGTCATCACACCGTGACCGACACCGATCTGCTGGCCCGCCTCCGAAGCGGTGACCATTCGGCGTTCGACGCGATCTTCCGGGAGTGGTACCCCCCGGTGGTGCGGGCGGCCAATCGCATCCTGCATGAGCCGGGTGTGGCCGAGGAGCTGGCGCAGGATGTCTTTCTGGAGCTGTGGCGCCGGCGCGAGAGCCTGCCCGATGGCAGCAGTGTTCCCGGCTACCTCCTGCAGGCGGCCCGCAACCGCGCCCTGAACCATCTGCGGCATCTGCAGGTGCGCCGTAAGACGCAGGTCTTCGTGGAAGCTCTCGTCGAACCGGCTGAACAGGCCGATGCCGACACACAGGCCGCCGAACTCGAAGTGGCCATTCGCGACGCGATCGCCGAACTGCCGCCGCGCACACGCGAAGTGTTTCTCATGAGTCGCGAACGCAACCTGCGCTACAGTGAGATCGCCGAACAACTCGGCGTCACCGTGAAGGCCGTCGAAGCCAACATGAGCCGTGCACTGCGTCAATTGCGTGAGAAGTTGTCCCCGTTCCTGAATCGCGGCGACGACTGACCTGCTCACAGCGGGCGAATAGGGTGTGAGGGTTGGTCGGTGTTCCCTGCTCCGGACGTCCGCTGCTGGCGCCGACGATCGTCGTTGGCGACCACGGACCCAACGTTGGGGCCTCACCCATGACACGTGCACGCCTTCGTCCGTTGCTCGCGCCTGTCGCGCTGTGTGCGCTGACATCACTCGCCGCCTGCAAGACGGACAACCTCGGATCACCGTCCACCGCACTCTCCTTTGCGAGTGCGCTCAACTCCACGCCATCCGGCATGGAGTACGCCTCCACGAGCTACGCCGCCGCAGCAAACGACAGTGGCATGCCCTGGGGAGGGCCACGTCGCGGGGGACCGGGTGGCCCCGGCGCCGGCGGCATGATGGGCGGTGGACTCGACGGCAACTTCCTTGGTCAGTTCACACCGGGACGTGGCCCCGGCCGCGGAGCCTTCGGTGTACGCATCGATTCCACATGCGTGTTTGCCGCGAGCACCGGTGATCTCACCTGCGGTCCGAACACACGCAACGGACTGACGGTCACCACGATCTACAGCATCAAGACGGCCGCGGGTGCGGCGCAGTCCAAGATCGACACGACGACCACCAACTCGGTGCGCACCCGCACCACGGTGAGCGGTACCACCACGCGCAGTCGCGATGGCAGCGTCACTGCCACCGTGAACAGCCGCAGTGATCGCACCGTGACCGGACTCACCGCCGCCAGTACCGAGCGCACAGTGAACGGTACGTCGTTCGGCACCGAGACTGCCGCCGGCACCAATCGCGACGGCGACAAGTTCACCGCCACGCGCACCGCCTCCGACACCACGGTGGGACTCGTGATCCCGGTCTCCGCGACCGCCGCGACCTATCCGAAGGCCGGCAAGGTGACACGCGTGATGACCGCTACCACCACGCTCGACGGCGGCACCGCCAAGTCCACATCGCGCAAGGAAGTACTCACCTACGATGGTACCGCCACGGCGAAGCTGGTGATCACCGAAGACGGCACGACGAAGAACTGCACCATCGCCCTGCCGCGCGGCCGTCCAAGCTGCTCCTGAAACGGTCTTGAAGAACGCAGAAAATGACGATGGCCGAGTGCTCATGACATCGAGCACTCGGCCATCGTCGTTCTGGTGCGGAGAAGCTGTTACTTGAGGCGAATGCCCACGCGATGTGAGACCGGACGACCACCGCGCATCGGCTCCATGGCATAGTCGAACGAGAACCGATCGATGGTCACGCCAAGGCCGGCCGTCACGAGAGGTTCATCGCGTTCACGCGGCAGACGCAAGCCATTGCGGAAGGTGATCGACACACCTTCGATCGGTACGTAGCCCAGCTCCACGCCGCCGGCTGGACGCACGAACCAGTCATCGCCTTCGACGGTGAGCTGCGCCTGCATGCCAAGGTCCCAGTGCTCCCAGAGCGACATTGGGCCACCGCCCCAGCCGACGCCGATGCGGCGCGGCAGCGCAGCCTTGGTGCCGTTGATGCTCGGTCCGAGACCCAGATTCTGCGCCACCACCGACAACATGGCCGGACCGAACGCGCGCGAGGCACCAACATCGAACGCCGCAACACCATCGGTGTTGGCACCCACACGATCTTCGGCGTACTTCACGGCGGCGCCCACACGCAGCCCCTTCACCGTGCGTGCCGCGCCAAGCGTGAATGCGCTGCTGCCTGCATGTACTGGCGTGCGTCCGCTCGCACCATCCGAGAGATGGGTCGCGCCAAACCGCAGTGCGTCGGCGTAGTTGGCCGTGGGCGACTGCCAATGCAACATCTGCCCCGCCACACCAACCGTCAGTGAGCCAACCGTGGTGACGGTAGCCAGAGAGCCAGCCGTGGCTTCAGATCCGTAGCGCTGCAGCGAAACCGCCACGCCGCGCGCAGAGATCAGCATGCCCGGATTGTAGAGCACCACATCGGCGTCATTCGACGACAGACCGGCGTTGCCCATGCCCAGCACCCGCGCGCTCGACGGCAGGCGCAACACCAGCGGTCCTTCCACCGCCGATTGTGCCTGCAGTGTCGCAGCCGGCAGTAGTGACAACGTCATGCACATGGCCGCAGCGCCGAGAGTCAATGCGGGGCGCAGCACGGGATTCTTCGAGTTCAGTTGCGGAAACCGCTTGCGGATTCGGAGGGTCATGCGTCAAATGAACGCCATGTCCCGCCCACTCGCCAGCGCATCCGATGCAGACTGGCACCTCGGTCCCAATGTCCCGCAGTCCCGGCACCCCTGGCTCCAGCGCCTCGGGCTGTGGTGGATGCAACGCACCGGTTGGCGATTCGAGGGACGAATGCCTGATCTGCCCCAGTTCGTGGTGATCGTCGCGCCGCACACATCCAACTGGGACTTCATCATCGGCCTCGCCGCCAAGTGGGCGCTGGGTTTCGGCTCGAGCTGGTGGGGCAAAGCGTCGCTGTTCCGTCCCCCGCTCGGATGGTTCATGCGGGCCATCGGTGGTATTCCCATCGATCGGCGGGCCAAGACAAACGTGGTGGAGCAGACGATCGCCGAATTCCGCGCGCATCCGCAGTTCGTGCTCACGCTCGCCCCCGAGGGCACACGCAAACAGGTGACGGCGTGGAAGAGCGGTTTCTGGCACGTGGCGCAAGGTGCTGGCGTGCCGATCTGCTGTGTCGCGTTTGATTGGGGACGACGAGTGGTACGACTGGGGCCGACCACGGAGGCGTGGGAAACAGACGCCAACGTTGGCATCGCCCGCATCCGCAGACTCTACACCGACATCACGGGGCGCCATCCGCAGCTTTGATGCAGCGGTGGTACAAATATGACGGAAACGTCATATTCACTTCGATCTCGCCCTTCCGTCCGGCAGCTCCGGGACGGATCTTTTCCGTATCCCTCACGGAGAAAAGTGCATGCATGTGACGACTGTCGGCGTGGTGGGCGCCGGCGCGATGGGCAGCGGCATCGCCGCGCTTGCCGCGTCAGCGGGCTGCCGCGTCGTGCTGCTCGATATTCCGGGTGATGCCGACCCCGCGTCCCCCAATCGCAGTGCGCCGGCCCGTAACGGGCTGCAGAAGGCCATCAAGAGCAAGCCGGCCTCGTTCATGGAGGCTGCCGCGGCTGCGCGTGTGCGTACCGGCAACACGGAAGATCATCTCAAGTGGCTTGCCGAGTGCGACTGGATCTGCGAAGCCATCATCGAGCAGCCGGCGCCCAAGCAGCAGCTCTTCGAGCGCATCGAAGCGCTGACGAAGCCCACGGCCATCATCTCGTCGAACACCTCGGGCATCCCGATGGCGGTGTTGCTCGAGGGGCGCAGCGAGAAGTTCCGTCGCCGTTTTCTTGGCACGCACTTCTTCAATCCCCCGCGCTACATGCACCTGCTCGAGATCATCCCGACGCCGGAGACGGATCCGTCGGTGATCGGGGCGATGCGCGAGTTCGCCGAGCGCACGCTGGGCAAGGGTATCGTCATTGCGAAGGATGTGCCGGGCTTCATCGCCAATCGACTGGGTGTGTACGGCATGGTGGCCACGATGCGCCGCATGCAGGAACATGGTCTCACGATCGATGAAGTGGACGGCCTCACCGGTTCGCTGATCGGACGCGCACGCACCGCCACGTTCCGCACCGGCGATCTGTCAGGCCTCGATGTGCTGGCGCACGTCACCAAGGGCATCGGCGCCGCGACGGGTGAAGATTTTGCGCTGCCGGGCTGGATGCTCACCGAGCTGGTGGCCACGGGCAAGCTGGGCGATAAGACCGGTGGTGGCTTCTACCAGAAGACCAAGACCGGCACGCTGACGTGGGACTGGAAGACATCGCAGTACGTGCCGCAGCAGCGCCTCGAAGGTGGTGACATCGGACAGGCCATTCGTTTGCCGATTGCGCAGCGCCTGCCAGCCGCGAAGGCGGTGCCAGGGGCGCAGGGTGCGTTCCTGCGCGATCACCTGGTCGACGTGGCGCACTACACGCTGACGCTGGCGTCGCAGTTGGGCTACGATCTGGTCGCGATCGACCGGGCGATGGAGTGGGGCTACGGCTGGGAAGCCGGTCCGTTTCAGGTGATGGACGCGCTCGGTCTCGACTGGCTGCGGGAGGAATTCCGCGCGCAGGGTCTCGTCATTCCCCCCCTGCTCGATCTCGCACAGGGGTCGTTCTACAAGAACGGGGAGTACCTCACCTTCGACGGCACGTACGAGCCGGTGCCGGCCATCCCGGGTCGCATTTCGCTGGCGAATCTCGCGCAGAGTGGTCGCGTGCTCGAGGACAATGGTCTCTCCCGCCTCATCGATCTCGGCGATGGCGTGGCATGCTTCGAGTTCCGCTCGAAGATGAACAGTCTCGGTGCCGGTGTCCTGGAAGGGCTCGAGAAGTCGCTGCGCAAGATCGAGAAGCTGGGCTTCAACGGTCTCGTCATCGGCAACGAAGACGCACGCGCCTTCAGTGTGGGCGCCGACCTTTCACTCGTGTCGTTCGCCATCTCGGCCGGCGCATGGGATGACATTGCCGTGTCGTGCAAGGCGTTCCAGGACGCCGTGATGTCCATTCGCCGCGCGCCCTTCCCGGTGGTGGTGGCGCCGGCCGGCATGACGTTGGGCGGCGGTGCGGAGTTCACGCTGCACGCCGATGCGGTGCAGGCACACGCCGAGACATACATGGGTCTCGTGGAAGCCGGCGTGGGTCTCATTCCTGGCGGCGGTGGCACCAAGGAACTGCTGGTGCGCTTCACCGGCGAACTGCAGCAGTATGAAGAGGTGGACCTGTTCGCCGCCGTGAAGCGCGCGTTCAAGCTCATCGCCTTTGCGACCACGAGCACATCAGCCCCCGAAGCGCATGCACTCGGATTCCTGAGCACGCGCGATCGCATCAGCATGAACCGCGATCATCAGATCGCCGACGCCAAGCGGCGCGTGCTCGACCTGGCGCCTGGTTACCTGCCGCCCATCGAGCGCACGGTGCGCGCGCTGGGTCGTGAGGGGTTGGGCAATCTCGAGTATGCGCTGTGGGCCGCGAAGGAAGCGGGCCAGGCCAGCGCGCATGATGTGCGCGTCGGTCGCGCCGCGGCCTACGTGCTGTGCGGTGGTGATGGCGCGGCGCGTGATGTGACCGAGCAGGACCTGCTGGACCTCGAGCGCGAGCAGTTCATGAGCCTTCTTGGCACCAAGGAGACGCAGGAACGCATCGCCTACACCCTCAAGACCGGCAAGCCGCTGCGCAACTGAGCGCGCCAGGAGATAGAGCAATGACCGAGGTTGTGATCGTCAGTGCTGCGCGCACCGCCGTGGGCCGTGGTAAGGCCGATGGTGGGTTGGCAGCGATGCATCCGGTGGACGTGTCATCGGCCGTGATGAAGGCCGCGATCGATCGTGCGGGCATCGATCCCGCGATCATCGAGGATGTGCAGTGGGGCTGTGCGATGCCCGAAGCGTCGCAGGGGTTGAACCACGCCCGTCTCGCGTGGCTGCGCGGTGGGTTCCCTGTGAGCACGGCCGCCGCCACCATCAATCGTTTCTGTTCGTCCGGCCTGCAGTCGGTGGCATACGCCGCGCAGGCGGTGATCGCGGGCCAGGGCGACGCGGTGATGGCCGGCGGCATCGAGATGATGTCGCAGGTGCCGATGTCGGGGTACAATGCCCGCCTCTCGCCGGAAATCACCGAGTCGTACATCGGCATGGGCTTCACCGCCGAACGCGTCGCGAAGCGATGGGAGATCACACGCGAACAGCAGGACCAGTTCGCGTATGACAGTCAGCGCAAGGCAGTGGCCGCGCTGGCGTCGGGGGTGTTCGCGAAAGAGATCGTGCCCATCACCACGCCGCGTTATTCGTGGAAGGGCGCCGAGAAGACGGTGAAGGATGTGGTGTTCGAAGTGGACGAATGCCCACGCGCCGAGACCACGATGGAAGGCCTCGCGAAGTTGCGCCCGGCCTTTGTGCCAACCGGTTCGGTCACTGCCGGCAACGCCAGCCCGTACTCCGACGGTGCGGCGGCGGTGCTGGTGATGAGTGCCGACAAGGCGAAGGAATTGGGCCTCACACCACTCGCGCGTTTCGTGAGCTTTGCGGTGGCAGGTGTGGAGCCCGACATCATGGGTGTGGGCCCCATCAAGGCCGTACCCAAAGCACTCAAGCGCGCCGGACTCACACTCGCCGATCTCAAGCTGATCGAATTCAACGAGGCGTTTGCTGCGCAGGCGCTGGCCGTGATCAAGGAACTCGATATGCCCACCGACATCATCAACGTGAACGGTGGCGCGATCGCACTGGGCCACCCGCTTGGCGCGACCGGCGCCAAGCTCACCACGCAGCTGCTGCACGAACTGCATCGCCGCGGAGGTGGCTACGGGATGGTGACCATGTGCATTGGGGGAGGCATGGGGGCGGCGGGCATTTTTGAGGTCTACTGACCACCGCTTGGACGGCGGGGGCTGGAGTGACGGGAGCTGGGCCTACGGGAGCTGGTGAAACGGGAGCTGGGCCCACGGGAGCTGGTACTACGGTGAAAAAAACGGGAGCTGGAACCACGCAGTGGTTTCAGCTCCCGTTCCTTTGCCCACCGTTTGAACCCGTTTCACCAGCTCCCGTGGTTCCAGCTCCCGTGGTTCCAGCTCCCGTGGTTCCAGCCCCCGCAGTTCCCGCAGTTACCGGTCCAGCCTCTTCACCCGCCCCGTCGCCGGCATCTGAATACGCCCGTTCATCCGCTCCAGATGCTGCATCACCAGGTCCGCTGTGCGCGGAAAGGAGGTCGGCGCGCGATCATGCTCCGCGCACACCGCCGCCGCCTCGGGGATGCGATAGCCATCGCCACTGCGGCACGCGGGGTATGTCACGAACGACAGCCGCACCGTATCACCCGGCGCAATCACCCGTCCGTCATCGCGCCGGAGTGGCCCAATCACGCGTGCGCCACTCGGCTGGCGCGCATCGAACTCAAAGCGCACACCGCTCACCTGCGGATAGGGGCCGCTGCCCAGACCACCAAGGCGAATGCCCACCTCGATCAGTTCACGCAGCCGAGCACCAGTGATCGGGAATGTCACCGCGCGCGTTTCGTCCGCGAACAGGAAGATCGCCTCGATCATGTGCCGGGTGATCGGACCGGCCGGCATGATGTCATCGAAGCGCAGTGCGCCCGAATTGATCATCGCCACATCGGCGCCCGTTCCCGCGCGCATCGCGTCCACGATCATGTTGCCGAACGGACTTTCCCGCTTCGAGATCGAGTCGATGGCGTTGATGGGTTCAACCGCCACACCCAACACCCGGTCGGGGCCAATGCGGCGCGTGAGGGTATCGACCCACCGATTCACCGCAGCGCGCGTAACCGGGTCGTCGCGCATGCCCGGGCCAAAACGCACTTCCTGATCCTGTACCGACCAACCGCTGCCCGTTTTTGTGAACGTCACGAGGTACGCCGTCCGTGAGTTGGATACGGCCTTCACCACCACACGTCCATTCAACGACACGCGTTTGCCGTCGTGATCGTGTCCGCCGAGGATGCTGTGAATGCGTGGCTCGTGCGCCAGCGAGGCGGAGTCTTCGTGCATCAGGCGGTGCGTGAGCCCCACAATGAGCTCTGCGCCCTGCTGCTGCAGCGTATCCACCAGCACGGTGGTGGCCGAATCGGCATTGCGGCAGCGTACGTACGACGGATACTCGAGCACGATGTTGGTGCCGAAGATCCCCACCTTCACACCGGACACGTTGAGCGTGTCCCATTCGCGCACACCGGGGAAGGCGGTGCCATTGGCCTCGGTGCAGTTGCCGGCCAGCCAACGGAACTTCGATTCTCCGAGACGCGACACGAGGTTCGCCCGCGACCCATCGAACTCGTGATTGCCCAGCGTGGCCCAGTCGAGCCGGGCGGCGTTGAAGGCGTCCACCATCTGCGCCCCGCCGTACCATTTGCTCAGCACACTGGGCGACAACACATCACCGGCCAGCACGAACAACACGCGGGATCTGGTGGCCCGTTCCACGGAATCACGAAAGGCGGCCACCCGCGCCAACCCACCCGTTCCGTCACGCAGCGTATCAGTGACGTACACATCGTTGACCAGCAACATGCGCACCACCGGCGACGTGGGTGGCGCAACCGCACCAGGCGCACTAGTCGGGGCAGGCCCGCCGGCACGACATGCGGCGGCAACCGCTGCAGTCACACCGGCCACTACTGCGCGGCGCCATAGGGCCCTCCAGGACGTCATGCGATGCTGGCGGCGTCCACGCCGCGAATGGCAAAGACCCTGGCAACCGCCTGCCCGATCTTGTTGTTGGGCGTGCTCGCACCAGCCGTGATGCCGATACGCAGCGGCCCCTCGGTGGACAGCCACGGCTGCATCTCGTCCTCATGGTGCTTGGCCCCAATGCGCCGATAGCGCACATGGTTGCCTGCCACATCGATCTCGTCGGGATCGGCAATGTGGTATGTCGGCACCTGCTCCGCACACAGCGCGGCGAGCGAGATGGTGTTGCTGGAGTTGTAACCACCCACGACGACCATCAGGTCGAGCGGATCGCGCAGCAGCTCCATCACCGCATCCTGCCGGTCCTGGGTGGCACTGCAGATCGTGTCGAAGGTGCGGAAATGCTCCGCACGATGTGCTTCGCCGTAGCCGCGTGTCATCGACTCGCCCACTGCGGCGCCGATCGCCAGCGACTCACGCGCCAGCATCGTGGTCTGGTTGGCCACCCCCACGCGCTCGAGATGCACGTCGGGGTCAAAACCATCGCTGGCGGCCTTGGCAAACCGCTCGAGAAACGCCTCGCGGGACAGCGGCTCGCGCGCCGGCTGCACGCCCGCACGCGCTTCCAGATAGTCCATCACCAACTCGGCTTCGGCCATATCGCGCACCACCAGATATTGGCCACCGTTGTACTTCTCCACCTGTGAGGCCGTCGCGCGCGTCTCCTCGTGGTAGTACTTGCCGTGGATCAACGATGTGAACCCGTCGCGCGCATAGGCTTCCACACGCTTCCACACGTTGAGCACCGAGCCGCAGGTGGTGTCCACCACCACACACCCCAGCTCACGCAGCGTCTGAAAATCCTGGATGGTCACGCCGAACGCCGGCAGGATCACCACATCCTGCGGTTCCACCGGATCGTAGTCGAAGCCCTTGCCCTTCGCCGACAGGAAGATGACACCCATCTCCTGCAACTTCGCATTCACGTGCGGATTGTGAATGATCTCGCCGGCCAGGAAGATGCGACGTTCGGGAAACTTGCGACGCGTCTGGTAGGCATAGTCCACCGCGCGCTCCACACCATAGCAGAACCCGAATTCACGGGCCAGCCGGATCGTGGTATCACCGGCTTCGAGCACGTAGTCGCGCTCGCGCAGCAGGTCCACGAGGTGGCCGGTGTAGTCGGCCGCGAGCGTCTCCTGCACTTCCGCCTTGAGACCAAATCCCTTGCGGACATAGCTGCCGGCGGCCGGTACGGTCGACGGGTCTGACGGGGTATTCGACATGTCCGTAATCTAGCCAATCGCCCACCGGTGACGTCCCTGCGGACCCGTGCGCGAGGGCACGTCCCAGCCGCTGCGCGGTACCATGAGGGACGTCGTGACGGCGTCGTGACCCGGGTCGGGGAATCCCCTCTGGCCGATTCGTTTGCGCGCCCGCACCCTCAAGGCATGTATCGGACCATTCTCGTACCCTATGATGGCTCGGCGCCGAGTGCGCGGGCCCTTCCATTGGCGGCCGCGATTGCCCGCCACACCGGCGCATCGGTGCGCGTGGCCATCGTGCACGACCCGAGCGCGTACATCCCCTTCGTGCCGGGCGAGGTCTCCATCCCCGTGTACGATCAGGAGCTTGTCTCCACGCACCGGCAACATGACCAGAAGGTGCTCGACGGGGCTGTCGAACAGCTGCGCAGTGCTGGCGTGAACGCCAGCGGCGCCCTGCTTGAAGGCACCATCGTGGAAGCGCTCGAAGAACACGCCCAGCAGGCCAGCGTCGACCTCACGGTGATGGGCACGCACGGACGCAGCGGATTCGAACGACTGCGCCTGGGCAGCGTCGCCACGGCGTTCCTCACGCGCGCCACCATGCCGGTGCTGCTCGTGCCAGGCACCGGCGAACAGGACCAATCGACCGGTGAGGCATTGGCGGGCGATGTCCTCATCTGCCCACTCGACGGCTCGCCGTTCTCCGAATCGATGCTGCCCCATGCCCGGACGTTCGCGGCGGCGCTGGAGCTGCGCATGCACCTCATTGGCGTCGCGGTGCCACATGCCATCCCCATGGCGCCCTTCGGCGCAGAAGCGCTGCTGGCCGACAGCGAAGCACTGGAAGCGGAGACGTCAGGACGGGAGGAATATCTCTCCCGCGTGGCCGCCGATTGTCCGGCGGGCACCACCTGGTCGGCCGTACACGACATGAGCGTGGCCCGCGCCGTCGAAGACGCCGCCCGCGATCAACGAGCGGGCGCGATTGCCATGGCCACCCATGGCCGCGGTGGATTCAAGCGACTCGTGCTGGGCAGCGTGACCGATGAAGTGCTGCGCGCCACGACCATTCCTGCGCTGGTCTACCGCAAGCCAGAATGATCGGCCGCGGGTGACGAGCAAGTGATACCGCGGCCTCAGGGTTCTGAGGCCGCGAACAGCTCGGGCGCCAACCACGGAGCCAGCGCGTAGGCCACCATGGGCTCGTAGGCGCGCTGGCGGTCCACCAGCCCCGCCGTGAGAATGCCAACGGCTCCTTGGCCGTGCTTGGTGCCCGTCACGCGGGCGACGGCGTCCATGGCATATCCCAGCTCCTGGCCGTCGCGAATGCGCGCCGCGACGATGTCCGGAATGGGCATGGACAGCGACCCGCCCACACCTTCCTGCCCATTCGCATCGACGACCACGGCCCATGCGCAGCTGCGCATGGCGCCGTCAGGTAGCACGACGATGCCTCCCTCCAGGCCGACACCGAGTGTACCGGCGCCTGCCACGAGTGCGAGCTGCGCCCGTTGGCGCGCCCCCGCTTGGGTCTCGACATCGCCAATCGGCTGATCTGGCACACCACTGGGCACCGACACGCCCACCACTTCGGCGTCGGGCAGTATTCGCGTCACCACCGCACGGACGGCAGCGATCTTGACCGGGTTGGTGGAGCCGACAATGACGCGGCGAAACAGGTCGAGCACGGGCGGCACGGGCAGAGGGCCATCGAGGCACGTGCAATTCCTGTCGGCGGCTTGCTCGCAGCCACGTGCACGCGAGTATAAGCTTAACGATCTTCACGGGCGCCCACCCGTTGGGCCCTTCCCGATTACCCCCGCTGCATGGCCGTCACGCCCCACGACGCGCAGGATGTGGCGGCGAGCGAGCGACTTCCCGGTCCGCTGCCGCCCCGCACGCGCCTCTGGCTCGATTTCGTCAACACGGATGCCGCCGCGCAATCGCCCGGCGGGGATTTGTTGCGCGACTTCGAGGCGCTGCTGACCTGGCTGCAGCAGCAGGACGCCGTGGACGAAGAACGTGCGGGCGGTATTCGCCGTCGCGCCGTGCTGCAGCCAGCCGCAGCGGCGGCGACGCTGGTGGACGCACGCCGCGTGCGCGCCGCGCTGCGTGCGCTCTCCGAGCGTGGTGAGCAGGTGGCGCGTGTGCGCGACGATGCGGTGGTGGAAATCAACCGGGTGCTTGGGCGCAGTGCCGGCACACGTCGGATCGATCCGCAAATCGACGGCAGCTACTCGCGCAGCTTCGTGCCCACGGGTGATGCGTTCGCCGGTCTCATGATTCCAATCGTCGAATCGGCCGCCGAATCGCTCGTCGACCAGGAGCTTTCGCGTATCCGACGCTGTGCCGATCCGCGCTGTCATCGGGTGTTCCTGGACGCCACCAAGAATGGCCTGCGCCGCTGGTGCGACATGGGGACCTGTGGCAATCGGGCCAAGGCCGCGCGGCACCGGGCCCGCAGCGCGGGGGCGCGTTGATTCCGGTTCGGCGGCTCGCATGAACACGCCCCGCACGCCAGCCGGCGCGGTCGACGCACAGGGTCAGGAACCGGATCTCACGCTCGAGCGGGGATTCGTGGCATCGCTGCGATGGCTCGTCTCCGAGGGCGATGCGCGCGGTGTGCGGCGCATCGCGGTCGAGTTGCGGGCGCTGCGCGAAGCCCTCACCACGCTCGATGAAGCGCGACTGGCGCGCGACGAACACGCGCGCCGCGCCGCCGAACTCGATCGCGAACTGCAGGCAGCTCTTGCCATCCTCGGGCCGGGCACCGCCATCAACGGCAACGGCTCGCTGGTGCAGCGGCTCGTGCGCCTGCGTGAACGCCTCGCCGAAGATCGTGGGGCACGCGAACAGCTGGCCATCGAGCGCGACGCGTGGCGGGCCATGTGCACGCTGCTCACGCAGACCCGCGCCGGCACACAGGACCTGCTCGAGAGCACCGAGCGGGATCATCGCCGCGCGCTGTCGGAAGTGGAGGTACTCCGCGAGCGTGTCGTGGAGCTGACGGTGATGCACGATGATGCCGCCGCGCAAACGGCCGTTGCACGTCAGGAGCTGGCGGCATTGCGCGACCAGCTCTCGCGCTGGAGCGGCACGGTGGAGCGCGCGCTGGGTGAGTTGCTGCAGGGCGCGCGCGACCTCGCAGACTGACTTCTCTCCAGCTTATCGACGGATGCCGCGCCTGGTCGACGTCACGCGTACCTACCTCGCCATCGAACACCTGGAGCAGTTGGTGGCTCCGGTCGCTCCCCCTGAAGCGACGAGCGCCCCGCGCCTCCGGCTCGAGGCACTCACGCACTGCTCGATCCCCGCGTGGCGCGCGCTCTACGCGCAGATCGGAGGCCCGTGGCACTGGCATGACCGTGACACGTGGAGTGACGACGCGCTGCGCACGCACCTCGATGGCGCGGGTGTCCACGTGTATGTGGTGCAGGCCCACGACGATACGGCAGAGGCCCCGGCCGGCGGCATGCTCGAACTCGAACAGCATACCGATGGCAGTGTCGAGATTGTGTACCTCGGACTCGACCATCGATTGATGGGCAAACGTCTTGGTGCATTGCTCGTACACGGCGCGGTGCAGGAAGCCTTCCGGCTCGGCGCCACCCGTGTGTGGCTGCACACCTGCACGCTCGATGCGCCCGCCGCGCTGCCCAGCTATCTCGCGCGCGGGTTCGTCACCACACGCACCGAGCAGTATCAGACGACACTGCCCGACTGAGCGTCTGCCCCAGGGCGATCGGCGATCGGCTATCGCCGACGCCGTCCCTTGCCGGGATGCCGGTGACCGCCACGACCCTTGTGGCCACCACCAGAGCCACCGGGGCCGCCATGCCCACGTGAACCCGAACGCCCATCCCCATCGCGCCCGCGGCGACCACCGCGATCGCGGTTCCGGTGTTCATCGCGGGCCCGATCACGCGCCGCCCGCTCTTCGTCGGTGAACGGCAGATCCAGCCGCTCCTGCAATGTGAGCAGATCGGCCGCGCGCACGGCGCCACGCGCCCCGCGCACTACGATGAATCGCAGATCGCGATCGAGTGTGGGCAGCTCTTCCTGCACCAATGTGCGGGCCAGCTTCTCGGGCAACCGCAGGCGCGCCACCTTCACGGCACTGCCGTCGTCGTGCTCCTCGAAGTCGTATTCAATGCCGACATCCTTGTCGCGCACCTGCACGACATCGGGCAGAGCCCGCGCCGCCGCCAGCTGATCGGCGCTGAGAAAATCGCGACGGTCCACCAGCATGGTCGTCGCACGTATCGCGTCCCAACTCGTGAGATCTCCGATGCGCGCGCGATACCACGCGGCGAGCTCCTTCTGTCCAAGACGCGCCACCTCGCTGCCAAGACGGCGACGCACTTCACGGATTTCATCCACCACCGGCTGATTGCGCCGCACCGACGGATGCCGCAGTTCACCACGCGCGGCCGCATCGGCGATCAGCTGGCGCGCGGCCTCGGCGTACTCGCCCACGAACACCGGCAACGGCTCGAGCTCGCGCGACAGGTCAAAGCCGAAGTAC
>NZ_DASWXE010000031.1:0-2306 GCF_036405635.1 Gemmatimonas sp. | reverse complement strand
GACTGGATCCGCAACAGCTGCGCGAGCGTGATGGCGGCCATGACGCGGGTGGAGTCCAGCATCAAGGCCCGCCGAAGATCCCGTTCCGCGTTGACAATATCGTTTGTGGATGCCAGCCCAGGGCCGCTCGTGCGTAATACGAGTTGCCACCGGGCAGTACCTCTAAGTTCGAGCGCACGGGGTTCCGCTCCACTGAGAGGCATCGCACGATCGGCATAGCGAATGACCATCTCGAGCGCGCGCGCAGCAGAATCCTTTGGCAAGAGACGCGATCGATCCCGCGCGACCCACCCACGCATCACCACGGGTTCCCACCAACGCCGATCACGCGCTTCCGCCAGGCCCAGCAACGAGTCCACCGAATGGTACGCACGCTGTGCGGCTGCGACATCGGTGCCACGCCCTTGGCTAAGCAGCGTCCAAGCCGTGTTCTGGAGATGGTGCGCCCGATCCAGAAGTAACTGGGCACCCGGATCCGTGGTGCCAGAACGCGATGCCAACAAACGTATTTCCCCGCCAAGCTGGCGGCGGAGTAACGTGCCTAGAACAGACGCCACCTCATCGCGCAAGGCCAACAGTGAACGGTCATCGAGCGGATGCGACACCACTTGCGGTGGCCCGGTCAGCGTTCCGGTAGTGGCGTCCACCAAGCTCACCACCACACGCACGGTATCGGAGGTCGATGTGCGGGCCACCAATCTTTCGATCCGACCTTCCACAACGAGCCCCGCACCCAAGGCGCGTGCAATGCTGTCCTGAGACGGTGGCGTCGACAGCGCTCGATAGTGCAGCACGCCAGTGCGGGACACGACCTTGATGCCCGGTACCGCACTCAGTTCATCGATCAACTTTCCTGTCAACCCATCGGCGATGTACCCCACATCATCGCGCACGTCGTGCTGGAAGTAGAGAACGGCCACACGATTCGGCACAAGCGTTGCCTCGCGATGCGGCACATCGGGTGATTGCCACACCCTGCCTATCGCGGTCAGTCCGGCGATCATCGTGATCAATCCAATGCCGACAACGAAGCGGCTGTCACGCCAGAGCCGCCTGCGCACTGCATTCTGTGGCACGCTCATCGAGTCGCTGAACGTGGCTCGAGCCTCATTAGAAGGATCAATGGCGGCGATTCCCTCCCTCCTCGCCTTGCCGCCCACTGCCGCAGCCAGTGACGGCGGTTCTGACCGCCCCTCCGGCACCACTCCGTCTACCTGAGCCGACGGCGCAGGCGAGGTTGCATGGATTTCTGTCAGTGCAGCAACAATCAACGGCTCTGGCGGCAACTCTTCGGCCTGCAGCCAACGCAGGTGATCCTCTAGCACCTGCCTGGCAGCAGAACGGTCACCACGATCAGCAAGTGCCCTGGCCAACCGCAGCACAGGTGGGGCCGCTCCGGGGCGCAACTGCATCAGGCGCCTCCAGTGTTGTGCGGCTGCGACTCGATCTCCCGCCACTTCCGCCTTCTCGGCCACTATCTCGAGCGCCGACACATGGACCGCCGCGATGGCCGCTCGTTCCGATTCGGCCCATTCATCGAACTCTCTTGCGTCGGCCACATACCAGCCGTCCAGGAAAGGGCCGTGATATAAGCGCACGGCTGCTTCGAGCTCGCCAGATGCGACGGAAGTACGGAAGTCCAGCAGGTCGCTACCGACGATCTCCACATCAAGGCGCACATCGTCCGCGACAGCCACTATCACGCCATCACCGAGCTCCTTGCGGATGACATGCAGCGCTTCGGAGAGCTGCTTCCGTCCCGACTCGGAGTCTCGTGATGGCCACAGATAGCTCACGATGCGCTCCCGTGACAGCCGATGTCCGGGTGATGCCGTGAGCAGCGCCAGCAGTGCTAGGCGTCGTCGATGCGCCGCGCGCCCCTAAACGGCGTCTGTTCGGGGCCTGCGTCAATTCGAGCACCTCCGAGCAAACGAAGATACGGTCGCATTGTGCTGCGAAAACCCAATCCGAGAATGAATCGAGAAAGAGTGGAGACTCGATGCCTAGGCTACCGCGTGATGGCCGGGGCCGCCACCCCGGAACTGCGCCCCTCAACGGATCTCCCATGACCCCGACTCGTTCACCCGCCTCCGCAACGTCACCTCGGACAAGCCTCAATCTCCTCGAGTCCTATGATGTCGCGTTCGTGACATTCGACCGCCACCTGCAATGCACCTTCGTGTCGCGCGCAGCCCGACGATGCTTGGGGGACGGACTGCCGAAACAGGACCGGCCCGGCATCGCGCCATCCCCTCTGTTGACTCGCCTGGCCTGCCTGATCGAACGCCGATGGCCCCCCGGAACGG
>NZ_DASWXE010000030.1:0-86446 GCF_036405635.1 Gemmatimonas sp. | reverse complement strand
GCAGTTCACCCCCAAACCCGCACCCCCGCGACCCGTAACACTCAGACGTTCTCACCCCTATCTGCCAATTTCGATCGATGTTTGTCGTCAAACTCGGCGGCCGTACCCAGAACGATCCTGCACTCCCCGCTGCGCTCGCCGCCCTCTGGCAGCAGAGCGGCGGTCGGGTGGTGATCGTGCATGGGGGTGGCGACCAGATCAGCGCCTTGCAGCGTCTGCGCGGCGAAGAGCCGGTGTTCATCGGCGGCCGTCGCGTGACCACCGACACGGCGCTCGAACTCGTGCGCATGGTGCTGTCGGGGCTCGCCAACAAGCAGATGGTATCGGCGCTGGTCGCCGCGGGGGCGCCGGCGGTGGGTATCAGTGGTGAAGACGCCGGACTGCTACGCGCGACGCCGATCGATACGGCGACGTTTGGACATTCCGGTGCACCGGCATCGGTGAACCCGGGTGTGGCGCGGGCGTTGCTGGCGGCGGGTTACCTGCCGGTGATCTCCCCGGTGGCGGCGCGTGACGATGCGTCTGTGGCCGGCGCGTACAATGTGAACGGTGACGATGCGGCAGCGGCGATCGCGGCCGCACTGGGCGCCGATGAGTTGTTCCTCATGGCCGACGTGCCGGGCGTGCTCGATGGCAGCAAGACGCTCGTGCCGCGGTTGACGCTCGATGAAACGCAGGCCCTCGTGGCCAGCGGTGTGGCTGGTGGCGGCATGGCCGCCAAGCTCGACGCCTGCGCTGCGGCGCTGGCGGGTGGTGTGTCCCGGGTGCGGATCGGCGACCTCGCCGCACTCACTGTTCCCAGTGCGGGAACCGCGATCGTTGCGCGCGCTGACGCAACGGATGCCGTCTCTTCCAGGTAGCTGCCATGACTTTGACGATGCCCTCGCCCGCTTCCGTGACTGCCTTCACGCCGACGACGTCGGCGGCGGAACCGACGACGCTGCCCGCCATTCTGGGCACGTACAAGCGACAGGCGCCGCTCTTTGTCCGAGGTGAAGGCGTCTACATGATCGACGAGTCGGGCAAACGCTATCTCGACTTCGTCGCCGGTATTGCCGTCTCCTCGCTCGGCCATGCCGACGCGGGCGTGATGCAGGCCATGCAGGAAGCGATGGCCACGGGACTCATCCACACGTCCAACCTGTACCGCACGGCGCCGGGTGAAGCGCTGGCCGCATGGCTGGTGGCCAACTCGTTCGCGAGCAGCGTGTTCTTCTCCAACTCGGGCGCGGAAGCCAACGAGGGCGCATTCAAGTTCGCGCGCCGCTGGGCGAAGAGCACCGGGCATCAGGCGAAGCACGAGATCATCGCGCTGCGCGGCTCGTTCCATGGCCGCATGCCGGGCACGCTCGCGGCGACCGATCGCCCGGCGTACCGGTTGCCGTTCCGTCCGCTCATGGGTGGTGTGACCATCGTGGAGCGCAACCTCGAAGAACTGCGCGCCGTGCTCGACCCGGAAACGGCCGCGGCGGTGATCGTCGAGCCCATTCAGGGTGAGGGCGGCGTGCGCATCGTCGACCCGGAGTTTTTGCGTGGCCTGCGTGCGCTCACCCGCGAGCGCAACGTGCTGCTCATCCTCGACGAGATCCAGTGCGGTCTCGGTCGCACGGGTTCGGTGTTCGCGTACGAGCAACTGGGCTTTGAACCCGACATGCTGACCATCGCCAAGCCGTTGGCGAATGGTCTGCCGATGGGCGCCATTCTGGTGAACGACACCGTCGCGCGTGTGATGCAGCCTGGCGATCATGGTACCACGTTCGGTGGCGGTCCGCTGCTCGCACACGTGGCGCATCATGTGGTGCAGCGCCTGTCCGATCCCGCGCTGCTGCAGCATGTGCGCGAGACGGGTGCCTGGTTTGGTGAGCAGTTGCAGGGCATTGCCGAACGCACCGGCGCCGTGCGCTCCATCCGCGGCACGGGTCTCATGTGGGGTATGGACGTGCATGAGCCGGCATCGGCCGTCATCGCGCGGGCGTTCGATCAGGGGCTGCTGCTGGTGAGCGCGGGCGAACACACGCTGCGTTTCCTGCCGCCGCTGGTGATCAGCCGCGAGGAGCTGGCCAAGGGGCTCGCGATCCTCGAGGGCGCGATCAAGGCCTAGGGAAACAGGGATGTACATCCCCGCGTCGTATCGGGAGACGGACCGCGCCGTTCTCCTCGACTTCCTCGCAGCGCATCCGCTCGGCGTGCTCGTTTCGACCACGTCGGGGGGTGATCGCGGGCTCTACGCCACGCATCTGCCGTTGCATGTCGACCGTGAGCGGGGCGTGTTGCAGGGACATCTCGCGCGCGCCAACCCGCATGTGGGTCACCTGGAATCGCTCGCGGCCGGCGAACGGGTGCTGGTGGTGTTCAACGGCGTCGACGCCTACATCACGCCCAGCTGGTACCCGGCGAAGCAGGAGCACGGCAAGGTCGTGCCCACCTGGAACTTCAGCGCGGTGCACGTACACGGTGCCGTCACGCTGCACCACGACCCGGCGTTTCTCGCTGCCCACCTGCGACACCTCACTGACGCACACGAGTCGGCGCAGCCGAAGCCGTGGGCAGTGGACGATGCGCCGGCCGAGTTCATCACGCAGCAGATGCGCGCCATTGTCGGTCTCGAGATCGCGATCGACGTGCTCGAAGGGAAATTCAAGATGAGCCAGAACCGGTCTCACGCCGACATCGATGGCGTGATCACCGGACTCGGCGAGAGCGGTGCGGCGCCTGGTGTGGTGGCCGAGATGATCGCGAGAAAGCCCGCGCGCTGAACTGTCGCACGCTTTCTGCTTGCCAGCTTGCAACAAACGATCAATATTGTTGCCACCTTCACGTGCCTCCGTGAACGGTGCGGTTCGTTCACGCGGCGCACGTCAGGTGTCGCCATCGCGTGTCGGTTCCGCGATTCGCATGGAAGCATCGTGGCCGCGGCGCGTTTCGCCCGCGTGACCCGATCACCGGCGGAGTAAGGCCCTGTCCTGGCGCGTCGATCCGGCGGCGCGCTCGAGGCCGGACGGGGCCGCCGGTGATCCTGCAACGACAGCGCAAGATTCCGGGTGTACCTTTCGGCATGCGCACTATCCGTCGTCTCCTCACGCATGCGACCGCGATGGGCGCGGCATTCGCCGCCGCACTCCCGGCCCCCGTCGCTGCCCAGAACAAGCCGACGCTCGTCGTTCAGATCACCGTCGACCAGCTGCGTCCCGACTATCTCGACACATTCCGCTCGCAGTTCACGGGCGGATTCGCGCGCCTGCTCAAGCAGGGCGCGTTCTTCACCCAGGCGTTCCACGACCACGCGGTGACGGAAACCGCGCCCGGTCATGCGACGCTATGGTCGGGGCGATTCCCGGCGCACACGGGTGTTGTGCTCAATGAGATCGGCGTGGCAGACCCGCAGACGCCCCTGTTGTTCGGGCGCGGCGGTGGCGCTTCTCCCTATCGCTTCCGCGGCTCGGCGTTCTTCGACTGGGTGCGCACACGCGACCAGTTCTCTCGCGCGCTGTCGGTGTCACGCAAGGATCGCGGGGCCATTTTGCCGCTCGGCCGCGCCAAGCAGCAGGTGTACTGGTACTCGCTCGACGGCGGCTTCACCACCAGCCGCTACTATGCCGACACGCTCCCTTCGTGGGTGCAGCGTTTCAATGCGCGCGACGTGACGGCCAAGTACCTGGGCACCGACTGGAACCTGCTGCTGCCGGCGTCCGAGTACACGGAAAAGGATTCGGTGCCCATCGAACACGGTGGACGCGATTTCATGTTCCCGCACAAGCTGTCGGCTGACCGCCGTCAGGGCACGTTCCAGTTCACCGACTATCCGTGGATGGATGAGATCACGGTGGACATGGCGCTCGAAGGGCTACAGGCGCTCGACCTGGGCAAGGGCACCAGCACCGACGTGCTCGCCGTGTCGCTGTCCACCGTGGACGCCATCGGTCATGCATATGGTCCGGCGTCACTCGAACTGCACGATCAGATTCTGCGCACCGACCGTGCACTGGGTCGTCTGATCGACTCACTGTACAAGCTGCGCGACTCCAGCCGCATCGTGTTCGCGTTGAGCGCCGACCATGGTGTCACGCCGTACCCCGAGCTGGCGTTCCCGGGCGCCGACCCGAACCGCGGCCGCGTGGACATCCGTCCGATCATGGACGCCGCGCGCAGCGCACTGGCCTCCCGTGGTGTGGAAGGTGACGCCCTGCTCATGCAATCAGGCATCATCATGCTCGACCGCCCCCGTCTGGTGGCGAAGAAGGTCAACGCCGATTCGGTGGTGACGTCGTTGCGCACGGCGCTGCTCAAGCTGCCCGGCATGGCGCGCGTGGATCGCGTGAGCACGCTGGCCGCGGCCGCTGCCAAGGGCGACAAGATCGCGCGCCGCTGGAACCAGTCCATCCCCAAGGACCTGCAGGCCGAGCTGACGCTCACCTTCAAGGAAGGTTATTACTGGTTCACCACCCGCTACGCGACGCACGGTTCACCGTACGATCTCGATGCGCACATCCCCATTCTGTTCATGGGACCGATGGTGAAGCCGGGCCGCTACACGCAGCCCATCCGTTCGGTGGATATCGCGCCCACGCTGGCCGAGATCGTCGGTGTGGAGCCCATCGAACCGGTGGACGGCAAGGTGCTGCGCATGATCCTGCCGACGACCACCGGTCGGTAACTCTTTCCGTCAGCCGGGCGTTCGTCCTCCATGTCCATGAAATCGATCGAGCGCGCTTTCGACGAGATCCGGTTTGGTGATGGGCGGACGCTCAACCTGCGGTCGATGCAGCCCACCGCGCTGCAAGCGACCGCGCTGTGTGAGCGCTGGTTGCGCGAGCAGCAGGTGCGGGGCGCGGACGAGGCGCTGGTGATCACCGGCCGCGGCAACAACAGTCTCGAAGGGTATTCGCCGGTACGCGAAGCGATCGTGCGATTGTTGCCCTCGCTGCGCCGGCGCAATGTGATCTCCGGATATGAAGAGCACACGGCGGGGTCGTTCGTCGTGAACTTCGCGCCGGTATCGGCACTGTTCGAGGTGCCGCGCCGGCGGCGCGAGAAGGAACCCGCGCCCACGCGCCCGCCGTCGCTCAAGGCGCTCGACGAAGAAACGATGCGCCAATTGCGCGACATCGCCGTCATGTCGCTGGCCGTGCTGGGTGTCCAATCTCCGACCCGGGCGCAGCTGGAAGACGAAATGCTCCGACATTTTGCCGCACTCAGTGCCGCGCTGCCGGACAATGGTGACCGCGAGGCGCTGCTGCAGCAGGCCCTGATGCGGGCGGCGGAAGAGTACGAAGCCGACTAGCTTGGGCTAGCTTCGGAGCGCGTTGGCCCGGTCGCGCGTCCGTGTCGTTTCTTTTCAGGGAGTCCATCGTGTCCGTTTTCCGCACGTCCCGCCTGCTGGGCGCCGCCGTTGCTGCGACCGTGAGTGCCTCCGCGCTCACCTCGACCATCGCGCTGGCCCAGTCCGGTGCCCTGCCGACGATGCCTGGCTACGCCCCCGCCACCACCGAAGCGCAGCGACGGCTCGAGGAGTTGGCCATCGCCGGTCCGTTGCCAACGCGGGCGCGCACGCACTCATCCACGCTCTCGCGCGAGCCGCACGTCGCGGGCACTGCGGCGCAGGAGCGCACACGCGACTATGTGATCGCGCAGATGAAGGCCATGGGATTGGAAACGGAGGTGCGCACCTACGACGTGTGGTTGCCGCACGCCACCAGCGTGAAGATCACGCGCATGGGGCGCGACACCGTGGCGCTCGATCTCGCTGAGCCGCCCATTGCGAGCGATCCGGCCACGCAGCTGCCGCAGTACCTCACGGCCAATGGATCCACTGGCGAAGGTACAGGCACCGGTGAGCTGGTGTTCGTGAATTTCGGTCTCATCGAAGACTACGCCACACTCGATTCGATGGGCGTGTCGGTGAAGGGCAAGGTGGTGCTGGCGCGCTATGGCCGCTCGTTCCGCGGCATCAAGGCGCGCGAGGCGGAGAAGCGTGGTGCGGTGGCGGTGCTCATTTACACCGACCCGCTGGATGACGGCTTTGTGCAGGGCGACATCTATCCCGACGGCCCAATGCGTCCGCTACGCGGTCTCCAGCGCGGCAGTGTGTTCAACGGCACCGGCGACCCGCTCACGCCGGGATACGCCAGCAAGCCGGGCGCGCCGCGCCTCAAACCTGAGCAGACGCCGCTGTCCAAGATTCCGGTAGTGCCAATCAGCGCGTACAACGCGGAGCAGTTGTTGTCGCAGGTGCGTGGCACGGACATTCCGCGCGGCTGGCAGGGCGGCATGGGGCTGCGCTATCACGTGGGCCCTGGCCCGGTGCGTGTGACGGTGGAAGTGGCCACCGATGCCGCCACCAAGGGTACCAAGCCCATTCACAACACGCTCGGTTATCTGCGCGGCACCGACTATCCCGAGGAGTACGTCTACATCGGTGCGCACCGTGATTCGTGGGGACCTGGTGCGGCCGACAACATCAGTGGCACCGTGAGCGTGCTCGAAGCAGCCAATGCGCTGGCCGATATGGCCAAGAAGGGGCTGCGTCCCAAGCGCACCATTGTGTTTGCCACATGGGACGCCGAAGAGTGGGGGCTGGTGGGCAGCACCGAGTATGTGGAGGACGACTCGCTGCGTCTCAAGAAGGGCGCGATCGCCTACCTCAATCAGGACGTCTCGGCGCAGGGCTCGCAGTTTGGTGGCGGTGGTTCGCCGTCGATGCGGGCGATTCTGCGTGATGTGGTGAAGAGTGTTCCAGACCCGAAGGGGCGCGGCTCGGTGTATCAGGCGTGGCGTCTCACGTCAGGCACGCGGGTCGATTCGCTGGAGCCCGGCATGGGCGATCCGGGTGGTGGCAGTGACTTTGCCGGCTTCTACAATCACTTCGGCATCCCCACCGCGGACTGGGGCTTTGGTGGCCCGGCCGGCACGTACCACTCGGCGTACGATACGTTCGCGTGGATGGAACGGTTTGGTGATCCCGGCTTTGTGTATCATGCGACGGCGGGCCGCATCGGCGCGGCGATGGCGCTGCGTCTGGCCAACGCAGAAGTGCTGCCGTACGACTACGCCGAGTTCGCGCGCACGATGCTGCGCTACATCGCGCCGGTCGAGCGGGGCATGACGCAGAAGGGGTGGAATACCGCGTCTGTGGCGACGCTTACGGCCGCGATCAACAAGCTCAACCAGGCCTCCATCGACTTTGCCAAGACGCGCGACGCGGCCCTGACGAAGGGCGTGGTGAAGTCGCAGAAGGACGCGGCCAACGCGGCGTTGTTGTCGGTGGAGCGCGGGTTTGCGCGTGACGCGGGGCTCAAGAGCCGTCCATGGTACCGCACACTCATCTATGCGGCCGATGTCGACAACGGCTATTCGTCGATGGTGTTCCCGGGCGTGAACGAGGCGATCCGCTACGGCACGGAGGCCGAGACCAACGCCGAGATTGCCGATCTCGTAAAGCGATTCGATGCCGCGTCGGCGGCCATGCTCCGTGCCAGCACGGCGCTCACCACGACCCCCAGCGCGCCGACACGTCGCTGAGAGCCAACTGCGAGACCCTGAACCAATATGGCTGTCGAATACCTGTCGCCCGCCGAAGTGGCGGCGCGCCTCAATGGTGACACCCCACTGCATATCATCGATGTGCGTGAGCCCTGGGAGTACGGCATCGCGCACATCGAGCCCAGCGAACTGATTCCGCTGTCGACCCTGCCCGGGCGCGTGCAGGATCTCGATCCCGAGCGCGCCTACGCCTTGCTGTGTCATCACGGCATGCGCAGTGAGATGGCGGCGAACTGGCTGGCCCAGCAGGGATTCCAGAGGCTCGTCAACATCGAGGGGGGCATCGATGCATGGAGTCAGGTGGTGAACCCCGATATTCCCCGCTACTGAGCGCATGCTGAACCTGGGTGCGCGCCGCGCGGCCATTGCGGCGCGCTTCGAGCAGTTTGATGAAGCCCGGCGCCCGCGCTCTGCCGATGGCATTGTGCGTGGTGCGGAACCGTTTCGTCTGCAGGGCACGAATGGTCGCGCAGTGCTGGTGCTGCATGGGTTCAATGACACGCCCCAATCGATGCGTCACCTGGCCACTCGCCTGCATGGCGAGGGGTACACGGTGGACGTACCGCGACTGCCTGGGCACGGCGGGTCGCTCGTCGAGCTGGCGCGTGATGGGCATGCCGACCAGTGGCGTGTGGCCGTGCGCGATGCGTACGACGTGCTGCGCCGCACCCACGATACGGTGCACCTCTGTGGGCAGAGCATGGGGGGGGCGCTGGCCACGCTCGAGGCGTATGACCGGGTCGAAGTGCGGGCGCTGGTGTTGCTCGCGCCGTATCTGGGCATGCCCTTCGATATGCGCTGGCAAACCTACGCGGCCGCGATGCTCAAGCCCTTCACGCCGTATCACCGCAGCAAGGGCTCCGAGCGTTCCATTCACGATCCCGAGGCGCGTGCGCAGGCACTTGGGCCCGGCATCGTCACCCCTGGGGCGCTGGCCGGACTGCGCACGGTGGCGACGGCGGTGCACAACATTCTTCCCTCGATGACGGTGCCGACGCTGTATATCCAGTCGCGGGAAGACAATCGCATCTCGGTGTCCGATGCCACGCGCTATTTCTCGCGCATCGGCAGCTCCATCAAGGAGCAGCGCTGGCTGAACGGTTGTGGCCACATCATCTCGGCGGACTACTGCCGTGACACGGTGGCCGACGCCGCGATTGCCTGGTTTCGGCGGTTCGAAGGACCTAAGGGATAGTTGGGGATGGAAGGGTTGCCTGCCGGCCGCTGCGCGGCGAAAACTGCATGATTGAAAGGGAATGAAAGGCGGTGCTTCGGCATTCTTTGGGTGGATGATTCTTCATTCAGTAATTGTGATTCTTTCATGCGGTTTTCCCTTGGATTTTCCTGCTGTTTTCGCCGCGCAGCGGCCGGCGGGTAATCCTTCCACGCCCTTCGAAATACCTTTGCTCTCGCCTAGGTGACACGGACTCACGCCGGGCACTAATTTTCTTGGGCTGTGCCCGAGCTGCCGATCCCGACGTGGCTGGCCCGGGCAACCGATCGTGAACCGTTTGGAGTTGCTACATGCCCGAGTTCGGAAGCTGGGGAACGGACTGGTGGAAGCCGGTCGTTTTTGTCCTCGTCGCCGGTCACCTCACCAACATCTGCGTCACCCTGTTCCTGCACCGCTCGCAGACACATCGCGGGGTGCAGTTTCATAGCCTGGTGGAGATGCCGATGCGCGTGTGGCTGTGGTTGACCACGGCCATTCGCACCAAGGAGTGGGTGGCATGCCACCGCAAACACCACGCCTTCGCCGATCGTGAGGGCGATCCGCACAGCCCGGTGGTGGAAGGGCTGCGCAATATCCTGCTCAAGGGCGCGTTCTTCTATCGGAAGGCCGTGCGTCAGCCTGGTGTGCTGGAGAAGTACGGCAAGGGCACGCCCGAGGATTGGCTGGAACGGCATCTGCTCGACAAGCGCTCCAGCATTGGCATCCTCGTGATGCTGGGCATCGACATCTGGTTGTTCGGATGGTTCACGGGCCCGGTGGTGTGGGCCATCCAGATGATCTGGATTCCGTTCTGGGCGGCTGGCGTGATCAATGGCATTGGCCACGCGCTGGGTTACCGCAACCATGACGTGAAGGACGAAAGCCGCAACATTTCCCCGATCGGCATCATCATTGCCGGTGAGGAGTTGCACAACAATCATCACGCCGATCCGCACTCGGCCAAGTTCGCGCACCGCTGGTTCGAGTTCGACATCGGCTGGATGTACATCAAGCTGTTGTCGTTCTTCGGGCTCGCGCAGGTGAAGTACGCGCGTCAGGGCACCCACGTGCGCATCTCGGAGTAAGTATGGCCGACATCACTTGCACCCGCTGCGGGCAGACCCGCGAAGGCTTCGACCGTCCGCCGTTTCCGGGTGCCATCGGCGCCCGCATCATCGGCGAGATCTGCAAAGACTGCTGGGGCCAGTGGCTCAAGCAGCAGACCATGCTGATCAATCACTACGGGCTCAACGTGATGGACCCGCAGGCGCGCACGTTCCTGACGCGCAACATGGAAGCGTTCCTGTTCAAGGCAGGACAGAACGAAGACGTGGATACGACCAAGCAGGGAACGATCAACTGGTGAGATGTTCGTCTGCGCGTGGTACGGCGCAGGCGACTCATACGACAAACGCCCCGCCGGACAATCCGGACGGGGCGTTCTGTGTCAGAGGCGATGCTGGAAGCGAGCTACTGCGAACAGCGTCGGCTGAAAAAGGTCAGTTCAGACCTGCGATGTACCGGGCCAGCCGGCCACAGCTCGTGCACGTCAACGTCACGTGCGAGTTGGGTGGCGGCGGATGCGCCACAGGGTCGCGGTCGATGTGCCCGGAACAGGACGGGCAGCTCAAGGGAAGCCCAGTACGGTCCGCTGCGATCAAGTGCAGCGCCTGCGCCGGGTTGTACGTGTTCGGTCGTGGCTTACGCATCACGCCTCCTCTAAAGTGCGCCGACAGTCCAGTAGTCGGCCTGCGTAACATAAACCGCCCTTGCGCAATTGTGCACCGTCATCACCATTTTTTCATGTTCGGCATAACCGTTAATATCGATAATTGATGGTTACATGTGCCTTGTGACCATTTTGCGATATCCGTTTTACGGGTTACTGTGCATGACGATCGCGCTTCACCCCTAAAACTGCACTGCTTATCATCTTAGCCCTTGCGGACTTGCCTCGGATAGCCGAGGCTATATGGAATCATGGCAACCATTACTCAACCAATCAGCGATCGCTCGGCTCAGCGGCATCCTGAAGCGCATGAGCCTGATGTCGACGAAACCACGCTGTCTGCGCTGCGGCTGTGGGTAATCATGAATCGGGCGCAATCGGCGGTCACAGCGCACGCAGCGGCGCATGTGGCGCGACATGGGCTGACGCTCGCCGAGTTCGGTATTCTCGAGGCGCTGTATCACCGTGGACCGATGCTGCTGGGTGAGGTGCAAAAGCGCATTCTCGTCTCGAGTGGCGGTATCACCTTCCTCGTGGACCGATTGACGGCGAAGGGTCTCGTTGAGCGTCGTACCTGCGATAGTGATCGCCGTGCGCGATACGCGGCACTCACAGAACGTGGCCAGCAGTTGGTGGTGGAGATGTTCCCAACGCACGCGCAGGAATTGGCGCGTGTGATGAGCGGGATCCCCATCGAAGATCAAAAAGCCGCAACGGAGATCCTGAAAGCGATGGGCCGGGCGGCCGCGCAGATGGCGTCTCCCGAGGACGATCGCTGACCCAGACGTGCAAAAGGCCTCTTGACGAGGCCTTTTGAATCGCTATTATTCTCACCACTGAGATGGTGGCATCACAACCGAATACTAGGGAGTCCGTATGCAGTGGGCATTTGATCCAGCGCACAGTCAGATCCAGTTCGCCGTAAAGCACATGGGTATCTCGACCGTCCGCGGCACCTTCGATCAGTTCACGGGGACGATCGAGGAAGACAATGGCGTCGTCAAGAGCGTGACCGTTGAGGTCGACGTGGCCTCACTCAACACGCAGAACACCCAGCGCGACGAACACCTGCGCAGCGGCGACTTCTTCGATGTGGCCAACAGCCCGAAGGCGACGTTCGTGCTGACCAAGTTCGAGCGTAGCGGCAACGACGTCACCGCGACGGGCGACCTGACCCTCCGTGGCACGACCAAGCCGGTGACGCTCAAGGGCGAGATCGGTGGTCCGGCCAAGGATCCCTGGGGCAACCAGAAGGTGTCGGCCGAGCTCGAGACGAAGATCTCGCGCAAGGAGTGGGGTCTGGTCTGGAACGTCGCACTCGAAGCGGGCGGCGTGCTCGTGAGCGACGAGGTGAAGCTGCGTATCGACGTGCAGGCCGCGCCGGCAGCGTGATTGAACCTGTGTGCTGCCAGCAGGCGCACACAGCAAGCCAGCATCTCTGAAAGACGAAGGCCCCGTCGGACGATCCGACGGGGCCTTCGTTGTGTGCGCGTCCTGTGATGCAGGCGCGTGCATCAGTCCGGAATCAGTTCTTCCAGTCGGCGATGAACAGATTGGTGTCGCCTTCCTTGGCCGCACCACGATTGGACGCCCAGATCAGCTTCGTGCCATCGGGGCTGAACATCGGGAATCCGTCGAATTCGCCGTTCGTCGTGATCTGCTCGAGGTTGTTGCCGTCGAGGCCCACGACGTAGAGGTCGAAATTGCGGCTGCGCGGATTCTTGTGGTTCGACGAGAAGATCACGCGCTGGCCGTCAGGCGTCCACGACGGGCCGAAGTTGGCGCCACCGAGCTTGGTGATCTGGCGCTGATCGCTGCCGTCGGCGTTCATGACCCACAGTTCCATCTTGTTGGGGCGAATCATGCCCTGCTTGAGCAGGTCCTGATACGCCTTGAGATCGGTCTCGTTGTCGTAGTGCCAGGCGCGGTACACGATCTTCGTGCCATCGGGTGACCACCACGGGCCGCCATCATAGCCCGGCGTGGTGGTGAGGCGCTTCACGTCGGTGCCGTCGACATTCATGGTGTAGATGTCGAGGTCTCCATCCTTGAGCGACGTGAACACCATGCGCTTGCCGTCGGGCGAGAGCACCCCTTCCGCCGTGTACACACCGTAGTTGGTCAGGCGCGTGAGGTTCTGGCCGTCACGATCGACGGTGTAGATGTCGTACTTGTCGATGCCCCACACATAGCCCTTCGACGGATCGGGGCGCGGCGGGCAGGCGCTGTCGGCGGCATGGGTGGACGCGAAGAACAGCTTGTTGCCACCAGGAATGAACCAGCCACAGGTGGTCTTGCCGCCCACCGACACTTTGGTGAGGCCGGTGCCGTCCACCTTCATGACATACTGCTGATCGCAGGCACGCCCGTCGCGTGTGGACTGAAACGTCAGCCATTGACCATCCTGGCTGAAATAGGCCTCGGCGTTTTCACCACCATTGGTGATCTGCCGAACGTTCGTCAGATGCACCTCACCCGAATCCGGGGTGATGGTGACGTTGAGTGCGCCGGAATCGGCGGAGGCGGCCGCAGCCGCGGTGTCCCTGGCAGCCGAATCGGGGCTGCTGCAGGCGGCGGACAACAGCACGAAGGCAGACGCGATCGCGGTGTGCGCCGGGAGGCGGAGAGAAATAGACATGGGCAGAACCGTAAGACCGGCTCTGCCCATGCGGCAATCAGCACTTCTACCGAGGCGCCGCGATTGGCGGCGCCTGCATCACATCGCGATCAGTTGCCGCTACGGCGCGCCGTGGCGGGCTTGGCGGCCGGCACCTGTGCGGCGGCGGCAAAGATCTCCTGCTGCGTGGAGCCCTTGCGCATGATCTCCATGGCCTGGCGGAGCTGATTGTCCACGCGGAGGTTGCGGCGGAGCACCAGCGTATCGCCGAACGCCACCTTGGCCACGCGGTCTTCGATGAAGCGGTCCACGTCGGCGGCGCCGGCATCCCACACGGCCTTGTCGATCTTGACCGTATCCGCCGACAGGCGACGGTACACCTCTTCGCGCCATGCCGGGTTCACGGCGAAGTCGGGGCGAACCTTGCCCTTCTGCTCTTCGGCCACCGCCAGGATGGCGCCCTGATACTTGCCGAAGTACGGCAGCAGCGCACGGCGCAGCGTCTGTTCGGCCGTGGTGAGCGTGTCAGGCGCCACGATCATGTCCGGCGTGATGCCACCACCGCCGTAGACAGTGCGGCCAGCGGCCGACTTGTACGTGGGGCGCGCCTTGCGCACCGAGTCCGTTTCCATGGAGTCCGGCAGGACTTCGAGGAACTGGCCGTCGGCGTTCATCTTGCGCTCCTTCTGGATGGAGCGGCCCGACGGCGTGTACCACTTGCCGGTGGTGATCTTGAGGGCGTAACCGCCATCGAGATTATAGACCGACTGCACGAGGCCCTTACCGAAGGACGTGGTGCCGAGCACATAGGCACGGTCGTAGTCCTGCAGGGCACCGGCAACGATTTCGGACGCCGAGGCGGAGCCACCGTCCACCATGACGAGCAGCGGCACGTCAGGCGCGAGCGGATCCTGCTGCGACACGAACTTCTGGAACTCACCGCGGCCGCGCACCGAGAGCAGCTCCTTCCCCTTCGGCAGGAAGAGGTTGGACATCGAGAACGCTTCCTCGAGGATGCCGCCCGGGTTGCCGCGCAGGTCGATGATCACGCCCTTTGCGCCCTTCTTGCGCAGCGCGAGCACGGAGTTGGCGATGTCTTCGGTGGTCTGCTCGGAGAAGCGGGTGAGCGGCACGTATCCAGTGCGTTCGTCGAGCATCATGGCGAACGGCACGGCCGGCACATGAATCTCGGCGCGCTTGAAGTTGAGCTTCACCGGCTGGGCCACACCGATGCGGATGAACTGGACGTTCACCGGCGTACCGATGGGACCGAGCAGCTTGTTCTGCACCTGCTGCGTGCTGTAGCCGCGGGTGTTGGTGGTGTCGATGATGGCGATCTTGTCCCCTTCGAGCACGCCACCCTGTTCGGCCGGCGAGTTGGGGAAGACCTTGTTCACCGTCACGTAGTCGCCAACCTTCACGATCTCCATGCCGATACCGGCGTAGCGACCGTTGGTGTTGCGCGAGAACTCTTCGAGCTGCTTGGGTGTGAAGAGTTCCGTATAGGGGTCGTTGAGTTCCTTCACGAGCCCGCGGGCGGCTTTTTCGTAGAGCTGCTGGGCGTCGAGCGTGTCGACGTACCGCAGGGCCACGAAGGTCAGCACCTGGTCGAGAAGTTGCGCGCCACCGCGCGTCGCACGCGCCTGCAGGGCAAAGCCCGAGGCGAGCAGGGGGACGAGCACGAGCGCGGCCAGTGCCGCCTTGCGATTCCGGGTCATGCGGGGTCTCTCGAAGGAAGGACCAGAAAAGTACTGCTCTTACGTACGCGTCGGATAAGGTGCTGTTCCCGCCCCACTGTGCCGGGGACCGGTGTGCGTCACCCAACCCTACCCGTCGAGCTCAGCTTTCGTCGCGGGGGCGAGAGCCGAGGACGTAGTCCACGTGCCACTGCCGTTCGTACTGCCGGATGGCGATGTCCCGCACCAGGCCGGCGCTCAGCAGCATCTCGTGGGCTGGTTGTAGGACGCGCTGGAGGTGGGAAGGGTATCGCTGGGTCAGTGGCAGCTGTTCGGCCAAGCGCTCGAGGGGGATACGCCAGGAGAGTCGGCCATCGGCCCGGGCCACTTCAAGGATGCGGTACAGCCGCCGCGCGACTGGGGACGAAAGGGCGTGATAGCGGGCTGCGGAGATCGTTACTACATGCCGGGCGGCCAGATTGGCGCGCAGGGTACCGGAGAGGGTGACCCGGGCATCGCCGGGCTCGCCAGCCGCCAGGTTGCCAAAGAGGTGGAGCTGTTCCCGGTCGGCCACCCGCCGCCGCTGGACCGAAACCGTGGAGAGTACGGTGAAGCTGGTGTCGGCATGGGCCGATTGGGCCGACCAGTAGGCACCAATGGACTCGAGCGTGGTGCGCTCGAGCCGCGAGAGGGCGGCGCGGAGCTGCTCGTAGGTGCGGCCATCGGCGCGGCGGCCCATGGAGCGCAGGAACGCGTGCAGCGTGAAGGTGATGGCGCCGTCGGCGGGGGCACCGGCTTCGTGATAGCGATGCAGCAGCTCGACGTAGACGTCCTGGTCGAAGGTGCCGGGGAGCCGATCGCCGGGAGCGGGGATGACACGCCAGCGCCCACCGTTCTCGGTCGTGAACGAGACGGGCACATCGTCTGCGGAGTCGCTCAGACGGAAGAGCGGGAGTTCCTCGAGGGAACGATCGAGGACAACTCCACGCGCGGCCGGGCGGCGGCGGGCGGCGAGGGTCATCGGCACGTAAGGTGGGCGACGTGGACGATGGGCGCTAGGCGGCAGACCGACTGAACTACGGGAGCTGGGACTACGGGAGTGGAAGGACGGGGGCTGGTACGACGGAAGCTGGAGTTACGGGAGCTGGTACAACGGAAGCTGGAAACACGGGGGCTGGAACTACGGGAGGGAACTACGGGGGGAACTACGGGAGGAGATGCTTGGCGTATGTGGTGGCATCGGTGTTGCCGCCGCAGACCACGATGCCGACCTGCTTGCCTTCGAGTTGTTCGCGCAGGGGGAAGCGCAGTGCGGCCATTGCGGCGGCACCGGCGGGTTCGACCACCAGCTTGGCGCTGCGGAACAGCGTGCGCATGCCGTCACGAATCTGGTCGTCGCTCACCAGCACGATGTCATCGATGAAGCGCTTGTTGAGCGCGTACGAGTATGGCTCTGAACGCGGTGAACCCAATGAGTCGGCGATGGTGCGTACGGCTTCAATAGTTTGTGGAGAGCCGGCCTTGAAGCTGCGATAGAGACTGTCGGCGCCTTCCGGTTCCACCACGTACACCTTGGTGCTTGGGCGCCACTGCTTCACGGCACAGGCGATGCCGCCGGTGAGGCCACCACCGCCTGATGCGACCACGATGGCGTCGAGCTTGGTGTGTGCTTCTTCCATCTGCATCATGAACTCGAGACCCACGGTGGCAGTGCCGAGTGCGGTGAGCGGGCCTTCGAAGGGATGCACCAGCGTGCGCCCTTCCTCGGCGATGACTTCTTCGACGCGCTCGAACGCGATGTGAATCGTGTCCACCAGTTCCGCGATACCACCGAGATCGCGAAAGAGCTGAATGCGATACGGATTGGCCGTGCGCGGCATGATCACCTTCGCGGTGGTGCCCAGCTGACGCGCAGAGTACGCGAGCGAGATGGCATGATTGCCAGCCGACACACCCGTCACGCCGCGCTCGAGTGCTTCCGGCGAAAGCTCGGCCATGACGGTGAGCGCACCGCGTGGTTTGAAGCTGCCGGTGTGCTGAAACAGTTCTTCCTTGAGCCACACGCCGGTGGTGGCGCCCACTTCGGCCGACAATGCGTCGTCGAAGATGCAGCGCACCGGCGTGGTGACCACACGATTGCCCAAGCGCTCGCGGGCAGAGCGGATGTCGTCGAGCGACGGGAAGGGAACGGTTTCTGGCGTATAAGTCACAGCGGGGAGGTTGTGGGAGACCGGTATGAGGCCGTGAGTCTTAAGCTGTAGGAGGTTCTACAGCATTACTGGCTGCAGCACCTTCTCCGTCACCTTTCCGCCTTCCACGCTGACGTAGTACACCTTCGCGTCGGCGCGCGTGTGCACCACACGCTTCACTTCGTTGTCCTCGAAATAGATGCCGGCGTCGTTGTCGCACGCATAACCGGGCTTCATTTCGCCCGAACCAATCAACTTGTGATACAGCGGGCGACGTCCTGCTTCGGCGTCGTAGTGCGGCGAGTGGCTGCCCTTGAGGAAGCCAAGGCACTTCACGATGGACAGCGCCTTGGGGCGCGAATCAGTGGTGCCTTCTTCGAACCAGCAGAGTGAACCGGCGGACGCACCACCCAGTACGATGCCGCGATCCCAGGCTTCGCGCAGTATCACGTCGATGCCCTGCGCCTTCCAGATTGCCTGCTGATTGAGCGTGTTGCCACCCGAGCACACGATGGCGTCGGCCGAGAGCAGTACTTCATCCCAACCCTTGGTCTGCGTGAGGCTTTCGATGAACACGTTCTGTACGAACGGCTCCACGTTGAGCGGCGCGCAGGCCTGGAAGAAACCAATCGTCACTTCCGGTGCGTCGGCCGATGCCGTGGGCAGGAAGCAGATGCGCGGACGCGGCTTACCGGTGAGCTGCGCCATGTAGCCGATGAACTTCGTGCGGAAACCACCGCCGGCAATGAGGATCTTGCGGGTGGCGCGCGGTGCGGTGGACGCGATGTCGGTCATGGGCAGGGACTCGGCGGCGTGAGCGGGAGTGAAGGATGGAATGAGCGCACCGGAGGCGATGGCGCCGGCGGCACCGAATGACGTGGAGACGAAGTCACGCCGTTTCATGTGGACTCTCCGTGGGGGTCGCCGAGGATGCCATCGTGGAGGGGATCGCCATCGTGGTCGGTGGCGTTCCAGTAGCCTGCGGCGTGCTCATGCCACGCGTTGCGCAGTGCGATGTGCTGCAGTGGATCGGCGAGAAACTCACGCGACACGCGCGGCGCGGGCACGTGGTCTGTGGCAACACCTGCCATGGCGCGCACCTGCTGTGCCACCTGTTCCGCCTCTTCGAGTGGCAGCAGGTCGAGGTGCGTGCCGAGCACGAGCTGGAGATCATCGAGCGTAAGCACGTAGCCGAGGCAGACGTCGTCGGGCTGTTCACCGAGTGTGCCTGCGTCGTCGTAGACGAACGCCGTGGTGCCGGTGAGCAGGTCGTGCAGGCCATAGCCGACCCCCGCGTCCACCTGCGTCACGCGCCAGAGGCCGATGCGTGAATCACGTTGAGCGGTGAGCAAGGTGTCCACGTCGGCGTCCATGCGCGCGCCATGTCGTGCGCGTTGCGCGTCGAGCCATTGCATCGCGGGCGTGGCGGTGGTGGATGAGGCGGGCCGGTGATGTAGCAGCCAGTGTGCGTAGAAGCTTTCGTCGTATTCGGAGAGTTCATTCTCCGGACCACCGGCGAACTGGTCGAGCGCCGCATTGGCCCATTCGGGGCCGAGTTTGCGGTCGCACCAGTCGAGCAGCTCCTGATGAACGCGGCGATCGCGCTCGATGAGTTGCACGGCCTGCTTGAGGCGCTCGCGTTCGGGCGCGGGGAGCGCCGCGACTTCGGGGGGCACGGCGGCGCCGTGGCACTTCTTGAACTTGCGGCCCGAGCCACAGGGGCAGGGCGCGTTGCGATCGACGGACACGGAGTGCGGTTGCGGTGCAGTTACGCCAAGGTGATGACCTGTCCCGTGATGTTGCGGGCGGCCGGACTGACGAGGAACGCTACCACATCGGCCACCGATTCGCGCTCCACGTAGGAGCTCTTGTCCCCCATGTCGGCGAGATTGGCCGCGGTGCGAATGGCGGTGGGGGCGACGGCATTGGCGCGTACGCCGTGGGATTTCTCGTCGAGCGCCACGGTGCGCATGAGCGTGAGCACGCCGCTCTTGGCGGCCGCGTAGGCGGCGAGTCCCTTGGGGGAACCGACCGGCAATGCGGACGCCGAGCCGAAGTAGACCAGGCTGCCTTTGGCGTCGCGCAGCGCCGGCAGGAACGCGCGCGTGGTGGCGAAGGCGGTGTCGAGGTTGATGGCGAACTGCTTGTGCCAGGCGTCCGGGTCGGCATCGGAGACCGGACCGGTCGCACCGAAGCCACCGGCGGCGCAGATCACGGCGTGGATGCCGGTGGTGCCGTGCGCGGCGAGGACTTGGGCGGCCAGCTTTTCGGTGGCCGCAGGATCGGAGAGATCGGCGGCGTGGGCGGTGAAGCGCTGGCCTTTCTGTTCGGCGGGGAGATCGGCCACGCGGGCGGCCGATTCGGTGCCCGCGCGATCGACGAGCGCGAGCGAGGCACCGAGGGCGGCGAAGTGGCGGGCAAGGGCTTCGCCGAGTTGGCCGGCGCGGCCGGCGCCGGTGATGACGATGAGTTCCGTGCTCATCCCACAAACCTCCCCACAGAAAGTTCGGTCAACTCGAACACCTTCCCATCATCATCCCCGTTCACGCGGCCAAGCAATCCGGCGCGCCAGTCTTCGGGAATCCACGCCGTGCCATGCGCAGCGCCCATGGCGGCACCCACAATCGCGGCGATGGTGTCGTTGTCCCGGGTGTCGTTCACGGCCACCAGCATGGCCTCCTTCGGGTCGTGCCCGTGCTGCGCCACGATGTGCATCACCGCGGGCATCGTCTCCAGCAGGTACGCACCGCTGTACCACGCCTTGCCGGTGTCGCGCACGGTGCGCTTCCTAGTGATGGCATCACGCACGTGTGTATCCAGAAACTCGGACAGGCTGCCACGCCAGTGCTTGAGCGCGCCGTGATCGACACGCGTTTCATACGCCTGCCCATGATCGAGGATGCGCAGCACTTCGGTGTACGTCTCCAGCCACTCGGCGGGCGTCTCGGGCAGGTCGCCATTGAGCAAACGCCACAGCAACGCGACCCATGCCACGCTGCTGGCGATAGCCATGGGATCGTTGTGGGTCACCGCCGCGGACAACGCGGTGTCATACCACACCTGCGTGCCCCCGTTCACGAGGTGCGGCAACACGGTGGGTGCGATGCGCATCACCGCACCGTTGCCGGCACTGGCCTGTGTGGCTTCCCACCACGGCGCGCCGGTGCGCAGCGCGTTGCAGAAGTCCCGCGTGGCGCGGCCAATGCCGAAGATGCGATCGTTGGCAATGCGAAACGCCAGTTCGTCCGCATTGAGCGCGCCATCGGCCAGCAACTGCTCCACGGCGCGGAAGGTGAGCTGCGTGTCGTCGCTGGGTGTGCCGGCGGGTGCACCGTTGGCATAGCGACTGGGGAGGTAGCCGGTGATGCGTCCGTACTCGGCTTCACGCTCGGGCGGATTCATGCTCTCGGTGCGATTGCCCAGCGCGTCGCCAATGGCCACACCCAGCAACATGCCACGCACACGATCGGCAATGTCGGGGGCATCGATGGCGGGCGCGGGCGGCAGGATGGCCAGGCGATCGCGATCGAGACGGGGGATCCAGGCGGACGTGGACATCGCGTGCATATCTCTCAAGAGGTAGGACCGGGGGCGCAGTATGCCCGCAAACTATGTCAATCGCGCTGCCAACGTACGCCGAACAGGAACCACGCAGAACCTGACGCGCACGGCCGGGTATGTTTGGGCACCTTCACTTCACCACGAGCACATCCATGCCACGTCTTCTGCGCGTATACCCGCTCGCTCTCATCGCTGCGGTCACCATCTCCACCAGCGGCTGTTTCCTCGTTGCGGCCGGCGCCGGTGCCGGTGCAGCCATTGCCTATACCCAGCGCGGCGCGTCGGCCTCAGTGCCGGGCACGGTGGACGCCGTGTTCGCGAAGGCCCAGTCGGCATTTGGCTCGATGAGCATCAGTGAGACAGGCCAGAGCACTGAAAACAGCGGGGCCACGCGTCGCCTCGTAGGCAAGAATGGCGAGAACGAAATCACCGTGGAGATCAAGCGCTCCAGTGATGAAGTCACGGCGGTGGAAGTGATCGCCAAGAAGAATGTCGTGGACTACGACAAGGACTACGCCAAGCGCGTACTCGACGCCATCGTCGGCAAGTAGGAACGCCTACAATGCGGGAGGCAAGGCGACGGTGCCATCTGTGGCATCGTCGCCTGCTGCTTCCACTCCTGCTTCCAGCGCGGCATCCACCAACGACTTGGGCAACGTCTTGTTGGATTTGATGCCCAGCTCCCTGAGCATTTCGGCCTGGCGAATCACGTTGCCCGGCCCCGTGTGCAGCTTGCGCAGCGCCGTGGCGTAACTCGCCTGCGCTGAGTCGAGCTTGCCACCGACGGCTTCAAGGTCACTCACGAAACCCACCAGCTTGTCGTACAGCGCCTGACCACGCTCGGCGATGTCGCGCGCGTTCTTGGACTGCGCTTCCTGGCGCCACAGGTACGCCACCGAGCGCAGCACGAACATCAGCGTGGACGGGCTCACCAGCAGCACGTTCTTGTCCCACGCGTCGGCAAACAGACGGTCGTCGCTGGTGACCGCCATCATGAATGCCGGTTCGATGGGCACGAACATCACCACAAAATCGATGGTGGTGTCGTAGAGACGTTCATAGCGCCGCTCGTCGAGTCCCTTGATGTGCGCGCGCAATGACTGCAGGTGCTCCCTGAGTGCGACGCTGCGGTCCTCCGGTGTTTCGGCGGCGGTCAGTCGCTCAAATGCCACCAGCGACACTTTCGAATCCACCACCAGAGCGCGCTGCTCGGGCAAACGAATCACGCAGTCCGGCTGCTGCCGCTTGCCCTGTTCGTTGGTGTGGCTGTCCTGCAGTTCGAACTCGCGTCCTTCCTGCAGGCCAGCGTCTTCGAGCAGACGCTTGAGGATGAGTTCTCCCCAGTTGCCCTGTGCCTTGCTGGAGCCGCGCAGTGCACTCGTGAGTTGTTGCGCGTCATCGCTCAGGGTGCGATTGAGCACCAGCAATTGCTGCACCTGTTCCTTGAGTGCGGTGCGGTCCTTCGTGTCGGACACGTAGATGTCATCGACCTTCTTCTGGAACTCGACGATGCGTTCCTTGAGCGGGTCGAGAATGGTGCCGAGGTTGGATTGGCTCTGTTCGGCGAACCGCTTGGCGTTGGCGTCCATGATCTCGCCAGCCATGGCCTTGAACTGCACCACGAGCGTCTCGCGTGCACTCTCGAGCACCTGCAACTTCTCCGCGGCGTTCTTCTGGGATTCTTCGAGGCGCGTGCGGGACTCCATGAGCGACTTCTCGGCATCACCGCGCGCGGCGCGCTCGCGATCGAGCTGCTGTTGCAGGGCTTCTCGATCGCGTTTCAGGGTGTCGAGCCCCATGTCGTTCTTGCCGAAGTGCCTGGCAGCGACGAATCCCACCACCAGGCCCGCGAGCAATGCCACCGCCAACCAAATCGAGGCCAGATCCACCGTGTCCTCCAATGTCCGATTGTCTCACCGAACCACCACAATGCCTACGCCAGCAACTCCTCGATCGCTTCGGCCGTCGCTTCGAGCACACGCTCCAGCGCGTCCATGCGGTGATCACCCATGTGCCCGATGCGGAACGTGCTCGCCTTGAGCTTGCCGTAGCCACCGCCAATCACGAAACCGCGCTTGGCGACAGCCTTCACGATATCGTCGCCCTTGAGGTTGGCGGGCAGGGAGACTGCCGTGACCGTATGGGTGGTCGCGCCATCGGGCGCATACACCGAGAACTCGGCGCCCACCCGTGCTCGCAACTCGTGCACCCAACTATGCGTGTGCTCGGCCATCGCCGTATGACGATCCCAGCGCCGTTCGATCGTTTCCTGCGCAATGCGTTCACCCTGGACGGCGGTGGCATAGAGCAACGACAGTGCGGGGGTGTTGGGCGTCTGATTCTTGTGGATGTACTGCTCGAACTCCACCAGGTCGAAATACAAGCCGCGTCCTGCGGCAGCCTTGGCCTCGCCGATGAACTTCTCGCTGGCCACACCGAACGCGAGGCCCGGTGGCAGTGCGAGTGCCTTCTGCGAACCGGTCAGCACGAAGTCGAGATCCCATGCGTCCGTCTCCACCGGCACGCCGGCGAGGCCGGTGACGGAGTCCACCAGCACGGCGCAGTCGTAGCGATGCGCGAGCCGAGTGAGCGGCTCGAGATCGGTGAGCACACCGGTGCTGGTTTCCGAGTGCACCACGGTGAGTGCGGAATAACCGCCGCGCTTGAGCGCCGTTTCCACCTCATCCAGCGCAACGGGTGCGCTCCAGTCACCACCGATCACGGTGGCCTCGCGACCGCACGACTGCGCGATGTTGGCAAACCGCTCACTGAATGCGCCGTTCACCAGGCACAGAATCGCGCCGGGACGTGCGCAGCGAATGGCGGCTTCCATCAGGCCCGTCGCGCTGGAGCTGGACACGTACACCGGACGCGTGGTGCGGAAGATCGGCTTGAGCCCGTCCTGAATCCGTGCAAACAATGCCTCGAACACGGCACCACGGTGCGGCAGCATGGGCTGCAGCATGGCCCGCAGTACGTCGGGGTGCACTTCCGTGGGGCCGGGCAGAAAAAACGTGCCGAAGTCGCTCATCGATCAGCCGATTGGTAACTGGAAACGATCTGAATCAAGACTGGATCAGGTCTCGAACAGCAGGGGATACAGTGCGTCGGCCGAATTCGCTTCGGCATCGGCAACCGCCACCACTTTCTCGCGACGCGCCACGCCGGTGAACGCGAAAAACGCATCCACCACACCACGTACGGCGGCGTCGGTACTGCCGTCACCCACCATCGCCACGGGCCCGCGCAGTTGCAGCGCGTTCACCACCTGCGGCTTGCCCTGCTGGGTGGCGAGACGCTGCTCACCGTCGAGCAGACTGAAAGTGCCGTCTTCATCACGGGCCAGCGACACGGCATGCACGCGGTCGGCGGCCACACCCAGGTGCAGCGCCAACGGAATGATGGCGGCGCGCAGGCCGCCGCTCAGGAGGTGCACATGCACCCGCGCATCGAGCAGGTCGCGCACGAGCGCGGGCATGCCGGGCACGATGGTCTCGCGATAGGCATCGCCCAGCATGAGCAGCTCCGCGCCCGTGGGGCGGATACGTGCAAGGCGCCGCGTGTAGACGGCGTCGATGGGGATCTCACCGGCCATGGCCTGGTTGGTGAGCGCCTCGCTCTCACGCGCGATGGCGTCGTCGCGCAATGTGGCCAGCCAGTCGATGCCCTCGATGCTGGCCAGCGTGGAGTCCACGTCGAACACCACGGTCTTGAAGCGCGGCTTGGCGTTGGCGGCATGTCCTGCGTTCACGAACCGTTCGGTCACAACACATTCCCCGGTGCGAGCAGGCCCAGTGGGTCGAGCTCACGCTTGAGCGCGCGCATCACGCGCTGCTGCGCGTCACTGGCCTGCAGTGGCAACCAGCGCCGCTTGATCTTGCCGATGCCATGTTCGGCGGCGACGGTGCCACCCATGGCGATCACTTCCTTGAGCGTCGCGTACACCACCTGCTCGATGCGGGCGAGTTCGTCCGCATCCTGCGCGATGATGTTCTGGTGCGGGTGGCCATTCCCGGCATGCCCGTAGGCGATGCCCCGCGGAGTTCCCGCTTCATCGGCAAAGCGGCGTGCGATGGTGAGGGCTTCTGCGAGGCGCGGATACGGCACGGCCCAGTCGGTGCTCACCTTGCGCCCGCCAAACACGCGTCGCGTCGCGCCCCGCTCGTTCATCGTGGCCGGTACGGCATGACGCATGCGCCGAGCTTCGTTCAATGCGCTCACCGAGTCGTACACACGAATGTCCTCGGCCGACGCCCGGTGCAGCTCTGCCAGCGCGAGCCAGGCATCGAGCGGCAACTCTTCGCTACTGCCGTCGGCGCCGGTCTCCTCCACGTATACCATGGCGCTGATGCCCGGAGCCCATGCGCCGGCCCCTTCGGCCGAACGGGCAATCTCCATCGCCCCCTGGTCGAAAAACTCCAGACAGCGTGGATGCACATCGGGCGCGCGCCGCGCCGCCACCACGAACGCCAATGCATCGGCTTCGTTCGCGAATGGCACGGCAAGCCCCAGTACCTGCGGTGGCAGTGGATACAGCGCAAGCTCCGCCTCCACCACCACACCCAGCGTTCCCTCGCTGCCCACGAACCAGTCCACCGGATCGTGGGCGATGGGATAGCCCACCGTGTTCTTCTCGAGCGCAGGCCGGCGCAGTTCGAGCTGCTCGCCATTGGCCAGCAAGACGGTGAGCGCACGTACGTGCGGACCGGTGGCACCGTAGCGCAGCGAGCGCGCACCAGAGGCGTTGCAGGCAATCGCGCCGCCGATGGTGCTCTCTTCCTCGCTGGTGGGGTCGGGCGTGAACAGCAGCCCGGCTTCCTCTGCGGCGCGGCGTACATCCGCGACAATGGCACCGGCGCCAACTCGAATCACGCGGGCATCGGTGTCCACGGCACCGATATGCGATAGCCCACGCAGCGACAGCAGCACACCATGATCGACAATGGATGCGCCGGTGGTGCTGGACTGCGCACCGGCCGGCGTGACCGGTGTGCGGTCGGCCGTGGCGGCGCGCAGCAGTTCCTGCACTTCTTCGATGGAGGTTGGACGCGCCACCATGTCAGCGACCATCTCGAGGCCGGACACATCGCGCGCGAACGCGCGACGCACATCCTCGTCGTGCGTGACGGTAGCCAACCCACCCACAAGCGACGCAGCGCTCACGGACTGGCTCACCGACTATTCGTCGCGGAAGTGCACGATGCTGGCCGATCGCACATCGGACAGTTCGAGCAGCGCCTTGCGCGTCTCTTCGCTCACCGTGCCGTCCACCGACACGGCGGCGAGCGCGTCACCACCCTGCGCGAGACGCGCCTGGTGATACTCGGCGATGTTCACGCCACGCTCACCCAACAGCGTCCCCACGCGGCCGATGACACCGGGCACGTCGTGGTTGGTGAGTACCAGCAGTGTCTGCCGTGGGTTCACGTCCACATGGAACGAGCCGATGCGCGTGAGGCGCGGTGTGCCGCCCTCTGGAGCCACACCGGCGACCGCGAGCTGCTGCATGCCACCCGACAGCGACACTTCGAGGGCACGTCCCGATCCGAGCTCTGTGGTCTCTGCGACTGACAGTTCGAGGCCGCGTGCTTCCGCCAACGAGCGGGCGTTGATGAGGTTGAGACGATCGGTTTCGATCACCCCTTCCAGCACACCAGCGGCGGCGGCCGCCAGCATGGCACCCGTGCCATGCGCGAGATCGGGGCTGACGCGCAGCGCCACACGCCGCACGGCGCGCATGCCCTGGTCGGCCAGCACCGCGCGTGCCACGGCCGCGGCACGACGGGTGAGCAGCATTGCGCTCTGCAGCTCACTCCATTCGCCCGTCGCGCCCGACACATTGATGGAACGCGAGAGATCGTTGTGCAATAGTGCATCACGCACGGCAACACACACGTCGCGCGAGACGTTGCGCTGCGCTTCCACGGTATTCGCGCCAAGGTGCGGCGTGAGTACCAGGTTGGGCACGTTGCGCAGCGGACTGTCGGGCGAGAGCGGTTCCACCGTGAACACATCGAGCACGGCGCCACGCAGCTGGTCGGTTTCGAGCGCGGCAAGCAGCGCCGCTTCTTCGATCACACCACCACGGGCGAGATTCACCACGACCGAGCGCGCCGGCATGCGGGCGAGTTCGCGCTTGCCGATCATGCCACGTGTCTCGTCGGTAAGCGGCACGTGCAACGTGAGGATGTTCGTCTCGGTCAGCAGCGCATCCAGCGAAGGTGCGCGTCGCACACGCAGCGCGGCGAAGCGCTCATCGGCGATGTACGGGTCGTACGCCACCACCGTCATGCCGAAGGCATGAGCGCGCGTGGCCACTTCACTGCCGATGCGGCCAAGGCCGACGATGCCGAGCGTCTTGCCCTTGAGTTCCCGCCCCATGAACTTCGCGCGATCCCAGCGCCCATCGCCCATGGCGGCAGACGCGGTGGGCAGCTGGCGCAGCAGTCCGATCACGGTGCCGAAGAACAGCTCCGCCACGGCGACCGTGTTGCCCGCCGGCGCGTTGATGATGGCGATGCCGAGGGACGTGGCCACATCGAGTTCGATGTTGTCCACGCCCACGCCCGCGCGGCCCACGACCTTGAGCTTGCTGCCGGCTTTCAGCAGTTCGGCCGAGATGCGCGTCGCGCTGCGACCCACGATGGCGTCGTACTCGCCGATGCGGCGCAGCAGATCATCCTTGGGGAGCGTGGGGAGTTCGTCCACCTGCAACGCGGGTTCCGCGGTGAGGAGAACGACGCCTTCCTGATCGACTTCGTCGGTGACGAGGACGCGAAACATGTATGACGAGTGAGGCAGCAGTGATCTGCGCGTGAGTACAACGACGCAACGGACGTCGAGTGAATGCTACGCACCTACGAAGCTGACGAAACGACGACGGACGATCACAGGGATCGTCCGAGGATTGTCGAGCAGTGGGTCGGGGTTACTGACCGAGTGATCGGCGCAGCGAATCCCGCAAACTCACCAGCGTGTCGTCATCGGCCGCCGGCGAATCCTCGCGCACGTGCAGCTCCACGCCTTCTGCAACGATAACCCGTCGCCAACTCGCAACGGGATTGCCTGCACGAGACGCACTGGCGTCCATCTGCAGGGACAGAGCCGGAGCCAGCGACGCCGCGACACGCCGTTCGAGCGCATCACCCGTGGTTTCGCGCATCTCGGCCTTGATCGAGTCGAGCGTCTGTCCCTCGCGCTGCCGAATCTTGATGGCAAGCAGTTGGAGCAGGTGCCGATAGCCGTACGTGGCGGCGGTGCCGGCGCCCTCAGGGCGATCGAGCAGTCCGTTGGCCACGTAGAAACGCACCGCGCGCGCACTGGGCACCGCACGCGCCGAGGCATTGGTGGGCTTTACGCCCGCCGAGTCGACAAGAGCGGCCGCGTGCGCAGCGAGACCGCGCGCATTCCACGGAGCGTGGCGCGCGTGGGCGCGCAGAAGTTGAACAGGAGACTCGGCCATGGGACGCGCAATATACGCGGATCGGGGCCGCCGTGCCCGCCTGCCTTTGCGGTGTTCAGGGCAGGCGGTATCGCTTGATCTTTTCGAGCAGGGTGGAGCGCGCGATGCCGAGGGCCTGAGCGGCGCGGGTGCGGTTTCCGCGATGGGCGGCCAATGCGGCGCGGATGGCTTCGCGCTCCACTGCGTCGAGCGGCCGGGCGCCCGCGGACCCGGCGGTCGCGCGCGCCACCGCGGCCGTGCCAGGCAGCGCAAGGTGGACGACGTCAATGATGTCCTGGCCGGCGAGCACCTGGGCGCGCCAGAGGACATCGCGCAGCTCGCGCACATTGCCGGGCCAGCGGTGGGCGGTGAGCGCATCCTGTGCGGCGGGCGAAAGGGCCGCCCCGGCCGTCAGGAAGGTGTTGGCGAGGGGAAGGATTTCGTCGGGCCTGGCTCGGAGCGGCGGGAGGGTGAGCGTCAGCGTCTGAAGCCGGTAGTAGAGGTCGGCGCGAAACCGGCGATCAGCCACCGCCTCCGACAGCGGCGCGTGCGAGGCGACAATGAGCCGGGCGCCCGAGAAAAGTGGCGTGCGACCGCCGTGTCGGGAGAACCGCCGATGGTCGAGTAGCGTGAGCAAACGCTCCTGCGACTCGGCGGCGATCAGATCGACCTGATCGAGAAAGAGGGTGCCCTGACCAACCGCCTCGAGCAGTCCTGCCAGTTGAGTGAAATCGGCTGAATTTTCTATGCGTTCGCTGCCGAACAACTCTGAATCGAGATTTTCCGATTGGAACGCACTGCAGTCCATCTCGAGGTAAGGCAAATCGTTCTTTGGTGAACGATTGTGGATCAGCCGCGCCACGTAACCTTTTCCTGTCCCGGTCTCGCCCTGCAGCAACACCGGGCCATCTGACTGAGCGGCCAGCGTGACCAGCTCATCGAAGTTGGGCGCCAGCGTGGGGCGTGGGAGGGGGCTGGCGGGACCGCCATGCCTGCGTAGCCAGCGCAGTTCGCGACGTGCCCGTCCTTCGGTTGCCGCCGCCTGGAGCGCCGCCTCTGTTTCCCGAAGGTCAAAGAAATCGGGAACCAGGCAGGTACCGAACGATGTGGGCACCAGCTCGGGTGGCCGTTCAGCGAGATCGGCCGGAGACCCCGTGAGCACGAGCAACTGGGGTGCGTCATCGCGGGCCAGTGACAGAGCCTGATCGCGCGTGGCCGCGCCGCGGACAACGTGCCCGGCGTCGGTCAGGGACCGCACGAGGGCGTCCCGCACGGACGTCTCGCTTTCGAGGACCAGGATTGAGAGCGGCTGTGCGGTCATGCGTGGCACCCGTAGTTGACCCATGCGGGATGGGGTGAAACGACGCGGGGTGAAACGCCGAGCACCCGAGCGCCGCCCTGGGATTGGGCAGCGTCGGGTGCTCGGTAGCGGTCAAAAACCGCGAGCAGCTCAGCGCCGCTTCGCGCCCTTTTTGGCCGGTGCCTTCGCCGCCTTCTTGGCGGGCTTGGCGGCCTTCTTGGGTGCGGCCTTCTTCACCGCCTTCTTTGGAGCCGGCTTGGCGGCCTTCGAGGCCTTCTTCGCCGGAGCCTTGGCCGGCGCCTTGGCGCCCTTTTTGGCCGGGGCCTTAGTTGCCTTGGCGGGTGCTGCCTTCTTCACTGTCTTCTTGGACGCGGGCTTCGCCGGCGCCTTGGCCACCTTCTTGGCCGGGGCCTTGGCGGCCTTCTTGGCGGGCGCCTTCGCCGGAGCCTTGGCGGGAGCCTTCGCCACCTTCTTCGCGGCTTTGGCGGGAGCCTTGGCCGGAGCCTTCGCAGGCGCCTTGGCCGGGGCTTTCTCCGCCTTCTTGGCCGGAGCCGCCGGCGCTTCGGCCTTGGGGGCCGGTGCAGCCTTCGGCGCCTTGGGAGCCTTCGGCGTCTTGGCCGGCTTTTCGGCCTTCACCGGTTCCGCAGCGGGTGCTTCATCGTCGACGTCCTCGACCTCAGCGACTTCCGTTGCCGGGGCCGGTGTTTCGACGACCGGTGCCGGCTTCGGAGCCTTGGGCTTCGGAGCGGGCTTGGGCGCGCCGGGATTCTTGGGCGGGCGGCCAGGTCCGCGACGGACGATGGGGGCGCCGAACAGGTCGTCCTCCTCGTCGTCATCATCCATGGTGCCGTCGTCGTCGAAGCCATCGCTGTCCTCGTCGTCGTCGTCATCCTCGTCGTCATCGGCATCGTCCCACAGGGAATCGCCGCGGTCGGAGGGGAGGCCGTATCCGTCCTCCTCGTCGTCCTCATCGTACGACGAGCGACCATAGCCCCCCAGATCATCCATATCGTCGTCGATCAGCTGGAGCTTCTCCAACTCGTCGCCCTGCGACATGACCGCCTCCTCTCCATCGGAAAAGTTCTGACTGCGCGCGTACCGACAGTGCGCCGGCACACGATGCCAGGATCTCCGCCTGGCATGGGAACGTGCGCGAGCTCTCGCATGCGCACGCGCCATAGCTCCTAGTACATAGAGATTCAGCGGGAGTCAAGACGGAGCGCGATTTGAACCGCGTTCCGGCACCGATTCGTTATCGATGTCAGTCGACGCGGGGGATGGTGGGCACTTCACCGCGCTCGACGACGGCGCAGAGGGCTTCGCACACCCGCGGCTCGAGCAGGCTGCCAACCTGGGAGTTCAGATAGGCCAGCGTGTCCCGCGCCGACATGGGATCGCGATAGGCACGCTTGGACGTCAGGGCGTCGAAGGCGTCGGCCGCCGTCAGGATGCGGCCTCCCACGGTGATGTCGGTGCCCGATCGGCCGTGCGGGTAGCCGCCACCGCTCCAGCGCTCGTGATGGTCACGGATGTAGTGCAGGGCGTCGCCGAGGTGGTGGAGAGGACTCAGAATCTCGAGCCCGATCTGCACATGGTCCTTCACATGCGAGAACTCGTCGTCGGTCAGGCGTCCCGGCTTGTTGAGGACCTCCTCGCGAATGCCGATCTTGCCCACGTCGTGCAGACGGCCGGCGAGGTGGATCTGCTCCACGATGCCCGAGGCCAGTCCCAGTTCGTTGGCAATGGCGGCGCCCAGATCGGCCACCCGCTGCGAATGGCCACGGAGATAGAGGTCCTTGGCCTCCATCGCGTTGATCAGCGTTTCGGCGATGCTCACCGTGAGCGCCCGGAGCGCCTCCTTTTCCTGCTCCAGCTGGAAGGTGCGCAGGGCGACTTCCTCGCGGATCAGGCGGTCGATCGCGTGCCGCTCCATGGCCCGCATGCGGCGCATGGAGGCCCGTTCGACCGCAGCCTGCAGGTCGGGGAGCTCGACTGGCTTGGTGAGGTAGTCGAAGGCGCCGTTGGAGAGCGCGTCGGTGGCGCTCTGCGCATCGTTGACGGCCGTGAGCATGATGATCCCGAGGTCGGGATCGTGCGCGAGGGCCTGTGGCACGACCTCGAGGCCGCTCACGCCGGGCATGCGCAGGTCACACAGCATCAGCGAGAAGCGCTGCTCCGAGAGGATGGACAGTGCCGCCGTGCCCGAATCGGCCATCTCCACGTCGTAGCCGCGCGTGCGAAGGAAACGGCTCAGCGCGAGTCGAATGGTGGACTCGTCGTCGACGACGAGGATGCGCCGTAACGAGTCGTCCACCTGAGCCGCTCCGGCGGCTTCAATGGCACGTACGGGATCGACGGAAGGAGAGATGTCCATGACGACCAAGACCAGTATTCAAGCCGATAGCGCTGGCAATACGATGGTAACCGTTGTCCCGACGTCGGGCTCCGACTCCACGGTGATTGTGCCTCCATGCGCACGAACAATGCCGTAGCTGACACTGAGGCCGAGGCCGGTGCCGACACCATTGGGCTTGGTCGTGAAGAACGGTTCGAAGATGCGTCGCCGCACCTCCTCCGGCATCCCCTTCCCCGAATCGGTCGCCGAGATGGAGACCGTCTCGCCATGCCCCTTGGTGGCCAACGTCAACACGCGACGCGGACGATCCCGCATGGCGTACTCGGCATTGCCGATGATGTTGAGCAGCACCTGCTGCAGCTTCTGTGCATCTCCACTGACGCGCGGGGCTGACGGATCGAACTCGAGTTGCACGTCGATGCCACCGCTGCGCAGCGGGTATGCACGCAATCGTACGACCTGACCGAGTGCATCGTTGATGTCGACCGGCCCCGCTTCACGTTCGGTGTTGCGTGCGAAGAGCAGCAGGTCGTGAATGACGCCCTTGGCGCGGTCGGTTTCCTTCTTGATGAGCGACACCGATTCGTGCTGATCGTCGGTGAGCTGTTCTTCGAGCAACAGTTGCGCAAACGCCGAGATACCGGTGAGCGGGTTGTTGATCTCGTGGGCCACACCGGCCACGAGTTCACCCACGGCCACCATTTTTTCGGTGTGCCGCATCTGCTCCTCGAGTTGGCGCTCCTGACTCACATTGCGCACGCTCAGCACGCGACCCAGCAGCTCGCCATCCTGCGAGGTGAGTGGGCTGATCGCCACGACGGCCGGGAACTCGCTGCCATCGCGACGCCGGTGGACGTCGTGGGGCGCGCGGTGGCGTTGTTCGATGACTCCGGCGCCGCCATTCGTCGTGGCGTCTTCCTCTGGCGCGCGCCGGGCGCCCTCCGACACCACAAGCTCCTCGAACCGCATGTCCATCAACTCGTTCTGCGACCACCCGTATTCGCGGGCCGCTGCAGGATTGGCGTAGCGCACACCGACCCGATCGAGAATGAAGATCGGGTGGTTGATGGTCGTGAGCGCCGTGGCCAGCAGCTGTTCGCGGTCACGGGCGAGGCGTTCTTCCTCGTCGAGCAGCAGCGCGTCGAGCGCCAGGGCGAGCGACGCGGACAGACGTTCGAGGGTAATGCGATGGTGCCGGGAAAGCGGCGCGCTGCGGTGTGCGCTGGCGATGAGCACACCCAGTGTGCGGTTGCGCGCGATGAGTGGCAGTACGAACGCCCATTCATCGGCGAGCCCGGCCTGCAGACTTGCCGGCGCGAGCGGCGTGAGGTCGGTGCACTCGACCGCATTGCCATTCGGCGAGAGCTCCAGCAGCCCCATCAGGCTGGCCGGTCGATGACCGCGCAGTGCGTCGAGGGTGCCACTGGCCGCCACGTACTCGATCAGGCCATCGCGTCCGCGTGCGACGCCGATCGCCTTACCGATGGATGGAACGAAGCGGTCGAGTACGTGCAGCAGTTCGGACGCGCCTTCGTCGAGCTGCCGTGCGTGCAGGGCCACGCGGGCCACTTCGGCGGCGCCTTCGGCACGCTGGCGCTGCAGGTCCTGCAGCGTGAACAGGCGCGCGGTTTCCACGGCGGTGCCCGCGTGGCGGGCGAGGATGGCGATCAGCTCGAAGTCGTGGCTGTCGAAGGCTTGATGGGGTGGCGAGAGCAGGCGGATGACGCCAGCGGTGCGGTTGCCGTCGCGCACCGGGGCGCACAGCTCGGTGGTGCCGACCACCACTTCCACACCGTCCTGCAGGTGCGAGGCCAGTCGGGCGACGCCCGCCCGTGCCGTGGCTTCGACGAGAGCGACATCGGCGAGCGGCGCGAAGTCGGCGCTGGTCATCTGCCCATGTTCGAGGCTGACCACGCGCTCGAGTGAATCGAGGCGGCGGATGAACACCTCGCAGCGGGCGGCCGGCACCACCATCTCCACCGCTTCGGCGATGCCGCCCGGCAGTGTGTCCTCGCGCGAGAGCTGGGTCAGGCGCTGCTGGGCGCGGGCGAGTGCGGTGAGGCGTTGGGCACGCTGCTCGAGTTCGTCCCGGGTATCCGCATTGCGGAGCGCGAGGGCGCACTGCATGGCGATGCCGGTGAGCAGCGACCGGGTGGGTTCATCGAAGGTGCGCTGCTCGAGATAGCGCAGAGACAACAGCCCCTTCACCCGTCCTTCGAGCACGAGAGGCAGCAACGCAGTGGCGTGGACGTCGCTTTCCAGCATGCGCTGGGCGAGCACTCGCCCCCCACGCGCGTGCGCCTCGAGATCCTCGATGAAGTGCGGCTCGAGTTGCTGTACCGCCTCGCCGAGGAAGCTGTCCCAGAAGTTGCTGCCCATGCGTCCAGGGGACGTGACGACGACGCCCCACTGATGCTCGAGGCGGCCGCGCCGCATGTCGACATCGACGCCGTACAGCGCGAAGCCGTCGGCGTGCAGATGTGTGGCGGCAATGCTCTCCAGCGCGACGTACAGCGACGGGCGGGTCGTGGCGCTGGCAAATGCCTCGGCGACACGGGCGAGCACACTGCTGCCATTGCCGCCGCCATGCGCCGCGGGTGCAGTCTCGTCGGGGCGCATCACGGCGTCAGGCTCGAGCAGAGCGTGCTACTTGCGACGGGCCTCTTCGACCGCGCGGTCAATCTCGCCGCGATGCATCTGGTAGTCCGGCCGCTCGCTGGCGAGCTGGACCTGCAGGGCGTCGAGCAGGCGCTTGTCGAAACCGGCAGCTGCCTTGGTGTCATTGTCCATGCGCGCGCCGCGCGCGGCGAGCAGAAGCCCGAGGAGATCGTCCGGACTCGCCTTCAGGATGGTGTCGGCCTGCGCACGGGTCACGGCGGCGTTGCCAGTGACTTCCGCGATACGACCGTGGTGATAGCGCTCGTCTGCGGTGGGGGATTCGAGCATTTCGTGCGACGCCATGGCCATCGGGGCGAAGAACGCCACCGAGTCGACCTTGCCGTCCTGCACGTACGTCATCATGCGCTGGTACAGCCGGTTGGCCCGTTCACTCGGCGAGAGATCGCCGATGTTGGGGGCCGGACCGGCGCCCGCACCACCCATGGCCGGTCCGTCGACGGCCTGCGTGGGGAGGGAATTGGACGAACCGTCGATTCCCGACCCCTTCGCCGCACCGAAGTTCCGGCCGGCGAACATGGCGACGAGGGCGAGCAGGGCCACGAAGGCCACGCCCCATGGCAGGACGGACGCGGCCGAACCGGGGGCTGCACCACCCGATGCGGCGTTGCCCGGCCGGGTGGGGCCTGCGCCCTCACCGGCAGGAGTGCCACAGCGGTGGCAGAACTTGGCGCCGGCGGAAAGTGCGGCACCACAAGCGGCACAGAAGCCGCCCGAATTGGCTGGAGTCTTGGAAGCAGTCATGCGGCCTCTAAGGTACTACAATACGTCATGGCCACGCCAAGTCGCTCACTGCTTCCTGCCAATCTCGACGGCGCCACCGCGATCGATATTCTCGAGCTCGCGGAAGCGCACCAGGTGCGTTTCCTCCGCCTGCAGTTCACGGACATCCTCGGCGTCATCAAGAATGTCGAGATCCCGAGCTCGCAATTCAGGAAAGCGATGAAGGGTGACATCATGTTCGACGGCTCGAGCATCGCCGGCTTCGTGCGGGTGGAAGAGTCGGACATGCTGCTCGCCCCCGACCTGAGCACTTTCCAGATCTTCCCGTGGGGCGATCCCGCGTCGCGAGTGGGGCGCCTGATTTGCGACATCACGATGCCCGATGGCACGCCGTTCGTGGGCGACCCGCGCGGTGCGCTCAAGCGACAGCTGGCCGCGGCGGCCGAGCAGGGCTTTGTGATGAATGCCGGCATGGAGGCGGAGTTTTTCCTCTTCAAGTCGGCCGACGACGGACGCCCGGGCACGACAACCCACGATGTGGGTGGCTATTTCGATCTGGCGCCGATGGATCTGGGCGAGGATGCGCGGCGGGCGATCGTGGATGCGCTGGAGTTGATGGGCTTCGAGGTGGAAGCCGCTCATCATGAGGTGGCGCATGGTCAGCATGAAATCGATTTCCGGTATGCCGACGCCCTGCGCACGGCGGACAACATCGCAACGTTCCGCTTTGTCGTGAAGCAGGTGGCGCGGCAGTTCGGGTTGTTCGCGTCGTTCATGCCCAAGCCGGTGTTTGGACAGAATGGGAGCGGCATGCACGCGCACCAAAGCCTGTTCAAGGGCGGACAGAATGCGTTCTGGGACCCATCGCGCGAATGGTCGCTGAGCCTGACGGCGCTGCACTACATCGGTGGGCTGTTGCGCCATGCGCGCGCCATGTGTGCGGTGACCAACCCCATCGTCAACAGTTACAAGCGGTTGGTTCCCGGGTTTGAAGCGCCCGTGAACGTGGCCTGGAGCATGCGCAATCGCTCGCCGATGATCCGTGTGCCGGAGCGTCGTGGTTCTGGCACCCGCATCGAACTGCGCACTCCGGACCCGAGCGCCAATCCCTATCTCGCCCTGACCGTGATGCTGGCGGCGGGTCTCGATGGACTGCGCACCGAAGCCGATTGGCGTGAGCCGGTGAACACGAACATCTGGGAGATGTCGCACCGCGAACGTCGTCGCCTGCGGGTGGACGACTTGCCGCAGTCGCTCAACGAAGCCTGCGACGAGCTCGAGAAGGATGAGGTGATCTGCAACGCATTGGGCGATCACATCACCCAGCAGTTCCTCGCCGCCAAGCGAGCAGAATGGAACGAGTACAACCAGCAAGTCACGGCCTGGGAACAGGCGCGCTACCTGGCGCGGTACTAGGACGCACGTCGTCAGCGACTCACCGGCGCTTCACTTTCGGGCACACACCGCGGCACGCGGCTTGCTCGTACATTTCTTCCATGATCGATCGACTGCAGGCGGGGCCGTTCGCCGACGGCACGCACAACGTACGGGTGGCGCCGGATGCGGTGCTGTCGCAGAAGTATCCCTTCGTGCTTCCGCCGCTCGGCTTCGCCAACAATGCCGTGGAGCCCGCGGTGGATGCCCAGACCATGGGCATTCATCACGATCGGCATCATGCGACCTATGTCACCAATCTCAACACGGCGCTGCAGTCGCAGACGGCATTGCACAGCCTGACGTTGGGCGAGTTGCTGATGGGACTACGTCGCTGGCCGGCGGCAGTACAGGTGGCCATTCGCAACAATGGTGGTGGTCACGCCAACCACGCGCTGTTCTGGAAGTTGCTCTCGCCGGGCGATGCGGCATCACAGGTGCCGTCGGGCCGGCTGGCCGAGATGATCACGCGCGACTTCGAAACCGTGGAAGCCTGCAAGGCGGCGCTCAAGGCCGCGGCGGTGAGTCAGTTCGGGAGTGGCTGGGCGTGGCTCGTGAAGACGGCCACGAGCCGACTCGCCGTGCGCGCGCTGCCCAATCAGGATTCGCCGCTGCTCGAAGGCGAACTGCCCATCATTGGCATCGATGTGTGGGAGCACGCCTACTACCTCAAGTACCAGAACCGCCGGCCCGACTATGTGGATGCGGTGCTGGCGCGCATCAACTGGGAAGTTGCCGGCAATCAGGTGGTCTGACACGATCGCCGAACGGCGCGCCATCACCGCCCTGAACGGGCTGGTGTGACGCGCCGCAGCGTGCGGACCTACGGCTGCGTGTGCGTCGTCTACTGCCGCGTCAGTCCCAATTGCAGTGTCGACGCCGAGCCACTGAGGCGGTAGGCGACCTGCTGGCCGTGTGTGCCTTTGGGCGCGAAGGTGTGCCGCAGACTACCGGTGCGCGTGGACTCCAGCACCGCCGTCGCATCGAGAAAATTCCAGGTGGCCTGACCGCGATCGTATTCCACGGTGCGTCCCACTTCACGATACTCGGCACGTCCATTGATGTACTCGCGTTCGATGCCGACGAACTGCAGCACGACCTCATAGCCGTCTTCGAGGTGCACGAAGCCGGATTCGAGGCGCGTGAGCAGTTCCACCACGCGTCCGTTGCCGAGCTCGATGCGATCCACTTCGACGACGGTCGGCAATGCGCGTCCATCCACGGTCGTCACGGCATAGCGGGTTCCGCCCACGACGCTGCTGACATTCACCCGCATCGTGGCCACCAATGCCCCCAGTCGCGCCGAAACGGCTACGTTCCCCGGTGCAATCGCGGTGAGCTGTCCGGCAGGCGACACACGCAGTACCGCGGCATCCGCCGATGTCCATTCGAGTGGCCGATCCGCCAGCACGCGCCCGTCTGCATCGCGCAGCGTGGCTACAATGCGTCGCGTGCTGCCGAGGGAGAGTTCCATGCTTGTGGCGGAGAACGTGATGGACGCCACCGGTGACTCGATGGGCGCCGGATGTTCTGGTGCGGAGGGTGCATCGCTGCTGCATGCGCCGAGCAGCAGGGCGCCGGCGGCCATGCCGGCGTTGATCAGGCGGGACAGTGGGAATGACATTGTCGGATCTCTCTATGTGAAAGTCGCGGCGGCGATCGCGCGCTGAAACAAGCGCGCCGTGTTGTGCGTGGTGTGTCTGGCCGCGTGAGCACACTACCTGCACGCGCGGCCGGCTGTCACTTCACGCATCGCCATTGTTGAAGATCGCGATGAAGTGGCGGCTTTGATGATTGCGGGTCTGTGCGTCTTGGCATGTCCAAGTGCTGCTTGTCCCAACTGACATCTCATGTGCTGCGTCGTGTGACGCGCGCAAACCACGGCGGGTACGGCCGTCCGCATTCATCAATGTTGATGATATCGGATCGTGTGCCTGATGAACGAGACGCGTCATGAAGCGTCTCGCAGTCCCGGCGGTGCGCGCAGTCGCGCACGGCGATTATCCCTGACCTCCACGGAGTGATTTTTCATGCGTGCTTCGGCTCGTCCCCGGCCCGCGCTGCTGCGCTCGGCCTTGGCTATGGCAATGGTTGCCATGGCAGCCTGCGGTGGTGATGACAACCCCACCGGCAATCCCACGGAAGTAGTGGCAAGCGTTGCCATTACACCCACCACCGCCTCGGTGGTGGTGGGCGCCACCACCACGCTGACCGCCGTGGCGCGGGACGCGCAGAACAACACGCTGACCGGTCGTACCATCACCTACGCGTCGTCGGCGGCCACCATCGCCACCGTGAGTGCCACTGGTGTCGTGACCGGTGTGGCGGCTGGCAGTGCCACCATCACCGCCACCAGCGAAGGCAAGAACGCCACCGCCGAGATCACGGTCACGCCGGTGCCGGTGGCCAGCATCAGCATCACGCCCACGTCCGACACGCTGGTGGCCGGAGATACGGCCACATTCGTAGCCGCGGTACGCGACGCACAGAACAACGTGCTCACGGGCCGCCTGATCAACTTCACGTCGTCAGCCACGAACATCGCCACGGTGAGCGCCAATGGTCTCGTCACCGCGGTGGCGGCGGGCACGGCGCGTATCATGGCGGCCAGCGAAGGCCGTACGGTGGAAGCGACGATTCTCGTCACCCCGCGCGTCATTCCAGTGGCCACCGTGACGGTGGCGCGGCTGGTGGACACGCTGCTGGTGGGCGATTCGGTCACGTTCACCGCCACGGCGCGCGATGCGCAGAACAACGTGCTCACGGGCCGTACGTTCACCTGGACGTCGGCCACGGGCACGGTTGCCACGATCAGCAACAGTGGCCTCGTGCGCGGCATCGCGGCCGGCACGTCTGTCATTTCGGCGACGAGCGAAGGCAAGACCGGCACGGCCACCGTGGTGGTGCGTCCGCGCGTGCAGCCCGTTGCGGTGACCATCGATGTACCGCTGGATACGATCGAAGCCTATGAAGTGCGCCAGCTGCAGGGGGCGGTGCGCGATTCGGCCGGTCGTGTACTGTCAGGCTTTCCGATCACGTGGACCAGTTCCAATGCGGCGGTGGCCACGATCGACAGCACGGGTCGTATCACGGGTGTGGACCGCGGCACGGTGACGATCACGGCGCGTCATGCGGCGTTGTCGGCGACCGTCACGCGTGTGGTGGTCATCAAGTACCGCTCGCTCGCGCTGGGCACAGCGCATGCCTGCGACCTGGCCAGTGGTGGTATCGCGTGGTGCTGGGGCATGAATGGCAATGATGCGCGTCTTGGTGACACGCAGACGGGCGATGAAGCCCATCGCACCTCGCCGGTGCGCGTGCCGGGCAACCATCGCTACACGCAGCTCGTGTCGTTCTCGCGCTTCACCTGCGGCCTGCGCACCGATGGCGTGGCACTGTGCTGGGGCAACAACGGCTGGGGCACGCTTGGTGGTGGCACGACCGCGGCCTTCTCGGCCAATCCGGTGGAAATCGGCGGCGGTATCAAGTTCACGCAGCTGTCGGCAGGCATCGACCACGCCTGCGGTACCGCCAACACGTCGGTGAGCCCGACCGTGTGCTGGGGTCACAATGACTGGGGCCAGTTCGGCATCGGCAACACGTCGAGCCCGAACGGACCGGTGGCCGCCGGTACGGCCGGCACGAACCCGCAGTTCACCAGCATCTACGCCGGTGGTTCGTTCAGCTGCGCGATTGCGGTGAGCAACGCCGCCTATTGCTGGGGTGCGAACGGCCTTGGACAGAATGGTGATGGCAATGCGCTGACGTACGGCAACACGTACCGCACGTCGCCGATCATCGTGACGGGCGGACACAGCTTCCGTTCGCTGTCGCTCGGCAACCAGTACGCCTGCGGTCTCACGGTGAACAGCGAGGCCTACTGCTGGGGCAGCAACAACGGCAAGCTGGGCGATGGTGGATTCACCGATACGTCTGTGCCTCGCGCGGTTGCCGGAGGTCATCGTTTCTCGCAGATCTCCGCCGGCTACAACCACTCCTGCGGTCTGACGACCCTCGAGCAGATCTATTGCTGGGGTGGCAACGGCAACGGTCAGCTGGGCAACGCCGCTACGAGCGCCACGTCACCGGTGCTTGCAATCAATGGTGTGAAGGCGGCCGAAGTGCAGGTGTCCGGCATCGGCACGGGTTCGTCCAACTTCACCTGCGCCGTGTCGAAGGATCGCCTGACGACGTGGTGCTGGGGCCGCAATGACCTCGGTCAGCTGGGCAACGGTCAGCGCAACACGGCCGCCACGGTGAACACGGCGGCAACGATGGTGGTGGGCCAGCGTCCGGCTGACGTGTCGACGCAGCGCGCCATCCGCGCCAAGTGATGCAGGGCCTGGTGCAGTCGCGGCGGGGCGCGGCTGCACCAGGGTTGTTCAGCCGCCTCAGGAGATGGACGTGCCGCCCGGTGGTGTGGTGCGGCGCGCGCTGTAGACGGCGCTGAGGAGTTCCTGCGCCGAGAATGGTTTGTCCATGACGACGGTGGCCGCAGAGGACAACAACTCTGACGGCCATCCGTCGCGTGTGAACCCCGAAATCAGCACAATGGGCAGATCGGGATTGATCGCGCGGAGCGCCAGCGCGACAGCATCCCCTCGCACATGCGGCATGTCGTAATCGGTGATGAGTACATCGATGGGATGTGTCAGCGCGGCATTCGTTTCTATGGCTTCCTGTCCATTCTCCACCGCGGTGACGTGAAATCCGGCACGCGTGAGGACACGCTCGAGCAGGTTGCGCACCTCCGGCTGGTCTTCCGCCACCAGCACGTGTGCCGGTTCTTCTGGCGACACGGTGGCAATGACGGGTGGCGCAGTTTCGTCCGATGGTCCGCTGGCTTCGGGGAACCAGATCGTGATGGTTGTGCCATCGCCCGGCGCCGAACGCACGTGCAGATGACCACCGTGGTATTGCACCGTGCCGTACACCATGGCGAGACCAAGTCCCGTGCCCTGGCCGACGCCCTTGGTGGTGAAGAACGGCTCGAAGATGCGTCGACGCACATCGGGCGTCATGCCATGCCCGGTATCACTGACCGTGAGCCGCACCCACGAACCAGACGGTGGATGGTCGGGAGATTCCTGCCGCAGCGTATCGGCGTCGTCGAGGGAGATGGTGAGCAGGCCACCATCGGGCATCGCGTCGCGCGAGTTGACCGCGAGATTCATGATGGCCTGCTCGATACGACCAGCGTCGACGCGCACCTGCTTGTGACTTGATGTACGCACGTCGAGCGTGACCGAGGCCGGCATCACACGCACCAGCAGCGCGGCAGCGCCTTGCACGATGGTATCCAGTCGCTGCGGCGCGTTGCTGAGCGGCGCGCGACGTGAGAAGTCGAGCAGTTGCCGTGTGAGCGAACCCGAACGACTGGCGGACGACTTGATGGTGGCCAGTTCGGCCCGTGCGGGATGCCCTTCCGGCAGTTCATCGAGCGCAAGATCCGCGCTGCCGACGATGGCGGTGAGCAGGTTGTTGAAGTCGTGCGCCACGCCGCCTGCCAATCGCCCAAGCGACTCCATGCGCTCGGCATGCCGCATGCGATCCTGACGGACCTCCAGTTGCGATGACATGGTGTCGAACGATTCAGCGAGCTGACCGATCTCGCCGGTGGTGCTGGCGACGCCCGTGCGCGCCGACAGATCACCTGCACCAAGGCGACGCGTTGCCGCGAGGATGGCGTTCACGTCGCGCAGCACCAACGCCTCGGCGCCGAACCAGGCAATGACCAGTGCCACAGCACCGGCCACGAACAGAAAGATGAGACGCACCCGCGCGCGCTGAGTGGGCGCTGCAAACGCGACATCAGGCGACATCGCCAGCGCAAGTCGCATGTATGTGCCTTGCACGCTGGTGAGCTGCTGATAAGCGAGCAGTCGCAGGACACCGTTCGGGTTGTCGCGGATGATGACGCCGCTTTCGAGTGACCCGACGCGACCGTCCTGCACGATCAGTGCATTCAGGCCGGGAATGCGCGTCCCCACGATATCAGGCAGTGGTGGCACGCCAGCATACGCAAATCCCGTGGAATCGACGATCGAGAGTTGCGCTCCTTTGGGCAGCTCGGGATTGATACCGAGCCGTGCCAGCCAGCCGATGCGAATGCCGATCGACAATACGCCGGCGAACGTGCCGGTGGAGTCACGAAGCGCGATGGAGAGCGGCATCGCCACTTCGTGTTCCGACGTGGCGGGCAGATACATGCCCAGCACAGCCGAGTCGACGGCGAGTATGCGGCGTGCGACAGGTCCATCGCCAACGAGATCGGTCCCGCCCGGAGGTACCGGTCCACCACAGTCGACTTCTCCGCGTGCGTTCACGCGCGTCGGCAAGATGGCAGACGGCGCGAACCGCGAGAGTCGCAGGAGTGCGGCTTCGCATTCGGCACGCGTGCCGTTGATGATTTCGGGGACCTGCGACCAGGTGCCGATGATGCGGCGACCAGACAGCAACTGCTGGTCGTTCTCGTGCGACGCGGCCGTGAGCATCTGTGTGAGATGCGTGCGCACGGCATCGAAGGCTTCTTCCCGATCGCGACTGATGGTCCACAGCGTCAGTCCAACCGCCGGCAGATACGCGGCAGTCACCAGCAGCAGCAGGCGGGTCCGAAGACTCGAGAGCGACAATGCCAAAGCCGTGTCGGGGGAACGGTGAATGTAGATTGATGAGCCCGCGGTGACAGGCAATCATCACGCACGGGCTGCGCCACTGGCTTCCAACGGTGGCTTCCACAATAACCGCATTCGGTCTCTTCGGAAGAGTTCGCCCATGATGTCGTGGCTTCGACGCTGGTTCGGCGCGCCGCCTTCGCTTCGCCTGCACGGCATTGCGGTGGATCTTCGCAACTCCCGCCCTGATATCGCTGATGCCGATGTACTGGCTCGACTCGACGAGGCCTTGGGGTTGATCGCGCAGTATCAGCCGCAGCGATTTCGGCATCTGGTACGCGATGTGCGAGTCATTCGTGTGGAGCGTTTCCCTACACGTGGTGCATTCCTTCCTGCTGAGAGAGTTGTGCTCACCGAGCTCACCTTTCTGGCTCGCCGCGACATTTCAGCGGCCCCGGTGGCGTCGAGCATTCTGCACGAGGGAGTTCACGCGCGCGTGCACGCGTTCAGCACGGATGTACTGGGCGGGAGGGGTGACGACGACGCGATGGCCCGTGAAGAGCGACTGTGTCGGCGCGCCGAATTGGCCTTTGGGCGTAGTCTCCCCTCGGAACTCGGCGCGCCCGTGATCGAGCGAGCGGCCGCGTCACTGGCCCTGGCCGATGACGAGGTCGCGCCCACGATCGACTGGCGTGAAGCGCGAGCCCGCCAGGATGAAGTGGATCGCGGCGGCGCTGGCTGAAGCGCCGCCGCTGGTTGTTACGAGGCCAACTGCTTGCGTGATACGTCGTCGACTTGCGAGAGGAACCAGACCCAGCCGAAGGGATAGTCGCTGATGTCGGCGGTGCGATCGAAGCCGGTGTGCACGAAGGTGAGACGCGTGGCTGCGTCCCCTTCATCGGTGAGCACGAAGGAGATGGTCTGGCCGTTCACTGAGGCATCGCCACGCCAATCGGGCCAGTCGAGTGTGAGGCGCTCGTTCTCGATGTACTCGATGATGCGCGTGGGGCCACCGCTCACCGTGCGTCCGTCGATTTCATAACTCCAGCCAAACGCGTACGCGCCACCCTGGCGCGGATCGATTGCCGCGTTGGTGGATCCACACCACTGATTCACCAATTCCGGCTCGATGAGCGTGCGGAACACCGTGGCACGCGGTGCGTTGATGACCATCACCTTGCGCACCTCGGGTGACGAATCGGTGAAATCCGGCAATACGATGCCATCGGCCTCGCCACTCAGGTGCGCCATGAGATTGCCCACCACGAACCGCCAGTGATCGTCGATCAGCTCGCGCTGACGCGGCACATCGAGTGGGGCACTCACAGCATGACGTAGTCGCAACGTGGTGGCACCGTCCTTCTTGCCGGGGCCGAGGGTGAGATGCACCTCGGTGAGCACGCCGTGCAGGGTCCAGCTGAACGCGAGTTCCTCTCCGGCGTTCCATGAGAGGATGCGCTGGGTGGCACTCGATGCGTTTGGTGTGTCCAGCGAGTGTCGGCCCCAGAAACGGAATGGCTCGCCCACAGCATTGCCGACATCCACCTGCTCGGCGAACCAATGACGCAGCGCGTCTGCGGTGGTGAGGGCGCGGAAGATGGCGTCGGGCGTGGCGTCGAGCTGCCAGGTGTACTCGTGCTGCCAGGCGGCGGTGGGTGCAGCGGTCATGGCGTCTCCGATCGGGCCGTGGCTTCCGCCACGCGCTTGAGGTCGTGGAGGCGGGCCGTCCAGAAGACGCGATAGTGGGTGATCCACTGGTCGACTTCGCGGAGCGGGGCGGGATCGAGCGAGTAGCGGCGGGACTGGGCCTCTCGGCGTTCCCGGACGAGCCCGGCTTCCCGCAGTACCCGGAGGTGCCGCGAGATGGCGGGTCGGCTCACCGGAAACAGGTCGGCAATCTCGCCGGCCGATCGTTCCGTGTGCCGGATCGCGTCGAGGATGGCGCGACGGGTGGGATCCGCGATGGCGTGGTAGACCGCGGCGTCGGAAGATTGCGTAACCATGTGGTTACATAAGTTGATTCCGACGCCGATAGCAAGCCCAAGATCCCCGCCCGGCGAGCAGGACCGATCAGGCCGGGGTCAGGTCTTCGTGCAGTCCAGCATCCAGGACACGCCGAACCGATCCACGACCACCCCGAACAGGGTGCCCCATGGAGAGTCGAACAGCGGCTGGATGACGGTGCCGTCAACGCTCAGTCGTTCGAAACCACGCCGGATCTGGGCGGCATCGTCGAAGCGCACGGCAATGCTGACGGCGCCTCCGGCCGTTGGGGCGTCGGCCGGGCCGTCGCTGAGCATGATGCGCGCAGCGCCCAGCTGTAGCTCGGCGTGCATGACGCGCTCCCGCATGGCTTCAGGGCAGCTGCCGTCTACATCGCCAAAGCGATTGAGGGCAATCACTTCCGCGCCGAGCGCATCGTGATAGAACGCGAGCGCGTCGTCGGTGCGGCCGCCAAGGATGAGATACGGATTGATGGACTGAATGGCCATGGAAGGACTCCGAGGGGGTGGGGAGCGCGCGATCAGCGCGCGTTGTCAGGGATTGGACTCCGGGCTGGTGCCAAATTCATCGGTGAAGCGATGGCCCATCCGTGATTGCACCATCAGTTATCGCATTCCGGCAGACAATCGACAAAGCGCCCCTTGTCCCCGCTGGAAATCGGCAGCTCGTCCCGATTGTCGGCTCTCGACCCCCATCGATTGCCCAGCCCACCGCGTAAGCATTAGCGTAGATGATTCCAACGTTGTGCGCTGCGGCGTCTGTCCTAACCAGCGATCATGTCGATTTCAGCCAATCGTTTCTCCCTGTCGGCGGCGATCTGCGCGGCCGTACTCGCGCTGGGTGCCTGCGCGAGCGCCCGCCCCGCCGGGGTCTCCAATGACCCGCGCTTTCAGATGGGTGACGCGGGCGCCATCGCGCGTGCGCGCGCCGACAGCCTCCGATATCCGTATACGAAGGCGGACATCGACTTCATGAGCGGCATGATTCACCATCATGCCCAGGCCATCACGATCTCCCGGTGGGCGCCGACGCACGGCGCGACCGCGTCCGTGCAGCGTCTGACGGCGCGCATCATCAATGCGCAGACGGACGAGATCATGATCATGCAGACGTGGCTCAAGGACCGCCTGCAGCCGATTCCTGTGGTGGATTCGCTTGGTCAGGTGACGATGCAAGGCGGCATGGCGGGCATGTCCCATGACGCGCACGCCGGACATGGCGGTGGCACCAACGCCCATGGCCAGATGGAAATGCCCGGCATGCTCACGGCAGCCCAGCTTGCCGAACTCGATGCATCACGCGGCGCCGACTTCGATCGGCTGTTCCTGACGTTCATGATCCAGCACCACCGTGGTGCGGTGACCATGGTGAAGTCGCTCTTTACGGCACCAGGTGCCGGTCAGGATGAGACGATCTTCAAGTTCGCCAACGACGTCGAAGTCGATCAGGGCACCGAGATCAAGCGCATGATGTCGATGATGCTCGACATGGGTTTTGTCCCGCCCTCGGAGTAACCGCAGTAGCAGCGTCGCCGGTAGCTCGCTGGTTCATCAGGTGTTGTCGTCTTCCACATTCACCCCACGGTTCATGTTTCCGTTCTCCTCCCGCGCCGCCATGGCGGGCGCCGCGCTCGTCGCGCTGACGGCCTGCGCCAAGGCCAAGCCGAACACGGGGGCCTCGCCGGCCACCGATCCGCGCAACAACCTGAAGGCCGGCCTGCTCGACGCCGCCGAGTACACCTCGAACATGAAGGTCCTGGCGAAGGCGGTGTCGCCGAAGGGTTTCCTCGGCATCACCAACTCCGACCTTGCGTTCACGGGCAACTACGTCATTCAGGGCAACTACAACGGCCCGGTGGTGTGGGACATCAGCAATCCGTCCAGCCCGCAGCTGGTCGTGGCCTACGAGTGCCCGGCGTCGCAGAACGACGTGTCGGTGTACAAGAACCTGATGTTCATGTCGGCCGAAGCGCAGAACGGCCGCATCGACTGCAAGCCCGGTGGCGTGTCGCAGCCGGTGAGCAAGGAGCGCATGCGTGGCGTGCGCATCTTCGACATCAGCAACATCCGTGAGCCGAAGCTCGTCGCCAACGTGCAGACGTGCCGCGGTTCGCACACGCACACGGTGCTCGAAGACCCGAAGGACAAGGAAAACCTCTACATCTACGTCTCCGGTTCGTCGGGCATCCGCTCGCCGGGTGAGCTGGAAGGCTGCGCGGACGCGACGAGCTCCGATCCGAATTCCTCGCGCCTGCGTATCGAGATCATCAAGGTGCCGCTCGCCAACCCGGCTCAGGCCGCAGTGGTTGGCCGTGCGAACATCTTCGCCGGTCTGTCCGACAACCCGCGTCACGGTCTCTCCGACGCGGACAAGGAAGCGGCGGCCAAGCAGTTGGCCGACGCGCGCACGCGTGGCGGTTTCATCGCGAAGAACCCGCAGTCGGGTCTCGATCAGATCGTGCCGCCGCAGATCGTGCGGCCGATGCTCGACAGCATTGCCAAGGCGCGCGGCGCGACCACGCCGAACGCGGCCGACACGGCCGCCGCACGTCCGCTGGTGCAGAACGCGCTGAACCGCATGTTCGCCAACGCGGCGGGTGCCGGCGCTGGCACGGGCGCGATCAGCGAGCGCTCGCAGTGTCACGATATCACGGTGTACCCGTCGCTCGGCCTGGCCGGTGGCGCGTGTGAAGGCCATGGCCTGCTGCTCGATATCAGCAACCCGGTCGCGCCGGTGCGTCTCGACGCCGTGGCCGACTCGAACTTCGCTTACTGGCACTCGGCCACGTTCAACAACGATGGCACGGCCATGCTGTTCAGCGACGAGTGGGGCGGTGGCAGCTCGCCGAAGTGCCGCGCCGGTGACAAGGCCGAGTGGGGCGCCAACGCGATCTTCAAGATCGTGAACAAGAAGCTGGTGTTCCAGAGCTACTACAAGATCCCGACCTACCAGACTTCGAACGAAAACTGCGTCGCGCACAATGGCTCGCTGATCCCGATCCCGGGTCGCGACGTGATGGTGCAGGCCTGGTATCAGGGCGGCATCTCGGTGTTCGACTGGACCGATCCCACGAAGCCGAAGGAAATTGCGTCGTTCGACCGTGGCCCGGTGGACAGCACGCGCATGGTGTCGGGCGGTTCGTGGTCGGTGTACTGGTACAACGGCAGCATCGTGAGCTCGGAAATCGCGCGTGGTATGGACGTCGTGGACCTGGTGCCGAGCCAGTACATTTCGCAGAACGAGATCGATGCCGCGAAGACGGTGAAGTGGGACCAGCTAAACGCACAGGGCCAGCCGAAGATCGTGTGGCCGCCCAGCTTCTCGCTGGCCAAGGCCTTCACCGATCAGCTCGAGCGCAAGGGTTGCTCGGCCAGCACGGTGAGCGCGTTGCGTTCGCAGATCTCCGCTGCGGAAAAGGCCAATGGCGCGGCGCGCAATGACGCGCTGAACAAGGCCGTGACCGACGCGGAAGGCGCGCGTGGTTGCGACGGCGCCAAGGTCGACATGCTGAAGAAGTCGCTGCAGGATCTGCGCGCGCTGGCGATGTAATCACTGCACGCACCGCTGTACTGCGGTGAACACGGGCGACGTCTCCTCTGAGGCGTCGCCCGTTGTGCATTCAGGGCGTTTGTGGTTCCACGCGAATCTCGCCCAGTATGGCCACGTCGGGATCGGCGTCCAATGTCACGGGAGTTCCAATGAGATGGAGCGGCATCCGCAATATCTGCGTCGACGTGGCCTGCAGGTTGAGCGTCACGCGTTGCGTGGCGCCGGTTGCATCACGCAGTTGCAGCACCAGTGGCAGGGCAAATGGCGCGAATCGCGCACCTTGCGACACGGTGGCTTCGAGCGTGCGCGAGGTGCTGTCGTAGCGCCACTTGACGGTGAGTTCCGCGAAGCCCGGGCGGTGCAGCCACTGTGTGAAGAACGGCTCGAGCGAGCGGCCGGCGTGTCGTTCGAGAATGTGTTGCAACTCGCGCGTGGTGGCCGTGCCGTGGCGGAAGCGCCGCTGATATTCACGAACACCGGCAAAGAACACCGAGTCACCGAGCGCGCCGTGGAGCATCCGCAAAACGAAACCGCCCTTCTGGTAGCTGTTGCTGTTGAGCAATCGCATTGGCGACGTGGCACCCACGGTGTCCACCACCGGTCGTTCGGCGGAGATCTTCGACGCGAGTACCGTCGAGCGCATGTTGCGCAGTTCCGCGTGATACGCGCTGTCGCTGCGGGCAGCGCGCAGGTAAAGCGCGGTCCAGTACGTGGCGAAACCCTCGGACAGCCACACGTCCTCCCAGCGTCGCGGTGAGACAGCATTGCCGAACCATTGATGCGCGGTTTCGTGCGCGATGAGCCCGATGCCCATGCTGTGCCGGCGGAACGCATTGTCGGCGTAGAAGATGACCGTGGCGTTCTCCATGCCGCCAAAGCGCGTGGACGACTGCACGTGGGCCAGCCGCTCAAATGGGAAGCTGGTGGCGGTTTTCGCGAACTCCTGCACGACGCGCCCGGCCTCGGTGAACGGGCCGGGCACGTAACTCGTTTCTTCGGGGAACGTCCACACGGACTGCGGAACGCAGGCGCCATCGATGCCGCTCCCGCAGGCAGTCGGACCGAGTGCTGTCTCCTGCATGCGCGCCGCACCGATCACCATGAGGTAGGTGGGGATGGGCTGACGCATGGTGAATTGCCAGGCGGAGTAGCCCTGCCGTGACGACAGGGAGGCGTGGGCAGTTTGCGTGCCATTGGCCACGACAGCGAGCGAAGACGGTGCGATGACCGTCCACTTCACGGTGGCTTTGTCGCTGGGATGGTCGACGGTGGGCAGCCAATGGCGGGCGCGATCGGGCCAATTGTCTCCGAAGGCGCGCCATCCCCGTTCGGCGGCGGGCGGCTTGTCGCTTTCGGTGATGATGAGTCCATCGTCAGGTGTGCCATGCCATCGCACGGTCACGGTCAAGTGGGTGCCATCGGCGCCGGTGAGCGGGATGTGCACCCGTTCGGCGTCACGCCGAAAAGGGCGGGAGCGAGTACCCACCAGGACCGAGTCGACGAGCATGGCGGCTTTGAGATCGAGTCGCAGCGTGTCGACGGTCCGGCGGCGATTGACGGTGAGCGTGGCCGTGCCCTGAAACTCCCGTCCGCTTTCTGGGAGCGTGATCCCGAAATCGTAGTGCGCGACGTCCACGCCCGGATGGTACGGAAAGAGCGAATCCGGAGCGATCAGCGGGGCGGTGGGCGCGGATCTTGGCGTTGTCGGCCGAATGGTGGTCTGACTGGCCTGCGCCTGAGCCGATGCCGGGGCGAAGGCAGTGAAGGCGATGGCGACGCCAGCGAATCCGGTGGCGCAGAGGGCAGCAAGGGCGAGCCTGCTGAGCCTGTTGGTGGGGACAGCGAATGGTACGCGCATGGCACCAACGTACCGCCGGCGAAAAAAGATGGTCAATCAATCATTGTCATCATTGGGTGCGTCGGCCCGCGATTGAGTGCGGGCAGACCGCGAAATTCATGCTTCAGGCGCTCTCGCCAATCATCGGACGGACGGGCTGCTTCGTTTTCCCGGCGCGCTGGGTACATTGGCGAGACCATGGCAACGTCATGAGCCAACCGTCCCTGTACGAGTCCCAGTTCCTGGAACTCTTGCCGACGATCGATCGGATCGCCGGCTCGCTGGCGCGTGCCAGACGGCTGACGGGAGCAGACGCAGACGATTTTGTCTCGGTCGTGCGGGCGCGGTTCGTGGAAACGGACTACGCTGCCCTGCGGCAGCATCGTGGCGAAGCGTCAGTGGGGACGTACCTGACGGTGGTGATCACCCGTTGGCTGCAGGACCAGATCGTGGCCCGGGACGGACGCTGGCGCCCGACGGCGGCGGCGGTTCGTGCGGGACCGGTGGCGATCCTGATGGAGCGATTGATCACCCGCATGGGTTCGTCAGTGGACGAAGCGGTCGCACAGCTGATGACCGAAGGCGGACATGGCTATTCAGAGCGAGAGCTGCGCGCGCTGGCTCGTCAGCTTCCCCCACGCCCGCCAATGCGACCCAGGCTGGTGTCGGAGCTGGATGCGCGGGATGTGCACAGCGGGGCCCGCGAGCTGGCCGATTCGGGACTGACCTCGCAGGATAACCTGTCGGCAGAGGAACGGTTCAGTTCGGCCCTCAAGGATGCGCTCGCTGCGCTCGAGGAGGAAGATCGCATGCTGGTGACGATGCGATTCCTCGATGGTCATACCGTCGCACAGATCGCCCGCGCGCTGCGCATTGAGCAAAAACCGCTGTATCGCCGACTGGACCGGCTCATGGTGACACTCCGTCGCACACTGGAGGCCGACGGTATAACGGCCGAGGACGCGGGCGAACTGCTTTCTCGCGCGGATCAGTGATCTTTTCAGGAACAGCGGAGGGAAACTTTTCCCGGCCGTCCGTCAGCATGTGTGGAAGCCAATGAAGCACGTCGCGTGTCCTACGAGGAGCCTGGGTGAGCGAAGGGTCTGATGCTCGAATGATGTCCGATGCGGAGCAGGTGGCAGCGCTGATCGACGGGCGGTTGTCGCCCGCAGCGCGCACCGCACTGCTGGCTCGACTGTCGCAGGATCCGGAATGGCGTGATGTGCTGGTCATGGCCGCGGAGCAGGTGGATCAGGTACCTGATGCCACGACGGCTTCGCGACCGCTACATGACGAAGACGCCACCATGTTGCCATTTGCGCCGAGGGTGCAGCGGTGGCGCTGGACCATGGCCGCGGCGGCCGTGATGCTCGGCGTGGCCGGTTTGTCGTACTGGACCCATTCGCAGATGTCCATCGCCACACCGCCGGTGCTCACGCTGGCGATGGTGGAGCCGCCTGCTGCGATGGGTGTCTCCGGCGGATCGTTGAGTGTCTCTCCGGCACTCGCCCGGTGGACGCGAGTGCGTGCGGCCACGAATGAACTGCCATCTCGCGCGGTGGCGGTGCGACTCGGAGCGTTGGCATCTGCTACCCTGCAGGCGTCGCGAGCCGGTGATGCGACGAACGAGCGCATCTACCGCGAAGACATGAAAGCGTTGCTCGGGCAGTTACCGGGCAGCAGTCCGTTTGCCGCGGCGCTGGATTCCACCCAGAATGCCCAGTCGCTCTTCGAACTCTTCCAGCAGGTGCGCGCGCTGGTCGACGGCCGCGCGTTCGACGCCGGTGCGATGCTGGCGTTGGCGCATGTGCGCATCGACATCGCGTCCGATCGCCTGACCGCCCTCCTCGCTACCGACTCGGCATCAGATACCGAAGTGGCGCGTCATCTCGCACGGCTGCACGAGACGGGTGCTCTGAACGGTCCGGCTCCCAGCTCTGCCACCGTCGCGACGCTCGACTCCCTGCTGGCGCGACTCGGCCACTGACCCATTGCAACAAAAAAAGCCGCCCGGATCCTCGAAGATCCGGGCGGCTTTTTTGCTATGCGTCAGACTCAGATGTCGCCGTCGACGAACGCACCGGCACAGAGGGAGTCTTCCGAATAACCCAGAGTGTGTACCTCACCAAGCGTGATCTGGTGCGGCGCCACGGTGCGCGGCATGAACTGCGGCACCGGGGTGGGAGCCGGGGAATCCGGACGGTGCGTCAACAGGTAGTTGGCCGCGAAGTCATCGTCCGAGCGGCTTTCCGTCGGCTTCTGCCCCATGCGATCGGCCAGCGACAACACCTGAATGACCAACGTGATCGCGCCATTGCGCGTGGCGTCGCCACGCAGCGTGATCGACTCCTGCTCACTGCCATCGCGCAGAGTGCGGGAAATGCTCACGGTGTCGCTGACGAGCGGTGCACTCCAGGCCTCGCGATAGGTGAGCAACATGTCCATCTCCGTGCCACAGCACGCAGGACCCACCAACGGATAGGCGCCTGGCGACAGCGTGCCCGGCGTGAACTGCACCACGCCGTTCACGGCTTCGGGGCACTCCACAAACGGTGCTTTGCGCGTGACCGGCGAGCCGGCTTCGGGACGCAATCCGATCAGAAATGACTGGGCCACCGTCGACTTGGGCTGGGCGTGTGTGGCCTTCCGGAGATCGAGGCTCCAGTTGCGCAGATCCCAATACACAGGCTTGCCGTCTTCGGTGTAGGCGCCGTCGATGTACAGGGAAGGGTCGTGCGGGGCGATCCACCGCCCTTCGGGGGTCTTGGCATGCTCTGCAACCGGGAACATCAGTTCCCAGTGGGATCCACGGTTCATCCAGACTCCGAGTCCCTGGTGGAACACGGTCATGACGCTCATGTCGTTACTCTCCTCGTACCAGTAGCTGAAAGGCGGACCACACGAATGGTGTGTTGCGTGCCGGATCCGGGTCACGCCGCATCTCGAGTTGTGCGCGTCGCAGCGCTGCCGCGGGAGGCAGGCCGGCGCGCAGGGCCTCATGCAACCGTTGCATCAGCAGCGCGGTGGCATCGTCATCAACCGGCCAGCCGGCGGCGATGACATTGCCCACACCAGCGCGATGCAACACACCGGCCAATGACTCAAGGCCACTGGTTGGCGTAACACTTGCAACACGGGTGTCGCACGCGGCCAGGATGATCAACTCCACGCCGGTCAGTTGATACTGGCTCAGTACACTGGCGCGCAGCAGCGAATCGCCCGTAGGGGTGGGGATACGCAGTGCCGATTGTTCGGGGATCACGTCATCGATGATGGCGTGACCGGCGAAGTGCACGATGCGGGTGCCCTGCATCGCCTGCTGCAGATTCGCTCCAGCCGCGGTGGACACCACACGTCCGCTCTGACCCCATGTCCTGCTGACGGCGTCGATTTCGCGCACTGCCCCGGGTAGGCGTGCCGCACCGGCCCGAGGTGCCGCATCGATGATGAGCGTCGTGGGCATGGCGGAGCGACGAACCATTGGCACGGACTCGCGTGGGGTATGGCCAGTTGGTGCAATGGCCATCGCGAAGTCTTCCAAGAGATACCGCCCGTCATTTCCCTGCCGGGCCGAACGCAGCGCGGGCCAAGGCACTCTCGTGGCCACTCCCTGCACATCGAGTAGCAGTGTCGCGCCGGTGTCGGGTGCTGCCCCCGCCTGAGAAGCCGAACGCCATGGCGCCACCAACGCATCATGCATGGCGGACAACGCGACTGGATCGGTGCGGTCGATGAGCGCCAGTAACTCGGATGTGCGAGCCGGAGCCACCTGGACGCGCAGGGCGTTCGCTCCGGCACCCGCTGATGACGCGCGCGTAAACAGCAACACGGAGTCGCCGAGCTGTCGCACTCCGAGCCACAGACTCGCCGGCAATGGGCGTGCATAGCGCGTCGAATCGGCAAGGGCGAGTCCGCTCAACACCGCGAGGGCGGCTGACGAACGTCCCTGTTTGAGCAGTGCGCGCGCCAGATACTCACGGCTCTCGCGCACCATGGTCAGCAGTCGTCCTTCCGCGAACACGGTGATATCCCGCGGACCGCGCGCCCGATACTCGACCAGTGCGCTGTCCAGCTCGACCACCGCACCGACTGTGTCGCCGGCCAACAGGCGGGCACGCGCGTGCAGCTGCCGAATCTGCGTCAGTCGGTTGGCGTTGGAGACCACGCGTTCGAGCGCGAGCGCCGAATCGAGGGAGCGGGCGATGTCACCAGGTGACCGCGTGTCACGCAGAAAGGCGATCTCTGCTCTGCGCAGGCGCAGGTGATTGAGAAACTCGCGTTGCGTCGCCTGGGGAACCGTCTTCATCACGTCGGCGAAGTGGTCAACTGCGGCTGCCGCGATCTCAATCGCTCCCTTTCTCTTGCTCGGTGGTGCGAAGGCCACTCGCAGCGTGGCTTCCTGGGCTCGGCGATTGGCCTGTTCGAGTCGCGACACTGTCCGTTGCAGGTATTCCGCCAACGACTCCGACTCTTCGCTCATGGCCGCCGCAGCGTTCGTCAGGCGATTGAACTCCACGCTGCGCTGCAATTGTCCATATGCACTCAGGGTACGTCCCGTGATCGGCTGCACCGATGCTCGGCGTGCACTTCTCAGTCCGGCCAGGACCGCGGTGCGTTTGTCTCCCAGGGTGTTCTCGGCCCCGACACGCATCGCCGGCACGGCAACGGCGCACTCTTCATCGCGCGTTTCGAGACACTCCTGCTCCAACGCGATGAACACATCGCGCGCCGCGGCATGCTCCCGAGTGGTGAGCTTTACGAGTGCGTCCAGCCACGCGACGCGTCGTTGCACCCATGGGTATTCCACCGTCGCAAATCGTGGAGCTTCCTCATCCAGAATGCGTCGGGCGTCAGCCGGCGCCCCACGCTGCACCGCCAGCAAGGGTTTGAGATACCAGGTCCAGGCCGGAAACGCCCTGGCAAATGCGTTTGCTGATTGCACCCGCACCAATGCTGAGTCGACCTTCGTGTAGTCGCCTTGATAGAAGGCGATCCAGTAGTCGGCGTACGCGATGAACGCCTCGGCAAGCTCACGACGGGCGGTGGCGTCCTTCGTGTTTTGCAGCACAACCAACACCGCACGTGGAGAATGGTGCCGATCGGGATCGCGGCTGTTCTGCGCGATCGTGTCCAGTTCCGCGAGAGCACGAGTCGTACCGGCAGAATCACCGGCCAGGTGGGCGCGCCCCCAATCCGGCCCCACCGTACGCCACACATACTCGCGCGTGAAATCGAACCAACGCCCGCTGCGTGCATTCGCTTTTGCATTTTGTGCGAAGGCGTTTTCGCCGAGATCGACATGGGGCCTGGTCTTGCCACTCAGGCGCTCGTACCGCGCCCATGCCGATTCTTGCGCGCGATGCAATCCGATCCATGTCGATGCCAGCGCGCTGTTCCATGCCGCGGGCGCCGAGGAGGGGTCGAGGATCAACGCTTGTTCGGCCGCGTCGAGCGCGGTGAGCAGGTCCAGTCCGTCTCCACCGCGCTGGTAGCGCAGCAGCAGCGCGGCGGCGAGGTCAGAGTGCATGGCGGCTGTGGCACCCGCTTCCCCGGATGCCTCGCGCAATGCAGTGATCGCTCGTGCCAGCACGGTGTCGTTCCGTGTGCCATACCACAGGTCAATAAGCGCGCGGGTGTGTGCGACATCGCGCGCCACGTCGACGGAGTCCGCGCTCCGGGCCGCTGCCGTCTGTTCGTTCAGCGAGACGGCGATGGCGGTGAGTCGCCGAGTGGCGATGGAATCATCGGTGCGCGCCGACGCGCCGCAGTCGTTCTGGGTGCCGAGGGCGGTATCGGCAAACACGAGCTGGCGGCACTCCATACCGCCGCCGGTGGACAAGGCCACCGGCACACCCCACGACAATCCCTCGAGGCCGCGCTGCGGCGCGTCACCACGACATGCGGAGAGGGCGCATAGCGCGCCGAGCAAAAGGAAGAGAGATCGCATTCCCTTTGAGTATGCGCAGCTCCTCTCGAGGCCGCCACAGGGCGGCTCGTAACACGTGACGGGACCGTCGGATACGGCGTTACGCGCTCAGAACGTCCAAGGTATCAGCTGCACCTTCCGGGTGACCAGAATTCGGGAATCCCGTCCGCCGATGAACCCGACCTTGGCATTGCCCCAAGCCACATAGCCGCCCAGGCGCGACCGCCCCCGAAATGGCGATTCGAGTGCTCCGTCCCCCTCACCGGCCACCAGTGCGCCGACGGTGACATGGCCCGGGCGCAGCACGCCTCCCTCCTGGCCACCCCAGCCTGGCCGCCAGATGTAGACCCGCAGGCCCGCCTCGGCCACACTCACGGCGTCACTGCGCGTGCCCTTCCGTGGCATGCTGATCCAAGTAGGCACGTACGCGGCAGAGAGTTCGAGACGCGATGGCGATTCATCGGGGCGCGGGCCGAAGACTGGCAGCCACTGCGCGGCGTAGTTGAGCCCCACCTCCGCGATGTTCCGGGTGGGTGCGTCGGGGCCGTATTTGCGTTCGAAGCGACGCAGTCGTTCAAGGCTTTCGGCCAGCGACTGCTGACGACGCGCCGAATTGAACGCGTCCACCGGCACGAACAGTTCGCGCGTACGGGTGGCGCCCACCGCACCGGCCAAGGGTCGCCGCACTGACTGCTCGGCCAGCGCCGCGAGGGTGTCGATGGCCGCCGCTTCGGCCGCGGTGAGCGCTCGTACCCGACGTCGCGCGACATCGGAGAAGCGAGCCCGTTCGGCGACCAATGCCTGCAGCGGTTGGGCGGCGATCTCGGGGCGCGTGAGGCGCGACGAGACGTCCTGCACCTTGGCGTGGAGCAGCGGCAGGTTGAGCAACGAATCGGCCGTCGCCAGTGCACGTACCAGAGAGTCGATGGTTTGCCGCGCGAAGCGGGTGGCCAGGGCAGCTCGGGCGCTGGAGTCTGCCGGCGGCTGGGCACCGAGCGGCGCAGTGCTGGCCATGAATGCAACGGCGGTGATGGCCAGCATGCCGCGTGCGGCAGGTGAAGCGGTGGGGCCCCGTTTCATGTCAGCCACTCACGAAGCTTCTCGGCGTGGCGGTCCACGTAGCCTTCCCAGCTGTGCGGATTGCTCATGCCATACAACGGCGGGGCATCGGGCCGGCGAGAGGCGAGGAAGGTGTCCAGCAACGCGGCCGGGGAATCGATGCCAAGCAACTGCTGATCATCGACGAGGGCCGCGAACTGCCCATTCACGTTCATGTAGCCCCAGTCCGCGCGGCGGCGAAAGAAATGCCCACCCACGGGATCGAGTGAACCGGTGATGGAGATCCAGCGGTTCACCGAGTTGGTGACGCCGCCGAGCATGAGCGGCTCGTTGGGAATGGACAACGCATCACCTTTCACGGAGTACAGCCAGCGGCGGTTTGGCACGAGCGGTCCCATGCGATCGGCCACGGTGCGAATGAGCTGCACCGGCGACGCCATGAAGATCACGTTCTCGAAGACTACGCCTTCGGAGCCCGGGCGCAGCGCGTGCGTGCCCATCACGGCGGCATGATGCAGCGCTTCGTAGGTGTGGAAGCAGCCGAGCGAGTGGCAGATGATGGAGATCTTGCGGTCGAGCGGATCGATATTGGACGCTTCGGCATCGAGCAGCATGCGCTTGACCTGCGCGAGAAATGCATCGCGTACGGCCGCACGCGCTTCGGCCACGAGCACGGGCCACAGCACATCGCCGATGACTTCGGCCATGGTCTCGCCGATCTCGGGATCGTTGATGGACGTGGAGAGCGTGTCGACTGCCTGCTGCAGCAGTGATCCCACCTGCAGCTTGTTCTTCACCCAGTCGTTGATCTGGTCATACCACAGTTGGTAGATGACCGTGTCGTGCGCGGCGGGGCCGAGTGCGGCCTTCACGCGATCGAGCAGCTCCTTGTAGTCACCCGGCGCGGCGTTGCCGATGCCGTGCACGAGGAGGATGGCGCGGTTGCTCGTCCACTCTTGGCTCTGCGGATTCCACGGCATCGAACGATTCGAAAGGGCGGGTCTGGAAGGACGGGGAACTCATGATGATAAATTCCCCGCATGACAGATGGCGGAGATATGACGGACTGGACGGCGGAGTCGCCGTGCATCAAGGTGTGCCGACTGGATCTCGACGATCGATGCTACGGCTGCGGTCGCTCGCGTGACGAGATTGCTCGCTGGTCGGGCATGACGCTGGACGAGCGCCGCGTGGTCAACCGGCGCGTCGGTTTTCGAGGGCACAAGCGCGATTGGTAGTTGAGTCTGCTTGCGCTGCTTTGATGGTGTTCGGGAATTGGTCGAAGGCTGCGACTGAGCGGCCGATACGGTAGCCGGTTGCACACACGGCTGCTGAACGAACGGACCGATAAGTGTGACGCACGTCGCATGTCGATGTGACGGGTACAGGCGAACATGAGGTAGGGCGAGAGACGGACCTCCCACCCCGACCAGATCCCGCCATGGCCAAATTGCTCTCTCGCAGCGCGCTCATGGGAGCGTTGCTGCTCGCAGCCTGTAGCGAAGGCACCGGACCAGGAGATGCCGGCACGCCGGCTGATTCATTGACCGCGCTACCGCGTGCCCTGACCGCGGTGGAGCAGGAAGGCATTCAGGCCAACAACCGTTTCGCACTGCACCTGCTGCGCACGACGGCATCCACGCGCACGGGCAACGTACTGTTGTCGCCGCTGAGTGTGTCGTTTGCACTGGGCATGACGATGAACGGGGCCAGCGGCGAGACGCTGTCCGAGATGAACCGGACGCTGGGCTGGGGTACGCGCACGCGCGCTGAGACCAATGCGGCGTATCGCGATTTGCGCACGATGCTGCCCTCGCTCGACAAGTCCACGACCATTCGCATCGCCAATGGACTGTGGGTGCGTCGTCCGATGGTGATCGATACGGGCTTTCTGCGCGAGGCGCGCACGTTCTTCGATGCACCGGCGCAGTCGTTGGCCACGCCACAGATCATGTACGATTCGGTGAATGTGTGGGGCAACCGTCATACCGACGGCATGATTCCGCGCGTGCTGCAGGATGAGCCGCCCGCTGATCTGGCGATGCTGCTGGCGAATGCGGTGTACTTCTCCGGCACCTGGCGTGACAAGTTCGATCCGGCCAAGACCGCATCCATGCCGTTCATGCTCTCATCGGGGGCGCAGATCTCGCATCCGATGATGCAGCGCGAGGGTGGATTCAGCGCCTTCCAGAATCAGAATCTGATGGCGGCCGAAATGTTGTATGGCAACGGCGCCTACAGCATGGTGGTGGTGGCACCGGCGACCGGAACGGCCACAGCATTGGCGGCGCGCCTCGATTCGGCGGAGTATGCCACGATCGTGCGCGGGCTCCGTCAGGCGGACAATCGCTCCATGATCTTCCTGCCGCGCTTCAAAGTGCAAGGAATTCTGGAGCTTGCGCCCGATCTCCAGAACATGGGCATGCCCCGCGCCTTTACTGCCGCCGCCGAGTTTCCGCGGCTCGTCAATGAACCGACGAAGCTGAAGTTCGTGCGGCATGCTGTGGCGCTCGAAGTAGACGAGCGTGGATCACGTGCAGCGGCCGTGACCGTCGTGGGCGCAGTCGTGGTCTCGATGCCACCCAGCTACCAGTTCAACCGGCCGTTCGTGTTCTTCATCCGCGAACGCCTGAGCGGCACGATCCTTTTTGCCGGTGTGGTGAACGACCCCCGTCAATGAGCGGTGCGGGGGGCAGGACCCGCGACTTGGCGGTGCTGCATGCCGAGAGGTGGCGGGAGCAGGCCGGCGCGAGTGCGCCGTGAAGCGGAGCGCGCAGTCACAATGCACAATCACGATGACAGCCTGACCGGATTCGGTCGGGCTGCTGTCGTTTGTGACAGGACGTTACGTGGGTGAGTATCTGAAATACCTGCCCGAATGGAGAAACCCGGCGCGCCGTTGATCGTAAGGAAGGCGCGGAGGGCTCCACAGGGGAGACTTCCTGAAGTCATAGATTCGAAAAAGTGCAATCATGTCGTATACCACACGTTCCTCAATGCGCTCGACAGAGCTCCCGGTGATGAGGCCCATGATGCGGCCTCTGCCGACGTCCACACGCGAGATGGCGGCCCGTACGGGTACGCGTCTCACTGCCTCGCCGATGCAGTTGGCGAAGCAGAACGCGCGGCGTCGTCGCCGTCAGCGGGTGCTCACCATGTCGATTGCGCTCCTTGTTGTCATTGTCGCATCACTGGTTGGGGCGCATCCGCTGCACGCGGCCCTGCGCTGAGTTTGGATGTTGTCGAAGCGGTGAACTGAACGATCCACTGATAGCAGTGAGTGAAATACCTGAGGGCCCGACACGGGAATCCGTGCCGGGCCCTCGTTGTGTGTGCGCCGAACCGATCAGGCGGCGGGCATCACGAAATCGGGATTCATGAAGAACACTTCCCAGTGGTGACCTTCGGGATCGTAGAAGCTCCACCCGTACATGAAGCCCATATCCTGAGCGGGCATGGCCGGGCTTCCGCCGTTCGCCAGCGCCGTCTGCACCATGCGATCCACCTCCTCCCGGCTCTCACAGGACAACGCGAGCAGCACCTGGGTGTGGGTTTGCGGGTCGCCCAGCGGCCGCGTCGTGAAGGTCTTGAAGTACTCCTCCTTGAGCAGCATCACCGAGGTCGTCTCGTTGATGATCAGTGCAGCCGCGTTGTCGTCAGTGAACTGCGGGTTGTAGCTGAACCCCAGCGCGGTGAAGAACGCCTTGGTGCGCGGCAGGTCGCGCACGGGCAGGTTGGGGAAGACCATGCGGGCGAAGGCCATGGGTCACGCTCTCCGGAAATGGGATCGGTGGGATTTGACGAAGCTCAGTGAGAACCAGCGGACTGCACGAGCGCCTGCACACGACGGTCGCGCAGGTAGAGCGCGCCCCAGAGGAGCACGGCCACGTAGATAGGGAACAGCACGTGGCTGAACAGCGGATTGCCTACCCGCACATGGGTGGCGATGGCGCCGCCGAGGTAGCCCGTCCATAGCACGGCGCCAATGGGCGCGGTCCGGGGCACGAGGTAGATCAGCAGCAGCACCATTTCCAGTGCGCCCAGTGAGGTGAGCACGCCGGCGGGATAGCCCAGCTGCACCGTGGCGTCCGCCGCCTCGGGCGAGGCAATGAGCTTGTAGATGCCGTCAAAGGCGAGAAACAGGACCACGATGCCCTGCATGATCCGCGCGCCCCAGAGGCGAAGGGGAGCAAGGGGACGGGCCGGCGTGGCGTGGGAGGCGAAGGACATGCAAGGCTCCAAAGTGAAGGACACCCCTTTGACTCCACCTCCCGCCAAAAATCATCGGTGCCGCTGAATCCGATGTGAAATGGTCAGCCGTGACATGGTCAATCCAGGCGCATCGGCAGGCCGAACCGTGGAAACAGCGTCTCCACGTCCAGGAAGTAGGTCAGGCCCTTGATGCGGTCGCCGTCGAGCTCGAGCACGATCAGCGCCCAGGGCGTGGCGCCCCCGTCCCGATACTGCGCAAAGGCCGGCGCCCCTGACGCCCAGGTGGGCACCAGTTTCGAGCCGCGGCACCCCGCACCCGGCCCCAGCATCCAGCTGCTGATGTCGGCGTGGCCTTCCAGCCACAGATCGAAGGGTGGCATGCAGAGTGTGGCGTCTTCGCGCAGCAGCGTGGTGAGGCGCGGCACATCATACGCCGTGAACGCATCCGTGAACTGATCGACGAGCTGTCGCTGTTCTGCACTCAATGCCTGCGTGGCGGCCGCGCTGCCACTCGAGAGTGCCACGATGCGATCGAGCTGCTCCGCGGCGCGCCGTTCGGCCAACGTGGCACGCGCGCGCTGCAGGGCGCTGTTCACCGCGGCGGTGGACATGTCGAGCGATTCGGCCACTTCGGCGGCCGACCAGTTGAGTACCTGCGTGAGCAACAGTGCTGCGCGCTGACGTGGTGGCAGGTGCTGCAACGCGGCGACAAACGCCAGTCGAATGCTTTCCCGCATCACGGCGTCTTCGTGCGGGTCGCTGTCGGCCGGCATGCTGGCCAGATCAGGAATGGGCTCCAGCCAGTGAGTGCGGGGCTGCTTGCGCAGCTCCGATGTGAGACTGCCGCGCGGCCCTTCGTCGGTGGGCATGACGCGCGGAGCGCGGTCGGCCAGCGCATCAAGGCACACGTTGGTCGCGATGCGATGCAGCCAGGTGGGCACCGCCGAACGACCGTCGAAACGTTCCCGGGCTTTCCACGCCCGCAGCATGGTTTCCTGCACCGCGTCCTCGGCATCGGTGATGGAGCCAAGCATACGGTAGCAGTGACCCGTGAGGGTGGAGCGGTAGATGTCGAAGTCGTTCATGGTGCACTGATACTCGGATGTTGCCCGCATGGTGTCCAGCGGCGGCTACGGGCGAGTGCCGAGTGGTGGGCAGATCGCTATCATACCGTGACCACTTACCCGACTTCGCCAGAACTTGGACAACGTCACTCACGCGCTGGCCGGCATGTTGCTGGCCGATGCCACCATCTCCCTGGTGACGAAGCGCACGCGTACCACGGTGCCCGACCGATTCCGTCGGGCCGCTGTGGTGCTGGGCATTACGGCCGCCGAGCTGCCCGACATCGATGTGCTGTACGCCGGCTCGCCGCTGCGCATGGGCCCGTTGGGATATCTGCTGCACCACCGTGGGCACACCCACACGATTCTGTGGGCACTGATCGGGGCGGTGCTCATCTGGATGGCCGCGCGCTGGTGGTATCGTCGTTCCCCAGATCCGGGCGAACAGCAGTGGTTCGCCACGCACGGCGCCACACCGTTGTTGGTGCTCGCCATGGTGGGCACGCTGTCGCACATCCTGCTGGATTTTACCAACAGCTACGGTGTGCATCCGTTCTGGCCGCTGGACGATCATTGGTACTACGGCGACGCGGTATTCATCGTCGAGCCATGGCTCTGGGTGGCGGCCATTCCGGCGCTGCTCTGGCGTCCGCGGGCGATGGCGGGCCGTCTCATTCTCGCGCTGTTGCTGGTGATCATTCTTGCGGCCGCATGGCGTATCGGCGAAGTGGCGCGGCCCGTGGCAATGGCGCTCACCGTGTTCGCCGTGCTGTGGGTGCTCGCGCAACGCATGTTCAGCAACAATGTGCGCACGGCCACAGGTGTGGCAGCCTGGGCCACCGTGACGCTCGTGTTCTTTGCGGCATCACGCTCCGCCGAGGCATCGATCGCCGAGCGCGTGCTCAACACCAAGGCACCGACGATGACCGGAGCTGCGGTGGCTGGTACTCTCAAGGATGTGGTGCTCACGCCATCGGCCGGTGACCCGACTTGTTGGTCGGCGATGGCGGTGAGTACGGACGGGCAGTTCTATCGCCTGACCACTGCCGTCGTTGCACCGTTTCCGTCGGCTCGCACGGTGGAAGATTGTCAGCGGGCCTATCCGGCGGCACGCCTGCAGGGGGACCCGCTGGAGGTACTCCGGGCGTCCACCACACTCGTGCCCTTTGACTCGAGTGCTGCGGTGCGCTGGCGCCGCACCTGGGCGGTGCCGCGCTCGGAGATGGTCGCGTTGGCCGACGAGCGCTGCGAGTTTGTTGGGGCACTGCGCTTCATGCGCACGCCGGTGTGGGCCGAGGATGCCAACGGCACGCTCACGATTTCCGATGCGCGCTACGGCGTGGGCAACGGGTTTGCGACTGTGACCCTCCCCGGCTGGCCGCATGATTGTACACTGACGCGTGCGTGGATTCCGCCCTGGGATCCGCCGCGCAGCGACATGCTGTTTGCCGACTGATTCCCTTCCTGCTGGACCACGCACTCGAACCATCGGAGCACACGATGTACGGACTGATCGGCAGGATGTTGTCGGTGGACGGCCAGCGCGACGCGTTGATCGACCTGATGCTCGAGGGCACCGGCGACATGCCCGGGTGCGTGAGCTATGTGGTCGCGCGCGACCCCAAGGATCCCAACGGCATCTGGATCACCGAGGTGTGGGACACACAGGAGCAGCATCTGGCATCGCTCAAGCTGCCCGCGGTGCAGGCCACGATTGCCAAGGCCCGCCCCATCATTGCGGGATTTGCCGAGCGGTTCGAGACCGAGCCCGTGCTCCGCTGAATACCTGCGATGCACAAAGCCCCCGCCGCACTGCACCACATGCAGGCGACGGGGGCTTTGTCATGTCACTTCGTGTGCTACTGCTTGCGGCACACCGGTCCGGGCACGGCCTGTCGATCGACCGGAATGCTCATCACGGTGAATTGCTGGATGCGGGCCGGCTCTGTGGGGGCGAGTGTGATGCCCACCTGTAGCGCGCCATTGGCACAGCGCATCTTCCAGACACCGCGCAACGCGTTCTCCACCCACATCGCGCCCTCCGGCTGGCAGTTGCCCCCGGCCGCATTCACCAAGCGTGCAATCTCGGCGGCGCGGCGTGGTGCGGATTCATCGCGAAACAGGTTCATCGCCGCCACGCTGTCGGCGAGCGGCTGCTCCCAACGCTGCACGAGACGGATGGCCTTGGCGTGCATGTCGGCCAGTACCGGTGACGGCTGCACGGCTCGCGGAACGAGACTTCCCGCCTCCGCCAGCACCTCCAGCGCCTGGTCGATGGGCGGTCCCCACCCCGTGTACGTGAGATTGCCAAGCGCCACGATGCCGACGCCATGCTCAGGGAGCCAGCGCATCTGGGAGCCAAAGCCCGGCAGGCCACCGGAGTGCGCGACGATGTGATTGAACAGGCAGTTCTGCGTGATGCGGAGACCGAATCCGTAGCCACCGGTGGACAGGTTGATGTTGCCGCCCTGCAGGACCGCGCTGCTGCCGGCAAAACGCCACGACTGCTGCATCTCCCGCAGCGACGAACGCTTGAGTACCGGTGACTCCGCGCCATCGCGCGCCGGCCACGCGCTCAGCATAAGGCCCACCCATCGGCTCAGGTCTGCGCTGGAGGTGAGCATGCCGCCCATCGCGCCAAAGGACCCGTCGGGAAGCGGCGCTTCTTCCAGCCACTGGCCATCCTGCAGGCGATACCCGTGTGCGAGGCGCGCGGCAGGCACATCGCGGGACTGCATGGTGGTGGACGTCATGCCCAGCGGACGCAGCACCTTGTCGCGAATGTAGGTGGCGTACGGCTGTCCGGACACGTTCTGCACGATGCGTCCGAGAATGGCAAATCCGTAGTTGGAATACTCGTACGCCACGCCCGGCACGTTCGAGAGCGGAATGCCCTGTCGGATCATCTGTCCGAGCTCGGCATCGGTGCGGTCGAGCTGCTGATCGCCCCAGGGATTGTCTTCGGGAAAACCCGCCGAGTGCGACATCAGGTGACGCACCGTGATGCGCGGGGCATCGGTGGTCGGATACTTGAGGGTGCGCAACTCCGGCACGTACTTCTCGGCTGGGTCATCCAGCGACAGTTTGCCGGCGTCGCGCAGCTGCAGGATGGCCACAGCCGTGAAGCTCTTCGTCATGGACGCGATGCGAAACACCGTGCTGGTGTCGACGGCGGCACGCGAAGGCACCTCGCGCAACCCCATCGCTGCGACGTGTTGCAGACGACCGTCGACCACGATGCCGTACGCGATGCCCGGGACACGATTGCGGTCCATGAACGCCCGCATGAGGCTGTCGATGCGTGGCACCGCGCGCTGGATGCGGGCAAGGCGCTCAGGGTCGGCGAAGCGCGCCGGCGGGGCCACGCTCGATTGCGCGGACGCGCCGGCAGGCAACAGGAGCAGCGTACACGTCGTTGCGGCGGCACGGACGCGAGCGCGCAGTCGGGAGGCGGAGGTTGGTCGCATCACCTGATCTGCCACCGACGCGCGCCGCCGTCAATGAAAATGCGCATCGCAAGATTCGGAGCGCGCGGCCATTGGGGCACGCATTGGTTTCGGTCATGATCGCGGCCACATTTCTCCTGACTGCCAACGCCATGACATCTTCCCGCCGTTCGTCCCCGCCTGCCGTTCGTCCGGCCGCGCCGTCACCTGATGTTGCGGCGCGCATGCACAGGGTCGCCGAGCACATCGCGGCACACGCCGATGCGCCGTTGCCGCTGGCAGCACTCGCGCGCGAGGCCGGGATGAGCGCGACGCATCTGCAGCGCACGTTCACGCAGGTGATCGGCGTCAGTCCCAAGGCGTATCAGTCGGCGCAGCGTCTCGAACGCTTCAAGCGGCGACTGCGCGACGGAGAAGCCGTGCTCGATGCCACGTTCGGTGCCGGCTACGGCAGCACCAGTCGCGTCTACGAACAGGTCACCGGCGGACTTGGCATGACGCCCTCGGCGTACCGCAGCGGCGGTGCAGGCGAGATCATCACCTACGCCGTGCGCGAGACCGGACTGGGGCTGCTGCTCATGGCGGCCACGGCACGGGGCGTATGTCTTGTGGAGTTCGGCGAGAGCGAAGCCGCGCTGGTGGAACGCTTGGGAGCGGAGTTTCCGCAGGCCACACTCGAGCCGGCTGGTGAGGCGGCCCGCGCGCCGCTGGACGCCTGGATGGCGGCGCTCGATGCGCACATGGTGGAAGGCGCTCCCCGGCCCGAGCTACCGCTGGATGTGCGGGGTACCGCGTTTCAGGTCAAGGTGTGGCGTTTTCTCATGCACCTGAAGCCCGGCGAGGTGGTGAGCTATACCGAACTTGCCGCCGGTATCGGTCATCCGCGCGCGGTGCGGGCCGTGGGCACGGCCTGTGGCGCCAATCGCATCGCGGTGCTCATTCCTTGTCATCGCGCGCTGCGTGGCGATGGCTCGCTGGGCGGCTATCGCTGGGGGCTCGATCGCAAGCGGGTCCTGCTCGATCGCGAGCGGCGGGCCCGCTGACGGGTAAATTGTTGTCAGGAACCACGGGTGCCGCGTGCCGGCACAATCTGTTGAGGGAGAACCCGAAATGATGACGATGGGATCGATGATGTCGTGGAAGCAGGTGACGCGCGGTGTGGCACTGCTGGGCGTGGTGGGGGCTTTGGTCGCAGTACCCGCCCGGGTCGAAGCGCAGCCATCGCTGGTGATTCTGGTACGTCATGGCGAAAAGCAGCCCACACCCGCCAACGATCCCTCGCTCAGCGAAGCCGGTGTGGCGCGCGCCGAGGCCCTCGAGAAGGCACTGACCGGCGTCACGCCGGGCACCATCGTGGTGTCGGCCACCAAGCGCACGGCCGAAACGGCTGCCGTGGTTGCCAAGCGCACGGGCGTGACGCCCACCGTCATTGCGCTCACCGGCGCGCATGTGAAAAACGTCGCGGACGCGGTCATGAAGACCAGCGGCGTGGTGCTCGTGGTGGGACACAGCAACACCGTCCCGGCCATCGTCACTGCACTCGGTGGAGCCAAGCTGCCCGACCTGTGCGACTCGAGCTATGCGACGATGTTCGTCGTGCAGCCCGCGCGTGATGGACGCCCGACGCAGGTGCTCACCTCATCGTATGGCGCTCCGGACGCTCCTGGCGCCACGACCTGTGCCGCGATGCCGGCGCGCTGACCGGCGCGCGTCGTGTCGGCCGTCCGGGGTGATCATTTCTCCACTGTATCCGCGGGGTACGCGACGTTTCGTCCGCGTTACCCCGCGTCGTTGTTCCGGGCACTCGCCAATGCCGCGCCAGCGCACCGTCTCGCGTGGGACTGCGGTTGCGGGTCCGGGCAGGCAAGTGTGGCGTTGGCCGAATGGTTCGAACAGGTGCACGGCACAGATGTGAGCGCGGCTCAGGTGCAGAACGCCGAGCCGCACCCGCGCGTGACGTACCACGTCGCACCGGCGCAGGACAGCGGGCTCGCGACTGGCAGCGCGGCGCTCATCACGGTGGCGCAGGCCCTGCATTGGTTCGATGTGGACGCGTTCCACGAGGAAGCTACGCGCGTGCTCATGCCGGGCGGCGTGATCGCCGAATGGTCGTATGCGCTGATGACCACGCCCGACCACCCCGCGGTGGGTGACGTGGTGAACGCCCTCGATGCCGAGATGCAGGGTTGGTGGCCGCCCGAACGCCGGCATGTGGACAATCACTACGCCGAATTGGCGTTTCCTTTCACGGCCATCGATATCGGCGCGCACGAGATGTACGCTGACTGGTCTCGGGATCAGCTGTTGGGTTTTCTGGGGACCTGGTCGGCGATCACCCGCTGCCGCGCGGCCCGCAAGACCGACCCGCTGATTGCCTGTGCGGCCGCGTTGGCGGCGGCCTGGCCGGAGACACCCACGGTGCGCATTGTCTGGCCGCTGACCATACGCGTGGGGCGGGTCGCGCACCGGTAAGGCCGGCATGGTAACTTGGAGCGATGATCTCCCTCGGCATCGTCACCATCTCCGACCGCGCCAGCACGGGCGTGTACGAGGACAAGTCCGGCCCTGCCATCCGCGATGTGTACACACGCTGGATTGCGACGCCGTGGCAGGAGGTCTACCGGCTGGTGCCCGATGAACAGCCCGCCATCGAGGCCGCGTTGCGCGAGTTGGCCGACGGGGTGCGCTGTCCACTCATCGTCACCACCGGCGGCACAGGCCCCGCCCCCCGTGACGTGACACCCGAAGCGACGATGGCGGTGTGTGATCGCCTGCTCCCGGGTTTCGGCGAGCAGATGCGCGCCGTGTCGGTGAAAACGGTGCCCACGGCCATTCTGTCACGACAGGTCGCCGGATCGCGTGGTGCGTCGCTGATCATCAATTTGCCGGGCAAGCCGGTGGCCATCGAAGAGTGCCTGCGCGCTGTCTGGCCGGCGGTACCGTACTGCGTGGAACTGTTGGGTGGGCCGCGCCTCGCTTTCACCGACGACGCACCCCGTCATCACCGTCCGACGTCCTCGTGATGCGGGCCGACTGCGCGACTTGTTGTCACTCTCACCGCTGCGTCCCATGAGTCTTTCCCCTGCGTTGCTCGAGATTCTCGTGTGTCCCAAGAGCAAGGCACCGCTCGAGTATCACGTCGGCCCGCCGGAAGTGCTGGTGTGCCGTGAAAGCCAGTTGGTGTACCGCGTCGAAGACGGTGTGCCCGTGATGCTGATCGAAGAAGCCGAGCCGCTGGACGAAACACGCTATCCGCGTAAGGGCTGATAACGCGCATGTCTGAATCTCCTCGACCCGGCACGCCGCAGAACGCGGAGTGGCAGGGTGCCACGCAGGTGGTGCGTGCCGGACTGCCCGATGTCGTGCCGGGCACGCCGTATCTCCCGGGGCCGGTGTTTGCGGCGCCCTATCACGCGCCCGGTGATCCCACGCAGTCGCCGTTCACGTACGGGCGGTTCGACAATCCGACGTGGAAGGGATACGAGTCCGCGTTGGCGTCGCTCGAAGGTGGCCCGTGTGTGCTGTTTCCGAGTGGCATGGCCGCGACGGCTGCGGTATTGGCCACGCTGGTGCCGCCTGGTGGCACGGTGCTGATGGCCGCGGAGTGCTACTACACCACGCGTGTAATGGCCACACAGCCATTTGCCGGTGGATGGTTTGCGTCGCAGGGCATGCAGGTGCTGCAGGCGCCCACCGCCAACGATGGCATTCTGCGCGCGCTCGAAGCGCGCAACGAGCCGCTGGCCATGGTGTGGCTGGAGTCGCCCACCAATCCCCAACTCGATGTGTGCGATATCGCCGCCATTGCGGCGCGCGCGCACGCGTTGGGCGCCATCGTGGTGGTGGACAACACCACCGTCACGCCGCTGCTGCAGCAGCCGCTCGCACTTGGCGCCGACGTGTGCGTGGTGTCGGACACCAAGGCGATGACGGGACATGGCGACATCGTACTCGGACATGTGGCCGTGCGGGATGCCGCCCATGTCGACGCGCTGCGGATGTGGCGGACGCGCATGGGCGTGATCCCCGGGCCGATGGAAGCGTGGCTGGCCCATCGTTCGCTGGGCACGCTGCACGTGCGACTCATGCAGCAGTGTCGCTCGGCGCAGGTGGTGGCGGAGTTTCTCGCCGAACGGGCGCGCAATGGCGTGGGTGTGACAGGGGTGCGCTATCCAGGGCTGCAGGACGACCCGTCACATGCTCTCGCGGCACGCCAGATGTCGCACTTCGGTTGTGTGATCAGCTTCGAGCTGCCCAGTGCCGAAGCCGTGACGCGGTTCTTTGCGGCCTCCGAGCTCATTTACGAAGCCACCAGTTTTGGCGGCTTGCACACCAGCGCTGAACGGCGTGCGCGGTGGGGTGGTGATGCGGTGAGCGAAGGATTCATCCGGCTCAGTGTGGGCCTCGAAGATGTGAACGATCTCGTGCGCGATCTCGCGCGGGCACTCGATGCGATCTGACCGATCCGAACGCGAAGCAAGCAGCGCCATCGACCGTCGCCGTTTCATGGCGGCGGCAGGATTGACCACACTGGCTGCGGTGACGGGTGTGGCCTGTGCTGGTGATGCACCGCCGTCTCAGGGCACAGCGGGCACCACGCCCAATGCGAGTGGCGACGGTCAGCCTTCGTTTGCGCACAACGAAGCCACGATCTCGTCGCTGCAGGAGCAAATGCAGCGTGGCACGCTCACGTCCAAGGCGCTCACCGAGGCGTATCTCGCGCGCATCGCCGCGGTCGATGCATCGGGACCGACATTGCGCAGCGTGCTCGAGACCAACCCCGATGCGCTCGCGATCGCCGAGGAGCGGGACGTCGAGCGCAAGGCCGGAAAAGTGCGCGGCCCGCTGCATGGGATTCCGGTGTTGGTGAAGGACAATCTCGACACCGCCGATCGCATGCAGACCACCGCGGGCTCGCTGGCTCTCGTGGGCAAGCCGGCGCAGCGCGATGCGCATGTGGTGACCAGGCTGCGCGAAGCCGGCGCGGTGATCATCGGCAAGACCAACCTGAGCGAGTGGGCCAACTTCCGCTCCACGCGTTCGTCGAGTGGTTGGAGCGGACGCGGTGGGCAGGTGAAGCACCCCTATGCGCTCGATCGCAATCCGTGTGGCTCGAGCTCCGGGACCGGAACGGCCATCGCGGCCAACCTGGCCACCGTGGGCATCGGCACCGAGACCGACGGGTCCATCATCTGTCCCAGCTCCATCTGCGGACTCGTGGGCCTCAAGCCCACCGTGGGTCTCGTCAGTCGCACCGGTATCATCCCCATCTCGGCCACGCAGGACACCGCCGGCCCGATGACACGCACCGTGTCCGATGCGGCAGCGCTGCTGCAGGCCATCGTCGGAACCGATGCACAGGATGCCGCGACCAGCGCCGCGCCGGCCACCGCGCCTGACTACACGGCCGCACTCGTGAAAGGCGCACTCAAGGGCGCACGCATCGGTGTGGGCCGCAATCTCGCCGGCTTCAATGGCGCCGCCGATGCGGCTTTCAACAAGGCCATCGACACGCTGCGCGCCGCCGGCGCCATCATCGTGGACCCGGCGAACGTGGCCACGGTGGGCAAGTACGATGACGCCGAACTGCAGGTGCTGCTGTACGAGTTCAAGGACGGCTTGAATCGCTACCTCGCCTCACGTGGCGACACGGTGGCGCACAAGACACTCTCGGCGCTCATCGCGTACAACCGCGAACACGCCGACAAGGAAATGCCGTGGTTCGCGCAGGAGCTGTTCGAGCAGGCCGAGGCCAAGGGCACGCTGGACGATGCGGCCTATCGGAGCGCGCTCGAGTTGTGCCGGCGCTTCGCACGTGAGCAGGGACTCGATGCGCTGTTCCGCGAGCACCAGCTCGATGCCCTCGTGGCGCCGTCCAATGGACCGTCGTGGGTGACCGATCATGTGAACGGCGACAAGTACAGCGGTGGTAACTCGTCGGTGGCCGCCGTGTCGGGCTATCCCTCGCTCACGGTACCCATGGGATACGTACACGAGCTGCCACTGGGCATCAGCTTCATCGGTCTCGCCTGGAGCGAGGCGAAGCTGCTGGGTTATGGGTATGACTTCGAACAACAGACTGCGGCACGACGGGCGCCGAAGTTCCTGAGGACGGTGGAATGAGTGAGGGGACAACGAGCGGACGTCCGCCGGTGGCGGCGCTGTTCACGCTGGTGATGGCGCTGGTGATCGGATTTGTGGCATGGCGCATGTTCAGTGCGGCGGCCGATGTGGGTGTGCAGCGTCTCGCCCGCATCGACACGGTGCGCGCCTGGTGCCAGGGTTTTTATGCGCAAGCGCAGACGCGCAATGACACCATGCGGGTGGACCGCGCGGCGTTGCCGGATACCATCGATCCCAAGTCCAGCAGTGCGATCGATCGCTGCGGTGATCTGCGCAGCGAAGATCCCGGCACGCCACCACCCAATCCACGGGAGATGAACGGTCAGGAAATGCCACGAGGGCTCCGTTGATGATGACGACCCGCGCGGGCTCACGCTGGAAGCGTGTGGGGCTGGGTGTGCTGGTGTTCGCCGCCGCGGCCCTGGTGATCTTTCATCTGGTGGTGCCGCGCGTCGTCGACAGTCAGATGAATACGGTGGTGAGCACCACGCTGCCGCCCGTGTCACCACAGGCCGCCGCCTTGCACCGGACGCTGTTCGTGGCCGATCTGCACGCCGACGAATTGTTGTGGGGCCGTGACTTGCTCGAGCGGGTGAAGCGTGGACATGTGGACTTGCCGCGCCTGCAGGAAGCCCACGTGGCGCTGCAGGTGTTCAGTGCGGTGACGAAGACCCCGCGCGGCATGAACTACGACCAGAACACGGGCGAGACGGACAACATCACGCTGCTTGCCATGGCGCAGCGGTGGCCGAGCGAAACGCGCACCAGCCTGCGGGCGCGGGCGCTGTATCAGGCGGAGCGGTTGCAGGATGCCGTGCTGCGATCGCAGGGACAGCTCACGCTGATCACGTCGCGTGATTCACTGGCGGCGTTTGCCGATCGACGCCGTGGTGACCCCGCTCAGGTTGGGGCGTTGCTTGCCATCGAAGGCTTGCACGCTCTCGACGGAAAGCTCGAAAGCGTCGACGTGCTCTTCGGCGCGGGCTATCGCATGATGGGTCTGGTCCACTTTTTCGACAATGAAGTGGCCGGCAGTGCGCACGGCGTCACGCACGGTGGCCTGACGCCACTGGGACGTCAGGTGGTGCAGCGCATGGAAGCACTCGGCATCATCGTCGATCTGGCGCATTCCTCGCAGCAGACGATCAGCGAAGTGCTGGCCATGGCGACGCGCCCGGTGGTGGTGTCGCACACCGGCGTGGCGGCCACCTGCGCCGGTCCGCGCAACCTGACCGATGACCAATTGCGGGCCATCGCCGCCAATGGTGGCCTGATAGGAATCGGCTACTGGGACGGGGCCGTATGCGAGCCGACATTGGAGAACATCGTGAAAGCAATCCAGCACGCGGTGTCGGTGATGGGCGTACAGCACGTGGCGCTGGGCTCGGATTTCGACGGGGCGACTCGTACACCCTTCGATACACGCGGTGTTCTGGTTATCACCGATGGGCTGCTCAAGGCGGGGATGACGCCCGATCAGGTGGCCCGCGTGATGGGACGAAACACCCTGGAGTTTCTGTTTCGGGGCCTGCCGGCCGCGCAATAGCACGCCTTGCGCCCCAGACGGGAGCAGGCAAGTTGACTGTTGTGCTCGTCATTCGTCATTCGGATGAGCGAATTCTGCTGTCGCGCCACATGCCGCACCTGTCCGATCCCTCCGCATGACCCTGCCCACGACGCCGAACGAACCGATTGCGATCGGGAAGTACCAGATCCTCGACCTGGCCGGTGAAGGAGCCATGGGCGCGGTGTATCGCGCGCGCGATACCGTGCTCAATCGACTGGTCGCGATCAAGGTCATGAATGCGACGATCGCGCGGGATCAGAGCCTGCGCGATCGCTTTCTGCGCGAGGCGCAGTCGGCCGGTTCGCTGCAGCACCCGAACGTGGTCACCATCTACGATTTCGGCGAACTCGATGGCCACCTGTTCATCGCCATGGAGTACGTCGAGGGCAAGGACCTCGAGACGCTGTTGGCCGAGCCGCATGGCCTGACGCTGCAGGCGCGGCTCGAAATCATGATCGATGTGCTGGCGGGTTTGGCGTATGCGCACCAGCACGGCATTGTGCACCGCGATCTCAAGCCGGCGAACATTCGGGTCACGCCGGAGCCGCGCGGCAAGTTGATGGACTTTGGCGTCGCGCATCTCGAGTCCCAGAAGATGACGCAGACCGGTGTCATGATCGGCACGCCGAACTACATGGCGCCGGAATACATCTCCGGTAAGCCGGTGACGGCATCGAGCGACATCTTCTCGATGGGCGCCGTACTCTACGAAGTGCTGACGGGCCAGAAGCCGTTCCTGGGTGATACGCTGCATGCGCTGCTGTTCAGCGTTGTGCAAAACGATCCCGCTCCACCGAGCGAGATCAAGTCAGGATTGCCGCGCGCGCTCGATGCTGTGGTGATGAAGGCGATGGCCAAGGATCCCGCGGCGCGTTATGAGTCGGCCATCGAGATGGCGCAGGCGCTCACGGCGGTACGTGCGTCGTTGAGCGGTGCGCCGTACAACGATTCACTGGCGCTCAGTCAGACGTTGGCGCACAAGGTGGCGGCGAAGGGTGCTGATGTGGCGCGTGAAGCGGCTGCGCGTGAGGCCGCGTCTGCCGCACGCAATCGCACACTGCCACCTCCCGCCACCGCACCAGCGTCAGCGCCGGCCAACAAGACCGGTCGCCTGCTCGTGTCAGGCATCGCGGCCGTGGGCGTGCTCGCCGTGGCAGGTTTTGCATTCATGCGAAGCTCAGGTGGCGCGGCAGAAGCCGAGGCTGACGCGGTCATCGCGCAGGCCGACGCGCCCTCGACGGGTGCGAATGCCAACGCCACTCCGAATGCTGCCTCCAGCGCCACGACCGGTGCATCCGATGCGGCAGTGAGCGCATCGAACGGTGCGCCGACCAGCGGCACATCATCGAATGGTGCGGTTGCATCGCCCGTGTCCGAGCCTCCACGTTCGAACACGGCGACTGCGTCAGCGACCCAAGGCCGTGCGCCGGTCACGCCTCCGCAGACACAAGCGCGGGCCGGGGTCAACACGACGCCATCGTCTTCCGGCAGTGCACCGGGATCTGCTGGCGCCGCGCCGTCGACGAATGCCCCCGCTGTGCAGCCGGCACCCGTTCAGCAGGCACCCAGCACGCCTGCGGTGGTGGAGCCGACGGTCACCGCACCGCCCACCAGCGCGCCTGTCGCAGCTCCCGTCGTCGAAGCACGCTCGTCGCAGAACGAGCTGCGGGACCTCATCGCGAGATATGCGCGGGCCATCTCGTCACGCGACATCAACTCGGTGCGCGCCGCCTACCCCGGCATCTCGCGCGATCAGCAGCAAGGCTTCGAACGTTTCTTCTCGTCCACGAAGTCGCTCACCGCGTCACTCATCCTGGGCGGGCTCGAAGTGCATGACCGCACCGCCGACGGCCGTGTGACCGGCACCTACGAGTTCATCGGTGGCAGCGGCCGCAAGGAAGTGCAAATGGTCTCCTTCCGCGCCCAGTTCGAGCGCGATGGCGACAACTGGCGCCTGACCAGCGTGCGCTGAAGGAAAACGTCGACGCCGCACAAAATCGCAGCACACACATATGGAAAAAGCAGGACGATCCCAAAGCGCGCACCACTCTCGCGCCACCGGAATCGTCCTGCTTTTTTCCCTCCCATCATGCCGTTATCGCGCCCGCAGGGCGCCCGTCAGACCTCTGATCTCTCAACCGGTATGATCAGAAGGAGTACTCGAGCCCCATCGTCCAGAGCTGATTGGCACGCATGCCACCGCGGTTCAGCGGCAGCAGCGCATTCGTCACGACGATCACGTTGCGCGAGGCCAGGAACTTGAAGCCGAATGACCCGTTGATCAGGTCGTCGCGAATGTCCGGAATCGACGTCGGGTTCACGCTGCGACGATAGGGTGAATCGAAGAAGATCGGCTGCGGCAACACCAGCTTGCTCGCGCCCACCTGGAACTCGCTCACGATATCCACCGCCAGCGTGACCTTGGGGCCCAGCAGGTGATCGAAACCCGCCGTAGCCAGCACCGAGTGGTTCTGCGTCTCGTCCGCGCGATACAGGAAGCCGGCGTTCACGTGCGGAGAGAAGTCACCGAAGCGCGATGACATGATGGCCTGGCTGCGTAGCGCAAAGCGACCCTGACCCAGCAGGTCTTCCACGTCTCCCGTGGGAAAACGGGCGTCAGCCAGAAACGCGATGGCCGTATTCTGCGACTGAAAGGCATTCACCTTGAGACGCGCCGCCACGTCGCCGATGCCGAACGTATTGCCCTTGGTCGTCTTCGTGGCTTGCAGCACCGGATCGGTGGGCGTGCCCGAGAAGAAGTGGGCCGCCGATGTGCCACCGAATGGACTGATCTGCGCGAAGCTCGTGCCGGTGAATGACGTCTGCTGCAGCGGGACCACCACGCCAAAGTCGATGCGGTCGGTGATGCCGAACGTCGTGTAGAACGACGTCACGTCCACCGCGATGTTGAGGTCGAGATTGAAGCTCATCGACTCGTTCTCCAGCACCGGCACGCCATACTTGCTGCAATCCTGCCCGCCCTGTTCGGCGTCGCAGCCGTCGTAGTCCACGTTTTCGTGCGTGAACACGAGACCCACGTCGGACAGCGGTCGTCCGCGCAGCGTCGAGAACTTGAACGTGCTGCGGTTCACGCCGGTCAGCACTCGGCCGCGGCCCAGCGTCTGACCGCGTTCGGCGAAGATCGGGCCGGCCGAGGTCGCCGTGCTTACCGGCACGCCACCTTCAAAGCGGAACGTCTCACCGCTCGTGGTGGCGCCGATCGGCACATTGGACACCGACGCCGCCAGCGCGCTGCTGATGAAGCCGATGATGGAACCGTTCTCCGCCTGCGACGACGGAATGAAGTGCGTGCCGTGCGCGCGCACGCTGGCCGGATTGGACGACGTGGCAGAACCGGCCAGGAACAGCGGCTCTTCGCCATCACCGAAGATGAAGAGCTGCGAGATGCGGTCGCGCAGGCGCTGCGCGTGCGCAGTGGCCGGAAGCGCAGCGATCGTCATGGCCGAAGCCAGGGCGATGGTCAGCGCAGACGTGTTTCGCGGAAGGAGCCTGGGGCGGCGCATGGAGGGTGCGTGGAGGGCAGTGGAGGATCGGATTTCAGAACGCGTATTCGACACCCAGCGTCCAGGTGTAGGGCGCACGCATACCGCCTGAATTGAGCGGCACCATGGCATTCGTGACCAGCATGAGACCGCGCGTCGGCGCGAACTTGAGGCCCACCGATCCGTTGATCAGGTCATCACGGATGTCGGGAATGGACGTCGGGTTCACGATGCGACGGAAGGGCGCGTCGAAGGTGACAGGGCCAGGCAATTCCAGCAAGTCTCCGCCGACCTGAAATTCACTCACCAGGTCGAGTGCAAGAGTCACCTTGGGGCCCAGCAGGTGATCGAATCCCGCCGTGGCCATCACCGCATGATTGCGCGCCTCCCCAGCCCGATAGAGAAATCCGGTGTTGAGGTGCGGCGAGAAGGCGCCGAATCGCGACGAGATGATGGCCTGGCTGCGCAGGACGAAGTGGCCGAGTCCAAGCAGATCGTCCACGTCACCGGTGGGGAAGCGGGCGTCGGCGATGAGGGCCACGGCGCTGTTCTCGGTGGAGAACGCGTTCACCTTGAGGCGGGCGGCCATGTCACCCACGCCAAAGGCCCGTCCGCGCGACATGCTCGTCGCCTGCAGCACGGGGTTGGTCGGCGTGCCCGCGAAGTAGTGTGTGGCCGGTCCGTTGCCGTGAATCTCGATCTGCGCGGCATTGGTGCCCTGAAAGGACACCTGCTGCATGGGGATGACGATGCCGAAGTCGACCCGATTGGTGAGCCCGATGGTCGTGTAGAACGTGGTGACGTCCACCGCGAGATCGAGGTCGAGCGAAAAGCGCGTCAGGTCGTTCTCGTAGCCCGGCACACCGTACTGCGTGCAATCCTTGCCACCCTGCTCAGCGTCGCAGCCCGGGTAGTCGACGTTTTCGTGCAGGAATGCCAGTCCGATGTCGGACATCGGCTTGCCGCGCAGCGACGTGAATCGGAAGCTGCTGCGATTGAGTCCGGCGAGCATGCGACCACGCCCCAGCGTCTGCCCGCGCTCGGCGAAGATGGGGCCGGCCGACGTGGCGGTGCTGACGGGGATGCCCCCTTCGAAGCGAAATGTCTCGCCGCTGGTGGTGGCGCCAATGGGGATATTGGCCACGGCATTGGCCATCGTGCTGCCGAGAAAACCGATCGCGGCGGCGCCGGAGAGGTCGGGTGCGGTGATGATGTGCGAGCCATGCTGGTGCACGCCGCCCGGCGAGGAAGAGGCCGAGGGATCGCCGAACATGAAGAGTTGGGCAATGCGATCACGCAGTCGCTGCGCCTCCGCGCCCGATGGCGTGGCGACGACGACAACGGCAAGGCACATCAGCAACACATAACGGCGCATTGGTCCGGGCGGTGAGAGGCACATCGACCACCGATGTGCCTCCGCGCGCGCGGAACAACTGGCCGGTGGATGCAGACTTACGGGTTCGTAAGAAGGTCGAGTGAGGCGGCCGTGAGGTAACGCAATCCGATCGCCAATGACGCCTCATCAATCTGGAAGCGCGGGTGATGATGTGGATACATGATCCCCGCGGCTTCATTTCGCGCTCCGACAAAGGCGAATACGCCCGGTGCACGCTGCTGATAGGCCGAGAAATCCTCACCGCCCATCGACGGACGCATGTCGACGAGCGTGTCCATGCCGAAGGTGTCCTCAACGACAGTGGCAAGGCGCGCCGTGAGAGCCGGATCGTTCACCACCGGACGGTAGCCCAGCTCGTAACCGAATTCATATGTGGCGCCAAACGCCGATGTGATACCGGCAATGATGCGTTCCATCTGCGCGGGAATCCCGGCCCGCAGCGCTGCGTCGAAGGTGCGCACCGTGCCCGCGAGATAGGCCGAACCCGGGATGACATTGAAAGCCGTGCCGGCGATGAACTGCGTGACCGACAGGACCACGGGATCGAGCGGGTCGACGGTGCGCGATACCACCTGCTGCAACGCCGTCACGAGCTGCGCGCCGATGGCGATGGGATCGACCGTTTCGTGCGGTGCTGCGGCGTGACCACCACGTCCGACGATGGTGCACTGGAAGGTGTCTGGCGCGGCCATGGCGGGCCCGGAGATGAGCCCGATGCGACCCACCGGCATTGGTGACCAGAGATGCAGTCCGATCACCTGCTGCACGCCGTTCATCACCCCCTGCTGCACCAATTCTTCGGCGCCGCCCGGTGAGAGTTCCTCGGCATGCTGGAAGATGAAACGCACCGTGCCGTGCAGCGCCTGTCGGTGGCGAGCCAGCAGCGTGGCGAGCGCGAGGACGATGGCGGTGTGCCCGTCGTGGCCGCAGGCATGCATGACACCTTCGGCGCGCGACCGATATTCGACCTCGTTCTGCTCCAGGATGGGCAGCGCATCGATGTCAGCGCGCACCGCGATGGTGGGGCCGGTGAGCTGGCCTCGCAGTTCGGCCAGCACGCTGGTGCGCGTCGGACGGGATACCGAGAGCCCCTCGATTGCCGACAGCACATCGAAGATGGTCTGTGACGTGCGCACCTCCTCGAACGCGACTTCCGGATGCATGTGCAGGTGTCGACGCCAGGTCACCACCTGGGGCATGAGGGCGTCGATTTCGTCCTGCAGGAACTCCTGACGGAGGGGCAGATGGTGGGCGGCGGCCTCAGTCGTGCCGGGGTGACTGGCGTCGATTGGGGTGACGTGACTCGTCATCGGGTCCTCCGGGAAATCGCGACGGATGTAACCGTGGCGCGGTCGGGCGCGTAAGATCCTGTATGGCTCTCCTGCAAGCTACCACGACGCCGGCCGCACCACCGGCACCCCAGCCGCCCTCGGCCGTTACGGTGGGCGGGGCCACGATCCAGTTGGACAACCGGCCGCTGACTGCCGCTGACGCAGCCGCGTTGAAGGCGCGTCGGTCCGAGCTGTCCAATCAGCTCAATTCGGCTCAGGGACGGCGCGAGGACATGGTGAAGGAGCTGCGCACCAGTCCGGAGGGCATTGCCCGCACGGGCGTCGAACAGCGCCTCGCGGTGCTCGACGAGCGCATTGTACAGATCGAAAAGGATATCGCGGCCAATGGCCGTGAACTCGCCCGGGCGCCGCTTTCGCGTGCCGAGACGCAGGAGCCGCCACGCATCGGAGGTTTTCTGACATCAGGCCAGGTCACCGGCATCTCCATCGTGTTCACCGTCACGGTGCTGATGCCCATCGCAATGGCGTATGCGCGTTCTATCATGCGTCGCGCCAGTCAGCCAAAGCCGGCACCGCAGGTGCTCGAAAGCGCCGCCCGCCTCGAGCGCATGGAGCAGGCCATCGACACCATCGCGGTCGAAGTGGAGCGCATCTCCGAAGGCCAGCGCTTTGTCACGCAACTGATGGCCCCCAGGCCGCAGCAGGACTCGGTGCTGGTCGGCGAACGGCACGAGGTGCCGCGCTAAGGGAACAGCGGGGGGAACACGGATTGCACAGATTCCAATAAGAAAAGCACAGATACCGCATGACGAAGATGCACGGGATTCCGTGATATCACCGCCGCTGTATCTGTGCTTTTGTTCTTTCAATCTGCGTGATCTGTGTTCGTCCCGCTGTACCAGCAGCTCAAGCCGGCAAGTCGTCCACACTGCGATCCGCCAGCAGTGACGCGCGGCCGAGCACCTGATTCATGGGAGGCTTGAGCACATTGCCGCAGAGTCGATCATAGTTGAGTCGAAACAGCTCGACAGCTGCGGGTACATCGTGTTCGCTGCGAATGCGAAAACTGATCCACCCCGAATGCGGCAGCGTGTGATGTGCCGATGCGCGACCAGCGGCCACGAGATCGCGGCGCATGCGCACCGATACGAGAAGGTCGGCCACGTTGCCGACATGCACATGACCGATCTCGCGTTTGCCAACGCGATACTCGACACCACCGAAGCGGTGGGGCAGGACCTCCACGCCATCCCACTGACGCACGATCTCGGTGACGGTTGCACCGTAGTCAGTCGTTGCCACGCTCTCCTCCAGACACTCGCGGATGGAGAGAGCATGAAGCGCGTTGGCGACGTTCGCAAGCCAGAACACGCGCAACGTTACCTGTGTCGTGATCCATCACACGCGGCGACGTCCGCAAACGACAACACCCCGCGCCGACACGAAGTCGACGCGGGGTGTTGGGTGAGCCTGACAAGTATGCAGCGCCCGGATCAGACCGGGAAGAGCATCTCGCGATAACGCGGCAACGGCCAGAACTCATCCGCAATGGAGAGTTCGAGCGCATCACTCGTCTCACGCACTTCCTCCATCGTCTCGCAGCCGGTGCTCGTGAGGTACACGGCCTGCGCGTCGAGGTCGTCGTGCATCGCTTCCGCCTTGGCGATCACCTTGGCCAGTTCGGCCCGCTTCTTCTGCGCGGCCGCTGCCAGCTTGGAGGTCGCGTTCGCCGCGTCGACGATGGGCTGCATATTGATACCAGCGGTCGCACCCTGACCCGCCGCGCCAGCGAGCTGCGCGATGTACGCGTACGCCGCCGGCAACACCTGCGTGTCGATCATCTGCTGCAACGTGTGCAGCTCGATGAGGATGTCCTTCACGTAGCGCTCGAGGCGCACATGGTAGCGGCTTTCGAGTTCGACGTCCGTGAGGATGCCCGTGCTCTTGAACAGTTCCTTGGCGGAGTCGGTCTTGAGCTGCGCCATCGCCTCGGGGGTGCGGCGCAGATTGAGCAGACCACGGCTCTTGGCTTCCACCACCCATTCGTCGGAGTAGTTGTTGCCTTCGAAGCGCACCGCGGTGGTTTCCTTGAACGCCTTGCGCACGACCTTGAGTACGGCGTCGTCCGTGCTCTTGGCCGTCTTGATTTCCTTCGCCAGTGCTTCCGTCAGCTCGATGACCGCTTCAGCCACACCGGCCTGCAGCAGCATGACGGGGAACGCGATGCTCTGCGAACCACCCACCGCGCGGAACTCGAACTTCGCGCCCGTGAAGGCAAACGGCGACGTGCGGTTGCGGTCGGTGTTGTCCTGCTCCACTTCCGGCAGCTTCGCCACGCCCAGCTTCAGCATCGCCTGCTCGGCGTTCGTCGGCGACGTCTTGCCACCGGCGATGTCTTCGATGACCTGCGTGAGGCCCTTGCCCAGGAACGCCGAGATGATGGCCGGCGGTGCTTCGTTGGCACCGAGACGGTGCTCGTTGCCCGATGTGGCAATGCCCGCGCGCAGCAGACCGGCATGCTTGTGCACACCCTTCAGCACGGCCGCGAGGATGATCAGGAAGCGCAGGTTCTGGTGCGGCGTCTTGCCCGGCTTGAGCAGGTTCGTGCCGTCGAGGTTGTTGTCCGACGTGATCGCCAGCGACCAGTTGCAGTGCTTGCCCGATCCGTTGATGCCGGCAAACGGCTTCTCGTGCACGATGGCCTGCAACCCATGACGCAGTGCGACCTTGCGCAGCACGGCCATGGTCAGGTGGTTGTGATCGACGGCGATGTCGGAGTCTTCGAAGATCGGCGCCATTTCGAACTGCGACGGCGCGACTTCGTTGTGACGCGTGACGATGGGCACGCCGAGCTTGTAGAGCTCGTGCTCCACTTCGCTGATGCAAGCCTGCACGCGCTCAGGGATGCCACCGAAGTAGTGGTCCTCGAGCTGCTGGCCACGTGGCGGCGGCGCGCCGACGAGCGAGCGGTTGGCCATCACCAGGTCGGGGCGCAGCGCAAAGTGCGCGCGGTCGATGAGGAAGAACTCCTGCTCCACGCCGAGCGTGGTGTTCACGCGCAGCACGCCGGTGTCGCCCATGAGCTCGAGGAGCTTGATGGTCGCCGCGGAGAGTACGTCGGAGCTGCGGAGCAGCGGCGTCATCTCGTCGAGTGCTTCACCGTTGTAGCCGATGAAGACGGACGGGATGCAGAGGTACTTCACGCCACCCGTCTCGCTGATGAACACCGGCGATCCCGGATTCCACGCCGTGTAGCCGCGCGCTTCCCACGTCGCGCGCAGCCCGCCCGACGGGAACGACGAGGCGTCCGGTTCCGACTGAATGAGCTGCTCGCCGGTGAACGTCTCCATCGGCAGCTTGTTTTCGTCGAAGTTCAGGAACGCGTCATGCTTTTCCGCCGTGAGGCCCGTCTGCGGCTGGAACCAGTGCGTGAAGTGCGTGACACCACGCGACAGCGCCCACTCCTTGATGACCTGCGCGACAACCGGCGCGATTTCGGAGTCGAGCTTTTTGCCGAGGCGGATGGAGGCGGCGAGCTTCTTGTAGACGTCCTTCGGGAGCTTGGCGCGCATGTCGCGCAGCCCGAAGGTGTTCATCCCGAACCACACGCTGGTGGGCTGCTGCACACCGTTGGAGTCAGGGCGCGTGGTGATGCGAACCGGGCGATGCGTGACTTCGCGCATGGCTGCGCTGCGCGAACGATTGTTGGTCGACATGGGCGTAGGGCTGTGGTTCCGACGGCTGTAAATCCGGTGTCACCGGTTTCGTGCAATTCGGGAAGAAATATGGCGACATATGATCGTGAACCCAATTCCACCCGCGATAATTGACGACAATCTGTGCACAAATCGCACAAAGTCCGGTGCGCTCTCGGCAATGTGACGGGTTTTACGAACAAAAGCCGAATATAGCAGGTGAAATCCGGGCACTTTTGTCCGCTGTTGGCCCGGTCCTGCGCCACAAACGGATCAGGCGGCGTGCGGTACATCGCACCAACCGGCCTTGTCGCCCGAATCCCCGGTGGTAGTCTGAAGGCGTGTATCACACACTGCCCTGCCTCATGACCCGACTCGGCGTACTCACCACCGTCGCACTTGTCACCGTCGCCTGCGGAGGCGACACAAAGGCCGCCGACAGCACGGTCGCCGTCGCGCAGCTGCCGCCTGTGGCCAGGCCGCTCACGCCCAGCGACTCCGCCTGCCCCAAAGACGGTACCTGGAAGGGGTGCGCACTCGAGGACCGCATCAACAAGGCGGGCATTCCCATCAAGGTGCTCGACACGATTCGGGTGCCCTACTTCGCCGAACCCGGTGTGCGCTACCGCATCGGACGGGTGGCCACCATGGCAGCCTTCTACTTCCCCGACTCGGCCGCCGGGGCCAAGGCCACGGAAAAGCTGCATCGCATTCGCATGACGCCGCCCGACGACTCGATCGGTGCGTGGCCTGCGCCGCCGTTCGAAGGCGTGCGGTCGGCCAATCTCATTGCCGTGCTGTTCGACGTGAACGGCACGCAGGCGGAACGGGTGCGTCTCGCCATTACTGCCGGCGCGCCGCAGCCGGCCAGCGCAATGCCGCCGGTGCCGTCGGGTGCGCAGAAACTGCCCCCCGCACCGCCCGCTCGTTGACCAGTTACAGTTTGCGCAGGTGCCGGCGCGCTCTTGGCGCGGCCGCCATTGGTGTATTGGCTGTGGCGCCAGGGGAGCTTCGCGCACAGACCACCACGGACACACCCGCTGTTCCCGGGCCGGCCGCTTCGTCTGACAGTGCGGCCCCCGATCCGCACGCCACCCGCAATCGCTATCTGCTGATGGCAGCCGGCGCGGTCGGCGCGTCGACATTCAACCAGGCAACCGCCATGCCGGTGCAGTGGAAGCGCACCTGGTATGGATATGGCTCGCGCCTCGCCGATCAGGTGGGGTTTGCCGCTGTTGAGGAGTCGATGCGCCTAGGGCTCCTGGCGGCGATGCCATGGAAGGGCGTGGCGATGACCTGCCCCGGTGCGCGTCGGTCATCCGGGCACGGATTCTTTCGGCGCGTCGGCGCGGCAGGTACGTGCGGTGTGGTGAACACGCTCGTCGTGCGCAATGCCGACGGTGCACGTCGGCCCAACCTGCCGCTGATGGGCGCCATCGTCGGTGCGACGGCGCTCAGCCTCACGTGGCGTCCGGAGCGTGTCGATGCTGGCAAGGGCCAGATGTTCGTGGTCACGCGCGTCGGCTTCGTATCCGGCAGTACGGCGCTCAAGTCCGCCTACTCGGAGTTCACGGCCCGCTGAGGCACCGTGAACTCCGGCCACATACGATCAGCGGTAGACGATGCCGCCGTCGGTGAGGATGGCCTGTCCCGTGATGTAGTCTGAATCGGAACCCGCCAGGAAGGACACGAGCGACGCCACATCGTCCGGCGTCTGCGCGCGACCGAGTGCGATGCCTTCCACGTACTTCTTGTAGGTCTCGCCCTTCTTCGCACCGGTGAGGGCCGCGAAGCGTTCGTCGATCTCCACCCACATGTCGGTGCCGACGATGCCGGGGCAGTACGCGTTCACCGTGATGCCAGCGCTGGCGTACTCTTTCGCGGCGGCCTGTGTGAGACCACGCACGGCGAACTTGGTGGCCGAATACACGCCCAGCATCGCGAAGCCATCATGGCCGGCAATGGACGCTGCGTTGATGATCTTGCCCTTCTGTTTGCGCGCCTGGAACTTCGCTGCCGCCGCCTGGATGCCCCAGAGCACGCCGTCGACGTTGATGCGGAAAATGCGATCGACCTCTTCCGGCGTGACCTCGGAAATCGGGTTCACCTGCGCGATGCCGGCGTTGTTCACGATCACGTCGAAGCCGCCGAGTGCCTGTTCGGCCTTGTCGATGGCGGCGTAGACATCGTCGCGCTTGCTGATGTCGGCCGTGATGGTAACCGTCTTGCGGCCCAGGGCCTCGATTTCGGCGGCGACGCCCGCGAGGCGATCGGCTTTGAGGTCGACCAGCGCGATGTCGGCGCCGTCCTTGGCGAGACGCAGCGTGATGCCGCGGCCAATGCCCTGCGCCGCGCCGGTGACCAGAACCACCTTCCCTTCAATGGACATGTACAGCTCTCCTGTTGAGTGGGTATCTCAACACTAAGAGATATTGCATGTCGAAACAACCATTGGTAAACAAATCATCAACAGAGATTGCTGAACGTTGACACCTGCGCCCCATTGCATGGGTCCCCAGAGAACCTCCGGAGAGCAGCATGGATGAATCATCACAAGTGCTTGTGAATACGCCACTTGCCAGTCTGTCCGACATACAGATGGCGGCTCGGGCTTGCATGTCGCCGATGGCCTTCGAATACGTGAGCGGCGGCGCTGGCGACGAATGCACCCTGACCTGGAACGAGCAGGACTGGAACGCGGTGCG
>NZ_DASWXE010000029.1:0-6818 GCF_036405635.1 Gemmatimonas sp. | reverse complement strand
GGACGCTGGATGATCGTGCAGGAGCATTTGTCGGACACGCCGGAGAGCACCGCGCCGGGTCCTTCCGCAACACCCGGTGCATCGCTCCCGGTTCAACCGGACGCGATGCACCGTCATTGATCAACCGATGGTTGAGACTGGAAGCAACAGGTCAGAACTGCGCCGCGCTCGCCTGCGCCCACGCGCGCGACATGCCCGTGTTCTCCGGGTTTCGGAACAGCTGACCCGGTTCGAGATGCGGATAGATGTCCGCGTAACTGCGGATCTCCATCGCACTCACCCGCTTCATGATGAACCACGGCTTGAGGTCACGTGGACGCTCGAGTCCCGTGGCGCCCAGCACCTCCATGAAACTCCTCACCGTCTCGCGGTGGTAGCGCGCCACGCGATGTGACTTGTCGCCCACATGCAGGCCGTTCACCAGCGCCGGATCCTGCGTGGCCACACCGGTGGGACACGCATTGTTGTTGCAGCGCAGCGCCTGAATGCATCCGAGCGCGATCATCATGGCCCGCGCCGCGTTGCAGGCATCGGCGCCCAGCGCCACCTTCGTGGCCAAGGCAAAGCCGGTGTTCACCTTGCCTGACGCAATGACCTTGATGTGATCACGCAGCTCCGTGCCCACGAGCGCGTTGTGTACGAATGACAGCCCTTCGTTGAGCGGCGTGCCCACCGAATCGGAAAACTCGATGGGTGCGGCGCCGGTACCACCCTCGCCGCCATCCACGGTGATGAAGTCGGGCAAGATCCCCGTGTCGAGCATCGCTTTCACGATGCCAAGAAACTCATGGCGCTTGCCAACGCACAACTTGAAACCGATTGGCTTGCCGCCGGACAGTTCGCGCAACTGCTTGATGAACTGCACCATGCCCAGCGGGGTCTTGAACGCTGAGTGTGATGGCGGTGAGATCACGTCGTGACCGGGCACGACGCCGCGAATCTCCACGATTTCCTTGGTGAGTTTCGCAGCGGGCAGGATACCGCCGTGCCCCGGCTTCGCGCCCTGCGACAGCTTGATCTCGATCATCTTCACGCTGGGCTGCGACGCGCGCTCAGCGAACGCATCGGGATTGAAACGTCCCTGCTTGTCCCGGCAGCTGAAGTAGCCGGTGCCGATCTGCCAGACGAGATCCCCACCCGGCTCGAGATGATACGGACTCAGTCCCCCCTCACCGGTGCTGTGCGCGAAGTTGCCCATCTTCGCCCCGGCGTTGAGCGCGAGGATCGCGTTCTTGCTGAGCGACCCATAGCTCATCCCCGACACGTTGAAGATCGAGGCGGAATACGGCTGCTTGCAGTCCGCGCCGCCAATCATGACACGCGCCTGTTCGGGATCGGGATGCACGGGAGCCAGCGAGTGATTGATCCACTCGTAGCCCGTTTCGTACACGTCCTTCTGCGTGCCGAACGGCAGCGTGTCGAGGTCACCTTTCGCACGCTGGTAGATCACCGAGCGATCGTTGCGGCTGAACGGTTTGCCGTCGCTGTTGGATTCGACGAAGTACTGGTTGATCTCGGGTCGGATCATTTCCATGAGGTAGCGCGCGTTCCCGATGAGCGGAAAGTTGCGCCGGATGGCCTGCTTGGTCTGCACCATGTCGACGATGCCACGACCGATGGCCGGCAGGATGATCACGTAGGCCCAGAGGATCGGCTGCCACAGGAATGACAGCCCGGCGACAAGCGCCACGACCAGCGCGGAGAGGGAGAGGAAGAGGATGCGCATACTTCTATTCTATACTGCATTGTGAGCTGCTGTTGAGGTGAAACGGAATAGATTCTGCCGCATGCGTACAATCTCAGCACTCGTGGCAGTGAGCCTGCTCGGCTCCGTCGCCTCATCACCGCTCGGAGCACAGACGTTCTCCATCGCGTTTACGCCCAGCGCCAGCGCCACGCCCATCACCGGACGCGCCTTCGTCTACATCGCGCGCTCCGACCGCACCGAACCGCGTCTGCAGGCCGGTGCCCGTCGCGGCAGCGAACAGTTTCTCGGGGTCGATGTCGAACAGCTCGCGCCCGGCGCCGCCGCTACCATCGACCAGAGCACGCTCGGCTTTCCGTTTGCATCGCTGAAGGAACTGCCGGCCGGCGAGTACTTCGTGCAGAGCATCGTGGTGCCCTACACCCGCTTCGCGCGCGCCGATGGCCACACCATCTGGGCGCACATGGACCAGTGGGAAGGTCAGCGCTACAACGACGCACCAGGCACCATCGTGAGCGCGGTGCAGAAGGTGCGTGTGGACGGCTCGACACGCATCACCCTCACCGCAGACCGTGTCCTGCCGCCGGTGAAGAAGACCGCTGACACCGAGTGGGTGCAGCGTTTCACCATGAAGTCGAAGCTGGCCAGCGCGTTCTGGAACCACGACATGACCGTGGGCGCAGTGGTACTGCTCCCCAAAGGCTACGCGCAGAACACCGCCAAGCGCTATCCGGTGGTGTACACCATCGGGCACTTCAATGACCGTGCGCCATTCGGCTTCACGTTTGACGGCTGTGATCGTCCAGAGACCGCCGAGGCCCGCGCCACGCGTCTTGCACGCAGTGCGCGCGAACCGGGCTGCGAATTCCAGCAGGCGTGGACCAGCGGCAAGGTGCCCGAGTTCATTGCGGTGTTCATCCAGCACCCCACGCCGTTTTACGACGATAGCTACGCGCTCAACTCGGCGAACAACGGCCCGTACGGCGATGTGATCACCAAGGAGCTGATTCCGGAGCTCGATCGTCGCTACCGTACCGTGGCCTCCGGCCATGCGCGCATGCTCACCGGTGGTTCAACGGGCGGCTGGGATGTGCTGGCTCTGCAGATTCACTATCCCGATGTATTCGGTGGTGCGTGGTCGCTGTATCCGGACCAACTCGACTTCCGCAACTATCAGTTCGGCAATATCTACGCCGACTCCAACGCGTTCGAACGTCGCGATGGTGCGTGGTTGTCGCGCGAGATTCCGTCGAGCCGAGGCCCCGAGGGCATGATGGAGCTCAGCATGCGCGAGGAGAATCAGGCTGAAATGGTGATCGCCTCGAAGGGTCGTTCAGGCGGTCAATGGGACGGCTGGCAGGCCGCGTGGGCGCCGGTGGGTGCCGACGGATACCCCAAGCCGCTCTGGGACAAGCGTACCGGTGTGATCGACCACAGTGTGGCAGAGGCCATGCGCAGCAAGGGGTACGACCTGCGCGACTATGTGGAGCGCAACTGGTCGACCATCGGCCCCAAGCTGGTGAGCAAGCTGCATGTGGCCGTGGGCGACATGGACAACTACTTCCTCAACCTCGGCGTGTATCGCTTCGAGACCTTTCTCGAAAGCACGAAGCAGCCGGGCAAGGGGCCGTACTACGCCGGCAAGTTCGAGTACGGACGTCCGCTCAAGCCGCATGGCTGGCAGCCGTGGAGCAACCAGGAGCTGCTGCGCATGATGGATGCCCAGGTGAAGAAGGGCGCGACGCGGCAATAAGGCCCCTCACGGGAGTCGCACCGGGCAGCAACTACAACTGGCCGGTGCCACCCCACGTCGCGACACGCGCGCGGTAGTCCGCGTCGTCATACCGATCCGGGCTGAAGGCCACAGCGTGCGATGGCATTGTCTCGCCGACCATGCGCAAGGCGAGCAATTCAGCCGCCGCCGGCGCCGCCATCAGGCCGAAGCCGGAGAATCCGGCGCACACATACGCGCCACGGGCCCCGGCGGCGCCGATGAGCGGCCGGCTCTCCTCGGTCTTGGTGTAGTAGCCACCATCCACATACATGGCCGGCAAACGCTCGAGATACGCCGCAAACCCTGGCACCAGCGCCGCCATGCCGCGTAGCACGATCTCAGCGTAGCTCTCGTCCGCGGGCATGGGGAACTGCGGCTCATCGAAGCGATGATCGCCGTGATAGTCCCACAACATCAGTACCGTCTTCGACGGACCATAACCTTCGGGACGCAGGTGAATACCTGCCGGCATCGGCTCAATGAAACGACGGAGCTCCGGCACATTCGCCAACTCTTCGCGCTCGTCATCGGGCCAGGCCAGTGTCTGCGCATCATCCAGAATGACGAGCCCTGTGTCGCGATCCAGCGCGCCGTGCACATCCTCGATGGCCACCTTGTAGTGCGCTTCCGAAAACAACGGCAGATCAGCCTGCACCATGCGCCCAACGCCTGGCGCATACGGACCCGCGGCATTCACGAATCGCGACGTGGCGATGCGATGCTCTTCTCCCTGTGCATCACGCACGAGCACCGCGCTCACCTCCCCGTCATCGATCCACACGTCGGCAACACGCCCGTCCACGAGCACGGCGCCCGCAGCCCGCGCTTCATCGAGCAGATACATGCCGAGCTGCTGACCACTGAACCAACCACATCGGCGCGCGTGCAGCACACCGCAGATGTCGGGCGCGAGCCACGGGAACCAGTGCCGTATTGCATCGCGGTCCAGGAACAGATCGGCACCCTCCGGATGGTCGCCATAGCCACGATGCGCAGAGGGTCGGTACGACTCGCTGTCGGCACGACTCCGGTACACACGCACCGGACCAGCCCCCTGCGCCGCAGCAAGCGCCGCTTCGTCTTCGAACCGACGTGCGCGGTCAGGATCGGCGGTGGTGTAGAGGTATCCACGCCGATTGAGATGGAAACGATTGCCACTCGCGTCGGCCCACTCTTCCAGCAGGTCGATGCTGCGGTTCATCAGCCGCACCATGGCGTCGTCAGGCCCGGGCCACCAGTTGCGATAGGCCTCGGTGGACTTGTCGCTCGTGAGCGACATCGGTGCGCGCTCATCCACCAGTACCACATCGCGCCACCCATGTCGCACGGCGAGTGCGTGCGCCACGGCGATGCCCGCAATGCCCGCCCCGCAGATCACGGCATCAGCCGTCGTCGGCACACTCACGCGGCGGCGCCGTTGGCCCAGAGTGCCCGTTCAACCATGACGGCATCCCATCCTGCGCCGAGTTGTGTGGCGCGCTCCACCAGGGCCGCGGCATAGCGGCGATAGTAGCTGGTGCTCCAGGCCACGGGACCAAGCCCATCGACCTGCGCCGCCACGATCTCATCGAAGAACGGATAGCGATCGGGCGCAACAAGGGCGAGCACCGCCGACGCCGTGGCCGGTCCTACACCCGCCAGCGCGGTGTAGGCGCCGATCGCCTTCGTGAGCTGCGCGATGTGCTCGGCGGCGAGCCGGCCCGCGCGCTCCACCGCATCCGGCGTATTGCTGCGCACCAGAGTGAGATTGGGACCTCGCCACACGCCCCGCGTCATCTTCCATTCAGTGAGGCGCACCAGCTCCTCGTGCGTGACCAGACGCGGCGACCGCGCCTGCACATCCGATGTGAGCGTCTGCCGGTACCAGGTGTCCAGCTCCACCAAACGCGGCGGTGATTGCTGCGCGATCACCGCAGGATAGGCGTCCAGCGCGGCACGCCACGTGACATTGTCAGATACGGTCCAGAGGCCGGGAGTCAGCATGGCCGGAATCTGTGGGCCTCAATGCCGACTGCGGAAGAACCGCACGGCCCGAAGCAGCGCATCCGTGGACACGGAATCACCAAGCGTATGCCCTTCGTCGGGATACATCACCATCTGCACCCTGCGCCCCGCACGGTGCATCGCCTGCTGGAGCCGCTCGGCTTCCACCGGCGGCACCTCATCGTCCTCGGCCCCGTGCAACAGCAGCATCGGCGGCGCATGGCGCAGCGAATCCGCCAGGAATGGCTCGAGACCGGCGCCCATCAACGCCATGCGATGCACACGGGCGTCCACGGCGCCCACACCCACGCCCAGCCATGCCCCTAGGGAAATGCCCAGCAGTGACAGATGACGGGGATTCACGTAGGACTGCGCATCGGCCCATGTGATCGCCGCGCGCACGTCCCGCACCCAGCGCCAGTAGTGCTGACGCTCCGCCTCGTCATCCGCCGTGAAGCTGCCGGTGCCGTCGAAGTAGTGCACCACGAGTGCCACCTGCCCGATGGCGGCGAGGGTGCGTGCATAGCGCGTGACTTGCTGCGACCCCAGATCATGAATGCCACCCGAGCCATGCAACAGCACCACGGTCGCATGACGACCTGGCCCTTCCGGTCGGTAGACATCAATGCGGATCTCATCGCCTTCGCTGACGATCATCTCCACTGATTCAAGCGTGGGGTGCTGCAAGACACGGTCAGGCAATGCCAACGGGCCGCGGTTGAAGCAGGCCATCGTGGCGCATGACACGATCAGATACGCCCAACGCCGTCCCTGCTGCACATCGCCCTCGTCAGTCGGCAGGTTCGCCGGTCGTCATGGCCAGCAACTTCTGCATGGTGTTCCAGTTGCGGGCGGTGATGCGATCACCAAGACCGCGCGAGGTCTTGTCATACACCGTGCTCGCTGAAATGCCGTCCGGAAACCACAGGTACGCGGCATGCGCGCCCACCACGAACCGTTCGCGCACCGTCGGTGCATCGGTGAAGCACCGGAGGGCCTCCGGTGTAACATCGGCGCTCCACACCGTAACCACGAATCGCGACGGATTACTGGCCGCCTCATCGGGCATGGGATTCTCCTGCAGCAGGCGCTGCACCTGCGCCGGTGTGCGCACGAACACGCGGGAGTCCACACCCAGGGTCTCCAGGATGGCTGCCCGTAGCGCCTTCTCGGCAGCCGCGGGTTTCATCGTGGTGCGGTACACCAGGTTACCGCTGTTGAGCAGCGTGCGCACATCACCGAAACCGACCGATTCTGCGATGGCACGCAGCTCCGCCATCGGCACCTTCTTGCCACCACCCACATTCACGCCGCGCAGCAGCGCGATCTGGAGGGGAGACGAACTCCTGGGCATCG
>NZ_DASWXE010000028.1:0-5091 GCF_036405635.1 Gemmatimonas sp. | reverse complement strand
GGCACGCAGAAGCCGCAGTACGATCGCGCGGTGGACCTGCTCACCAAGGCGGCCATCCGTGAAATGATGCTGCCGTCGCTGTTGCCGCTGGTGGTGCCGGCGCTGGTGGGCTTGCTGCTCGGCGGCGCGGCCCTCGGCGGTCTGCTGATGGGCACGATCGTGACGGGCCTGTTCGTGGCCATCTCGATGTGCACCGGTGGTGGCGCGTGGGACAACGCCAAGAAGTACATCGAAGAAGGCAACCACGGCGGCAAGGGTTCCGATGCCCACAAGGCCGCCGTCACGGGTGATACGGTGGGTGATCCGTACAAGGATACGGCCGGCCCGGCCATCAACCCGCTGATCAAGATCATCAACATCGTGGCACTGTTGCTCATCCCGATCCTGTCACGTGCCTGATCAAGATTCTTCGAGCACCATGTCGCCGCGCGGACGAGAACTCGTCCGCGCGGTTGGCGTTTGGGGCCTCGCCGCGAGCATTTTCAACGTCACGGTGGGCGGCGGCATCTTCCGCCTGCCAGCCAGTGCCGCTGCTGCCGCAGGTCCTGCGGCACCCTTTGTCTATCTGATCTGCGCGGCCGTGATGGGCTGCGTGGTGCTCTGTTTCGCCGAGGCGGGCAGTCGCATCACGCTGACCGGTGGCCCGTACGCGTACGTGGAGGCGGTGTTCGGCCGCTACGTCGGTTTCCTCGCCGGCGTGCTGCTGTGGATGCTGGGCACCACGGCGGTGGCCGGTGTGTCATCAGCGTTTGCCGAGGGATTGGGCGCGCTGTTCGGCGTAGAGGGACTGCGTGTGCCGGTGATCATCGCGATGTTCATGGTGCTGGCCGCCATCAACATGCGTGGTGTGGAACAGGGCACCAAGCTGATTATGGTGGCGAGCGTCGCGAAACTGCTGCCACTGATCGCGTTCGTGGCCATCGGCGTGTTCTTCATTCAGCCCGACAACATCGCGGTGCGCGAAATGCCCAGTGCGTCGAGCATGGCGCGTGCGGCCATCGTGCTGGTGTTCGCGTTCAGCGGCGTGGAAACGGCGCTGGTGCCAAGTGGCGAAGTGAAGGATCCGGCGCGCACGGTGCCGCGTGCACTGGCCATCGCGATGATCGGCGTGACGCTGCTGTACCTCGCCGTGCATCTCGTGGCCGCGGGACTGCTCGGCGAAGGCCTCGCCACCAGCACGGCCGCACCGCTGGCGTTTGCTGCGGAATCGTTCCTCGGCACGCCGGGGCGACTGCTGCTGCTGATCGGCGCGTCGATCTCGATGTTCGGCTATGTGAGCGGCATGACGCTGGCCGTGCCACGCGCGCTGTATCGTTTCGCGGAAGACGGTCTGCTGCCGAAGGTGGTGGGCTCTATTCACCCCACGTGGCGCACACCGCATGTGGCGATCCTGCTGCAGACCACGCTCGTTGCGACACTGGCCGTGTTCAATTCGTTCGAGGCGCTGGCCGTGATCTCCAACCTCGCGGCGCTGTTGCTGTACGCGGGCTGCGCGGCGGCCACGATCATGCTGCGGCGCCGTGGTATTCGTCAGGAAGGCGCAGTGCCGTTTGCCGTGCCGGGTGGTCCGCTCATTCCGTTCGTGACCATCGCACTGATCGCGTGGCTGCTGACGAGCATTACCCAGGCCGAGTGGGTGGTTTTGCTGGCCACATTGGGTGTGGCGACGGGCTTCTTTGTGGTGGCAACGCGAGCGAGAAGATCGTAGTCGCCGCGGTGGAGTCAGCGTGGAGCTTTGAGTTGCAGTATGACGACTTGCTCCACGTCCTCCACCGTGCGAGCCACACCGGCCAGGCGATTGCCGTCGATGGCCAATAGCTGAAAGCGGGCCGGCAGTTGCACATCGGCTTTCCACTGTCCCGTGGGGCTGAATACCGACCACGTCGTCGAACGCTCGAGAAAGGTCCGCTTGGCAGGCAGCGGTCCAGCGGGAATGTATGGGCCCACCCAAAGATCCCCGTTCGAAGCCCCAATGAATTCGCCGAACATCGGCACGGTGGCCGCAAAGCGCACAGCCGACCGCAGTTGTGCCACATAGGCTGCGCCACGCGGGCCGGGATTGGCCGCAGCTTCACCGGCGAAATAGTCAGCACGCCTCTGCTCGGTCACACGCACCGAAGGCATCGCGGTTCGTTCGATGCGGTGCAGATGCCGACCAACTACACTGTAGCAATCAATGATGTAGCGATCGGGATGACCGACACAGAGCCGGTCCTTCGCCACCGCAGCAATGGTCGTAGCACCAAACACGTTCGCGCGCGGCCGTCCCTCGGTTCGGCGTACCACCTGGCGCTCGGGATAGCGAACTACGGTTTGTGGCGTTGCTCCGGACGCGAGAGCGAGACCCATGGAGATCACACGTTCCTCTCCGACCTTCATCTCAGGTACCCGATCCACCAAACGCACCACAGCCAGCGTGTCGTTCACCATCCCGATGCGATCAGCGCGTTGCGCCGCGCCAGCATTCACTCGTGGCATCACGCGCACAAAACGCCCGTCGGAGTGGAACAGTGAGGCTTTGCCCGCCGCGTCCTCGGCCACGATACCGTTAGGTGTGCGCCAAAGACTCCAGAGATCTTCGATCTCGCCGGGGCCCTGGCCCTTCTTGGCGATCGTCGAGAGATGACGTTGCTCGCGCAGCGAGAAGACTCGCAGTTCACTGGACTGCCCGTCGGCGACCAACAGACGATCGTCGTCGAGAAAGGCGAGACCTATGACATCTGCGAAGAGAAAAGACCCATCTTCGCGACCGCGGCCGAGCGGGGTGGCTGGCGTGTCGGCAGTCCATAGCGCAGGCACCAATGTCCCTGCGGTATGGCGCACCACTGTTCCTGTTGGAGCGGGACGGGTGACCTGTGCACGCAGCGATTGAACCGCCACGGTGGGGGTCAGAGTCGCCAGCATGATCCACCATGGCCGACTGAACATTCTGGAGTGGGCAATCACGTCGATATTGGACAAGGAGGTGATAGACGACACGGACGCCACTCCCACCACATTGCACACGCCCGGCCCCCAAAACCAGCCCGAGTCACGCGATTCGAGGCTCTACCGCTCGTCGTTAGATTGTTGGTACGCAGACTGCACGAACGTCATAGATCCCGGATGTCCACATCGCGCGTATCACCCCTGCACTACCTGCTGCTCGTTGGCGTTCCAGCCATTGTGCTGGCGCTGGTGCTGTGGTTTGGTCCTGAGCGGCGGAGCGCCCTCGATGCGCTGACGGGCACGCTGCCGGCTGCCGCCGCGGAGTTGGCACCGAGCGTCGCGCCGGCCAAGGCGTCCGCCGCCGCCAGCGTGAAGGTGGGCCTGCTGGTTGCTCAGCTGCTGGTGGTGCTGATCGCCGCGCGCGCGACCGGCTACCTGCTCGAACGCATCGGTCAGCCCAGTGTGATTGGTGAAATGCTGGCCGGGATCCTCCTTGGGCCGTCCATCCTTGGCGCTCTGCTGCCCGAGGTGAGTGGCACGCTCTTTCCGGCCGACAGTCTCGGATTCTTGAGTGCGCTGAGCCAACTCGGCGTGCTGATGTTCCTGTTCCTCGTGGGATTGCACCTCGATCTTACGTCGCTGCGCCGACAGGCCGGCGCGGCCGTGATTGCCAGCCATGCCAGCATCGCCGCGCCGTTCACGATGGGTGTGGTGCTCGCCATCTGGTTGTATCCCAAGGTGGCACCGCCCGATGTGCCGTTCGCGCCGTTCGCGTTGTTCGTGGGTGCGGCCATGAGTGTCACCGCATTTCCGGTGCTGGCCCGCATTCTCGAGGACAAGGGGCTCACCAGGACACCGCTCGGTGGACTGGCCATCGCCTGCGCCGCGGTGGATGACGTCACGGCGTGGTGTTTGCTCGCGGCCGTGGTCGCGCTGGTGCGTGCACAGGGCGTTGGCAGCACGCTGCTGTTCACACTGGGCGGTTCGCTGCTGTTCGTGATCCTCATGCTCAAGGTCATGCGGCCGATGCTGGCACGTCTGGCCGAGCGTCCGTTCGCCAATGGTCGTGTGGGCGCGGGGAGCATGGGCGTCGTCATCGTGACGGTGCTGGCATCGGCACTGGTGACGGAGTGGTTGGGCATTCACGCGCTGTTCGGCGCGTTCCTGGCGGGCGTGGTAATGCCGCGTGCCAATGGCTTTACGGAGGCCGTGGCGCACCAGCTCAGCGACCTGCTGGTGATTCTGCTGCTGCCGCTGTTCTTCGCCTACACCGGCCTGCGCACGCGCTTTGATCTCATTGCGGCTGGCGACGGACTGCTGATCACGGTGGCGGTGCTCGTGGTGGCCGTGAGCGGCAAGATCGGCGGTACCGCGTTCGCAGCGCGCCTGAGCGGTCAGTCGTGGCGCGATGCCAGCGCACTCGGTGTGCTGATGAACACACGCGGTCTCATGGAACTGGTGGTCCTGCACATGGGCCTCGACCTGGGCGTGATCTCGCCGGCGCTCTTTGCCATGATGGTCGTGATGGCCCTGGTGACCACGGTGATGACGGCACCGCTGCTTTCGCTGGTGCGCGCGCCGTCGCTGTCGCCATCGTTGTTGCCGGCCGACGGTGATGGCCGCATGGCCCAACAGCACTGATCTGTCGTCATGGAAAATGCCGGCTCGTGGGGCAACATCGTCGCGCAGGGACTCATCGTCCTGTTCCTGCTGTTTCTGCTCGCGTTGTTCATTCGCACGTCGATGATGTTCGGGTCGGTGGTGTTGCTGGCGCTGACGCGGGATCGCAAGAAGAAGGACTCGGCAACAAATGAGGTGGCGAACAGCGCCACCGATCATCCCGATTCGCGCCCATGAGCATCCTCGATCGTGACACCCTGCAGGCGTTCTGTCGGCACACGCATGTGGCGCTGGAGCCCACGGGCCGTGGTGACCTCGACGGACTGACGTTCGGGCTCAAGGACAATTTCGATGTGGCTGGGCATCGCACGGGCTTCGGTAGCCCTGACTGGTTGCGCACACACGAACCAGCAGTTGCACACACGCCCGTTCTGACGCGACTGCTGGCTGCCGGCGCCACGATGGTGGGCAAGACCCACACCGAGGAGATGACGTTCAGTCTCACCGGCGAGAACGCGCACTACGGCACGCCGATCAATCCGG
>NZ_DASWXE010000027.1:0-2616 GCF_036405635.1 Gemmatimonas sp. | reverse complement strand
GCCGCCCCCGTGGCCACATTGCTCACCTTGCTGTTGGCGATGATCGCCCGCAGGGAGCCGCCCGTGCCCGCCTTGATGGTTTCACGCCCCAGAATCACCGGTGCCCCGGGGAAGTGGTTTCGCGTGAACACCGCCGCCGCTGCCGCGTCCACCTCGCTCACGAACAGCGTGAGATCACGGGCGGTGGGCTTGAGGCCCACATTGCGGCTGGCACAACGAAAACCACGCGGAAAGACCGGCGTGGCATGAAAGGGAGAGGTCTCGGACATCCCTCAAAGCTGAAAGAGGCGTGGCAGCCACGCCAGTCGTCCCCTCCACGTGCCTCCTGCCGCCGACCGCCAGGTGATTGGTGGGCTATCTCACGTGGATTTCCAGGAGTTGGCTACCTTAAGCCGCCCTTAACGCGGAGGTGACAAGCCGTATTCCAGAACGCGATTCGTCGCGGAATATTGTGGTGAAGCGTGAAAAATCCGGGACGCGACACGTTCACGTGAAACACACGCCAAAGGGTCCCCGGGGTACACTGCGATCATCGCCCGTCCTGTCGTGGACCTCCTGTTTTCACCAGCCCGGACTGCCAGTGCCTTCACAGCCCTCGCTGCGCCCGTTCGATATCGCGGTTGCCCTGCGCCTTGTCCTCGTTCCTGAGGACCGGTATGAACCGCTCGCCAACGCCTTGGCCACCAGCACCAGTGCCGTGCACCGCGCCGTCGCGCGCCTGCAGCAAGCCGGACTGTGTGGGATGGGAACCCGCACGGTGAACAAGGAAGCCCTGCGCGAGTTCCTCGTGCACGGCGTGCGTTACACCTTCCCTCCGGTGCACGGCCCCGAACGTACCGGTCTGCCAACCGCCGGCGCCCATCCCGCCCTGGCGGAGTCCCTGGGTGAGCAGGCTGGTCCGCGTTTGGTGTGGCCGTCCGAGGGCGGTACGGCACGTGGTGAGTCGCTGACACCACTGTTCACGGGCATGACCCGTGTGGCCCAGCGTGACAGTCGCATGCATGAACTGCTGGCCACTGTTGACCTCCTGCGCGTGGGGTCCGACGAACAGCGCGAAGCCGCCGGCGCCTTGCTGGTGCGCCAGATCATGGGCGACCCGTCGGTCAACTGAACCAAACTGAACCAAGCGGTCGTTGCCAAGACAACAAACCGGGGCTGACGTCAGTGCGACGTCAGCCCCGTTTGCATGCTCCACGTGGCGTCAGACGGTGGCCAGACCCGCAGCGCGCCATCCCTGATAGCCGCCGACCAGATTGACCGCGTCGGTACGACCGGCCCGGTGCAGCAGGCTCGTGGCAATGGCCGACCGTGCGCCCGACTGGCACTGGATGACCACGGGACCCTCCGGGATTTCCGCGATCCGATCCGGCAGTGCGCCGAGCGGAATGTGCTGAGCACCCGGCAGATGGCCACCGCTCCACTCGCTCAATCCACGCACATCCACGATGGGCGGTACGCCCTGACGTGCCGCCAGCTCGGATGACGTGAGTTGTACGACGCGTCCCGGCGCCCGACCACGCGCGGTCCATGCGTCGAGCAGCGCCTCGGCGCCCGCCCAGCCGACGATGCGATCAAACCCGATGGCCGTCAGGTCGTGTGCGGCCTGCGCCACGTCCTCCGGGATCTGCGCCTCGTGTGCCGGCATGGCCGACACCGGCATGGCCGACACCGGCATGGCCGTCAACGGCACGGCCGACAACAGAATCACCTCGGCGCCGATGGGCACCAGCGAGCCCACCCAGTTGCTGAAGCTCCGCACACGGGGCACCGACAGCGTGCGCGGCACATGTGCTTCGGCGAATGCGGAGGCCGCACGCAGGTCGATCACCCAGGTCTCGTTGGACGGGAGTCGGTCGATCACCTGCGACGCGTCCATCGCGTCGAACGGCATGCGCGTGGCCAGGAGCGCAGGACCATCGCGGTTGATGCGCTTCATATCGGCGAAATAGCGTGGCGGCTCGGGCTGCCCAGCCAGCACCTGCTGCACGAACAACTCTTCGTTCGTTTCGGCGACCGCCCAGTTGGCCAGCTTCTCGTAGCCCACCGTGGTGGATGGCACGGCGCCCAGTGCCTTGCCACACGCAGAGCCGGCGCCGTGACCGGGCCATACCTGCAGGTGGTCGGGCAGGGCGCGGAAACGACCAAGCGACCGAAATAGCGTACGAGCTCCGGCTTCCATGGTGTTCGCCACCTTGGCCGCTCGCTCGAGCAGGTCTGGGCGCCCCACATCGCCGACAAACACAAAATCACCTGTCAGGATGCCCATAGGACCGGCCGCACGTGGCGTGTCGGTCACGATGAAGGCCAGATGCTCGGGCGTGTGTCCCGGCGTGTGCAGCACATCGAAGCGGATATTGCCCACCATGATCTGCGCCCCATCGCGGAGCAACGTCGCACTATCTGCAGCGGCATAGGCGTACTGCCAGTCCGTACCACCCTCAGCCGACAAAAACAGTTGCGCGCCGGTCGCCGCACGAAGCTCGCGGGCGCCCGAGACGAAGTCGGCGTGGATGTGTGTTTCGGTGATGTGGGTGATGCGCAGCCCTTCGGCGCGCGCCACCTCGAGGTAGGGCGCAATGTCGCGCAGCGGGTCCACCACAATGGCTTCCCCGGTGG